>NZ_BAAANN010000063.1:0-28619 GCF_039529815.1 Amycolatopsis minnesotensis | reverse complement strand
CGAAGGGTGAGTTCGCGGCGTCAGATTCCCCGAAGGCGACCTTCAGTCATCTGTGTCCCCTGGGGACGTCCTGCCAGGGGTGAAAATAGGGGCGCGCGCCTCCGCTGGAGGGGCGATCCTGCTGTGCCCGGCGAATCTGCTTATTTACGAGCCAGGGCATGGGCGTTGCCGTGCCGTGCGCCGTGCCGTGCGTCGTGCCGTGCGCCGTGAGGGGCGGGATTGGGGCGTCAGATGCCCCGAAGGTCACCTTCAGAGACCAAGCCCCGGCGGCCTCCCCGCCACCCATCTCACCGGAATCGACGCGCACACATCATCACTGTGGCCTTCGGGGCATCACATTCCCTCAAGGGCCCATTCAGGGCATTCTGAGCCCGCTGGGGCGGCGGCTGAGGCGGCGGCGGTGGCAAGGCTGTACGCCGGGACCGCGCAGGTGTCCCGGAGCAGAGAAGGCCCACGAAGGTCGCATCCGCGGCGCTCACGTCCCGAAAGGTCCCTTCGGGGCATGCGCGCCAAAACGAGCAGGGTGCGAGCTTCGAATTCCCAGCGCGTGCCCGAAGGACTCCTTCGGGAATCTGATGCCGCGAATCCGACCCTCGCGTTCGCGGATGCCTTCAAGCAGCCACGTATGCCCGGCTCGTAAATGAGCAGAATCGCCGGGCACCGCAAGATCGCCCTTCCAGCCGAGGCGCGTGCCCCCTATTTTCACCCTCGGCAGGAGGTCCCCGCCAGGGGACACCGACGACTGAAGGCGTCCTTCAGTCGCATCGGCGCGAGGCCGCGCGCTAGGAGCCTGCTGCTAACCGGACCTGAGGGCGCGCACGTCCCGCCGCCGTCTCGTACGCGGCGATCAGGCTCGCACGCACTTCGTCCGGTTCCTTCGTGATCTGCGATGGAAGCGTTTGGACGCAGCAAATCCCCGCGGCCGCGTAGCGCGTGTTCCGCTCGACTGTCCGGGAGTACCCGGACAGCGAGAAGTGGAAGTTCGCGGAATCGATTTCCCACGCCAGCCCGACATCATCCCACCAAGCATCGGGGCAGCCGACGTATTCACCCTTCGCGTCGTAGACCGGAACGTTCCAATGGGACGGTGGCGAAGGCAGGGTGTCCGCGATCGCCTTCGCCCGCGCTTCCGCGACGGACCGCAGCGAGGTCCAGCCCGCGAGCAGCCGACGCGGAAGAGCGGTTCCTCGCTGGCTTCCCTCATCCAGTTCCCGGAAGAGTTCCTCCGGTGCGCAGCGGCGCTGTTGTACCGCCTCGCTGAGGAGCTTCCCGACAGCATCCGGATTCTTGATGCGGCGCGCGGCATCGACCGTCGCACGGGCGATCGGTGCCAGCGCGAAATTGCCTCGGATCACGGGGGCGGGAAGCCGGTTGGTGCGCTCGACAACCACGAACTCGCTGCTTTTGACGTTGCGCTCATGCGGCACCAGGACGTGCACGTAGTTGAGCCGCGGCAGCGAAGGCGATCGCAGGCCGTGTCGAAGACACGCCTCGATACCGGTCAACTGTGCGGACGGGCCCGCGTACAAGAGCGCTGCCGCTGTTCGCTGAACCGTTGTCGGCGGCGCGTTTCGCAACAGCACCACGCCGGGCAGAATGCGCTGCCAGCGCTCGCCGGGAAGACAGCGCCGATAAATGGTCTTGCTGTGCATCCCGATCGCGATGAGCGCGGACACCTTGATGACGCCCATCATCGACCGGTTCTCCACCAGCTCGGGGTTATCAGCCCAATGGCCTCGTTTCATCACAGGTCACAGCGTGACCGTCGATGTCCGGCGAGCACCAGTCCCGACGGGCTCGGCTGTGGACAACCCGCTCCCTGTGGACAACTTCCGGAGCCCCGGCACCCATTGCTGTATCGTGCCGCCTCACCGAAAATCGCGGACGCGACAGGAAAGCCGAGTTCGCGGCATTGGACGCCCCGAAGGCGACCTTCAGGGCATCCGGGTCCCCGAAGGTCACCTTCGGGGCAAGGCAGACCCGCCCCCGGGATCAAGCCAAAGCCCGCGTGGGGGCCAGCCGAGCCGCACGGATGGCGGGATAGGCACCTGCCAAAGCGCCCACCAGAGCGGAAACGGCAACGCCGCCGACGAGTGCCAACGGTGGCAGGATCGCGGGCCAGCCCTGGCTCAGCGCATACCCGGTCGTCCCCAGCACCCCGATCAGGACGCCGCAAGCGCCGCCTAACCCGGACAGGAGCACCGATTCGGCCAGGAACTGGCCCCGGATCTGCCGTTTCGTGGCACCGAGCGCGCGGCGCAGGCCGATTTCCTGGCGCCGTTCCAGTACCGAGATCACCATCGTGTTCGCCACTCCCACCGCGCCGACGAGCAGCGCGACCGCGCCGAGACCGAGGAACAGCGCGTCGTAGGTGCTGCCGGACGCCTTCTGCGCTTCGAGCGCTTCCGACGGCTTGCGCACGTTGACCTCGTTCGGCGCGGCCGGGCTCAAAGTCCGCCCCAGCACCGATCGCACATTGTCCACTTGGGACTCCGGCGCGCGCACGTACACCGTCGTCGGGTGCCCGTTGAACCCGAGGTAGCGCTTCGCGGCGTCCCAGCCGACGAGCACCGAGCGTTCCACCTCCTCCGCGAGCGGCATCGGGTCGAGGATGCCGCCGACGGTGAACCACTGGTTCCCGATCCACACCTGTCGCGGGTGCGCCGGGTCCACGTGGTCGATCCCGAGACGAGCCGCGGCCACGGAACCCAGTACCGCCACCGGGAAAGCCTGGTTCGCCGCGTTCAGGAACGTACCGCCACGCGCCTTCCCGTCCAGCACGCCGAGCAGATCCGGGTTGGCCGCGTAGACGGAGAGCCCGGACGTCTCGTCGGCGGACACCTTGTCCGTGCGCCGCACCGTGTCGCCGGTCTTCCCGAGCGCGGCGGCCCCGGTGACCGGCGCGATCCGCTTCGCCATCGGCACCGCGGTGTCCGGCAGGGTCGCGTCCTTGCCGAACAGGGTCTGGCCCGGCCCCGCCGCGAGCAGGTTCGTGCCCATCGCGGCGAGCCGGTCGTGCAACGCCTGCGCGCCCGACGCGGGAACCGCCAGCACGGCGACCATCGCGGCCACACCGATCGCGATGCCGAGCGCGGAGAGCACCGCGCGCAACGGCCTCGTCCGCATCCCGTGCGCGCCGAGCGCGAACAGGTCGCCGCCGCCCAGCCGCGCCGGCGAAGGAGGCGCTTCGAGAGTCGTCGTCATGTCGCGACCGCCATCGGGCTCCCGGTGTCGAGCCGCAACTGCCCGTCGAGCAGTTCCACTCGCCGCGGCACGCCGGCCGCCACCCCGTGGTCGTGCGTGATGATCACGACCGTGGTGCCCTCCGCGCTCAGCTCGCCGAGCAGCGCCAGCACCGATTCCCCGTTGACGGTGTCGAGGTTCCCGGTCGGCTCGTCGGCGAGCAGGATCGGCGGCCGGTTCACCGTCGCCCGCGCGATCGCCACGCGCTGGCGTTCCCCACCGGACAACTCGTTCGGCAGGTGCGAAGCCCGGTGCGCGAGCCCCACCCGCTCCAACGCCTCCAGCGCGCGTATCCGCCGCTTCCGCCGCGACACACCGGCGTAGAGCAGGCCCATCGCGACGTTGTCGACGGCCGTCACGCCGTCGCTGAGGTAGAAGCGCTGGAACACGAACCCGATCCACCGCGACCGCAACGCGGACAGCGCCCTGTCCCCGAGTTCCGCGACATCGTGCCCGCGCACCAGCACCTGCCCGCTGTCCGGCCGGTCCAATGTGCCCATAAGCTGGAGCAAAGTGGACTTCCCCGATCCGGACGGGCCGACGATCGCCAGCATCTCACCGTCCTCAATGGACAAAGAGACTTCCCGCAACGCGGCCACGTTCCCGCCGTAGGTTCGGGATGCCTCCACTACTTCGAGCACCGGTGTCATGACGTGGTCACCACCGTCATGCCCTCGCGGACCCCGGCGCCACTGACCTCGACCCTGCCATCGGCGAACAGTCCCGTTTGGACCGGAAGCAGGCGTCGCTTGCCGCCTTCGTCGACCTCCAGTGCGTAACCGCCTTCGGCGAGCGCGAGCAGCGCGCCGACCGGAACGGTGAGCACCCCGTCCCGCTCGCCCTTGGTGAACCGCACGCTGACCGAGGCCGAATCGAGCTGCCCCGACCCCGCCGTGTCGTCCATGGTGATCTGGACTTCCACCTTCGACTTGCCGTCACCGGAGGCCCCGTCACCCGGCACCGCGGTGACCGAGGTGATCGTGCCGGTGGCCGAACCCCCGCCACTGATGTCGAGCCCGACCTTCGCGCCCTTCGCGGCAAGGTATTGCTTGTCCTGGTCGAGCTGCACGGTGACCGCGCGCGTGGTGTCGGTGACCTTCATCAGATCGCCGCCAGCGGGCGCACCCGGCTGGGCGCTGACCTTCGACACGCGCACCGGTCCCGGTTGGACGATCACGTCACCGGAGCCGAACGTGCCGGTCTCGGGCAGCCCGATCTTCTTCTGCCATTTCTTCAACGCGGTGGCGGTCGCGGCGGTGAACTTCGCGTCCGGCCTGCCGAACGAGCCGTAGCCGAGCGCCTTGAGGTTCTCCTCCAGCTCCTTGACGTCCGGCCCGTCCTCGGCCCCTTCGGCGAGATCGCGGTAGAACGGCAGGCTCCCGTATAACAGCGGCACCGGTTTCGCGTCCACTGTGTACACGGACTTGCCGCGCTCGAGCACCGTGCCCGCCTCCGGCAAACCGGTGACGGTGCCCTGTTTGCGCCCCGGCACCGAGCGCTCGGCGCCGTAGCCGAGACGGCCGTCGACGGTTTCCTCTTCGGACAGGTTCCCCTTCGCCACGGTGGCCGTGGCGACCGGCGGCGGTGGCGCCTTGTCCCCCGCCGCGGCCGTTCCGCCGAGCCTGGTCAGTATCACCGCGGCGACGGTGCCGAGCACCACCACGACGACCGCGCCCGTGACGAACCAGCGAGCCCGCCGGTTGGTTCGCGCGCTCATTTCCCGGGCACCGCCGCGGCGGCAGGTGCGCCTTCGCCCATCCCGCACGCCTTCGCGGCGGCTTCCATCTTCGCGGGGTCGCCCGCCTTGCCCGCGACGCGCATCCCCGGCTTTTCCGGATCGGGATCCGGCATGTCGACACCGTGCTCGCGCATGCACTTCGCCTGCTTGCGCATCTCGTCGAGCTGCTTGGCGTCCGGTTTCTTCATTTCGCCGCCGTTGGGCAGCAGCTTGCGGCACGCTTCCTCCGCGGCCTTCATCTTCGCCTCGCCACCGGCTTCGATCTTCATCGTGGTGCCCATCCCGCCCGGTTGCGGGTCCGGCATGTCGACGCCGTGCTCACGCATGCACTTCGCGAAGGCGCGCCGCTTGTCCTCGTCGCTGCCGCCCTGGTTGCCCGCGTTCTGGTCGCCCTGTCCCGCCGCGGGCGGTGACGACACCGACGACACCGACGCCACCTTGTCACCGCCGCCGTCGTCGTTCG
This sequence comes from Amycolatopsis minnesotensis, assembly GCF_039529815.1. Taxonomy (NCBI): domain Bacteria; kingdom Bacillati; phylum Actinomycetota; class Actinomycetes; order Pseudonocardiales; family Pseudonocardiaceae; genus Amycolatopsis; species Amycolatopsis minnesotensis. Next base: position 23,175 of record NZ_BAAANN010000063.1, on the reverse strand, counting down.
AGCAGCCCGCGAGAGCCACCAGCGCCCCGGCGATCCACACCCCGGCCATCAGCCCTGCTCGCATCGCTTCCTCCGCCTTTCCGAAATGAACGCGGGCCCGGCCCCCGACGACCCGGGCCCGCCTGCCGGAGAAAGGTCTACGGAGCGGGTGATCTCGGCGCGCTAAGCGAGTTCGCTTATCCCGCGCTTATCCCGATCGCGGAAACTGAACGGGTGAGAGTGCTCGTGGTCGAAGACGAACAGCTGATGGCGGACACCGTGGCCGAGGGACTGCGGCGGCTGTCGATGGCGGTCGACGTCTGCTACGACGGCGGGCAGGCGCTGGAACGCGTCGGCGTGCACGCCTACGACGTCGTCGTGCTCGACCGCGACCTGCCGGTGGTGCACGGCGACGACGTGTGCCGCGCCGTGGTCGGCACCGGCGGCGAGGCACGCGTGCTGATGCTCACCGCGGCCGCCGACGTGACCGACCGGGTGGGCGGGCTCGGCCTCGGCGCCGACGACTACCTGACGAAACCGTTCGCGTTCGCCGAACTCGTGGCCCGCGTGCAGGCGCTGGGCAGGCGTGCGCGGCCCGCGCTGCCACCGGTGCTCGAACGCGCGGGCGTCGTCCTCGACCTGCCGCGCCACCAGGCCGCCCGCGACGGCCGGTTCCTGACGCTGTCCCCGAAGGAGTTCGCCGTGCTGGAAGTGCTCATGCGCGCCGAAGGGGCCGTGGTCAGCGCCGAGGACCTGCTCGAAAAGGCCTGGGACGAACACGCCGACCCGTTCACCAACGCGGTGCGGGTCGCCGTGATGACGCTGCGCCGCAAGCTCGGGCAGCCGGGCCTCATCGAGACCGTGCCCGGCGCGGGTTACCGGTTCGGCCCATGAAGGACCTCAAGCTGACGCTGCGCGGCAGGCTGACCATCGTCTACGGCGGGTTGTTCCTGCTCATCGGCGCCGTGCTGCTGATCGTCAACTACGTACTGGTGAGCGGCTCGCTGCCGGAGGCGGGCACCTACGCGCGCACCGCGACGGCGGCGCTCGGCCCCGCCATCTCGTCGAACGGGCCCGCGGTGGGCACGCCCATGGCGCCGGCCAGGACCGTCCCGGCGAGCGAGGCCCTCCAACTGGTCAGCGGGTCGCTGTCGGACTACCGCTCGTCCACCCTGTCCCAGCTCATCCTCACCTCGGTGCTGGCACTGGTCATCGCGGCCGCGCTCGCGGTGGCGCTCGGCTGGGTGGTTTCCGGCAAGGCCCTGCACCCCATCCACGCGATCACCTCGACCGCGCGCAGGCTCGGCGCGCGCAGCCTCGACCGCCGGATCAACCTCGACGGCCCGTCCGACGAGCTGAAGGAGCTGGCGGACACCTTCGACGGCATGCTCGACCGGCTCGCCGTCTCGTTCGACAGCCAGAAACGCTTCGTCGCCAACGCTTCGCACGAGCTGCGCACGCCGCTCGCCGTCCAGCGGACCCTCATCGAAGTCGCGCTCGCCGACCCAGAAGCGGGCCCCGAGGTGCGCAAGCTCGGCCAGCAGCTGCTCTACACGAACGAACGCAGCGAACGCATGATCGAGGGCCTGCTCGTGCTGGCGCGCAGCGACCGCGGGCTGACCTCGCGGACCCCGGTGCGGCTCGACGAGATCGCCGAGCAGGTCGCCCGCTCCGTGCGAGCACGCGCCGCCGAAAAGCAGGTCACCGTGCGCGTCAACGCGGTCCCGCGCACCGTCGCGGGCGATCCGGTGCTGCTGGAACGGCTCGTGACGAACCTCGTCGACAACGCCATCACCTACAACCACGAGAACGGCTCGGTGCTCGTCGAAGTCGGCACCGACCCGGCGCTCGTCGTCCGCAACACGGGCGCGCAGGTCGACCCGAACGCCGTCCCGCAGCTCTTCGAACCGTTCCGGCGCCTCACCGAGCGCACCGGCGACAGCCGCAACGCCGGGCTCGGGCTGTCGATCGTGCGCTCGGTCGCGCAGGCGCACGGCGGCACCGTGCACGCCGAAGCGGGCGCGCACGGCGGGCTCGCCGTCGCGGTGCGGCTGCCCGGCTGAAAGTTCCCCTTTTCGTGATGGTCCGGTCACGGCGCGTCCGCATCCTCGTGCGCGTGCCCGTCGTTCATGATCGAAAAGGGATCCACGGTGGATCGGCGCGCCTCACCCGTCAAGCCGACGCGCCGCACTAACGTGGACACCCACAAAGGTGAAGTCTCACGGGAGGCGGGGCATGCGAGCGCTACGGGTGGTCGGGCTGCACGAGGACGGTAAGTCCATCGTGTGCGAAGACCCGGCGCGCCGTGAGCGGTTCCTGCTGCCCGCCGATGAGAGACTCCGTGCGGCGGCGAGGGGTGACATCACCCGGCTCGGGCAGATCGAGATCGAGTTGGAGAGCCAGATGCGGCCACGCGAGATCCAGGCACGGATCAGGGCCGGTGAATCGGTCGAGCAGGTCGCGACGTCGGCAGGGGTGCCGGCGCAGCGGGTGGAGCGGTTCGCCTACCCCGTGCTGCTCGAACGCTCCCGTACCGCCGACCTGGCCCAGCAGGCGCACCCGGTGCGCGAGGACGGCCCCGACGTGCGCACGCTCGGCGAGGTCGTGCACTACGCGTTCGGCGTCCGCGGGCAGGACTACACCCAGGCCGTCTGGGACTCGTGGAAGGGCGACGACGGCAAGTGGGTCGTCGGCCTGCGGTGGCAGGCGGGGCGCTCGGACAACGCCGCGCACTGGGCGTTCTCGCCCGGCGCGCACGGCGGCACCGTGACCGCGCTCGACGAGCCGGCCGAGGATCTGCTCAACCCGAACGCGCACCGCCAGCCGAGGACCCTGCGCGCGGTCTCCGAGGACGCCCAGCCGACACTCGAATCCTCGCTCGAAGAATCCGGCGGCTCGGTGACCGAGGCGCCGATCCCGGACCCGCAGGACGACGACACCCGGGAAATCCCGCGCGTGCCAGCCGAAGAGCCCGCCGAGGAACCCGTCGACGAGGCCAAGCCCGAGCCCGCGCGCGCGAAGGGCAAGAAGAACCATCCGATCGTCCCCTCGTGGGAGGACGTGCTCCTCGGCGTGCGCTCGCAGCGCGGCTGAGCTATCCGAGCCGCTCCACCAGGCTCTTCGGCGCGACGACCGTGTACGCCTCGCGGACGATCGCGGCGATCTCGCCCCAGTCGACGTCCACGTCCAGCCGGACCCCGAGCCAGCCGCGGTGCCCGACATAGGGCGGCCGGTAGAAGCGCTCGGGCTCGTTCGCGACCAGGTCCTCCTGCACCCCCGGCGGCGCCGCGCACCAGAACCCGGGCCGGTCGTCGTAGTGCTGCGGGGCGAACATCACGAACTGCTTCTTGCCGCGCACGAACCAGGCGGGCACGGAGTGACTGAGCCGCTCGGTCACCTCCGGGAGCGCCATGCACACCCGGCGGAGCGAGGGCAGCGGGTCTTTTGCCACGGGGGAATTATGCCCGTAACGCACCCCGAGCGGCGAATGTCGTCGCGACCGGCAGGTCAGTCCACAGTGGAGAGTCAGAGCGCGACGACGAGGACGCCGATCCAGGACAGCGCGATCCCGCCGCCCGCGCCCAGCGCGATCCAGCGGACGATCGGCATCCGGCGCGCGAGCCACAGCGACGGCACCAGGCCCGCCGACACGACCAGCGCCGCGACGATCGCGAGCAGGCCGCTCGTCTCGTCCGCGAGCGTGCTGGCCAGCGCCACCATCGCCATGATCACCACGGCCGCGACGAAGCCGGCGACGACGAGCCCGGTCGCCCACGGCGTGGGTTCGTCGCCGACGCGGGTCTCGGGAATCGCCTTGCGCAGCCACGACACCTTGGCGTCGCGCTCGGGCGGGGACACCACCGACATCGTGCCGGTGACCGGGTCGACGTAGTCGACCGGCGTGCCCATCGCGGCGGCGACCCTGCTCGCGAGCTGCCGCCCCCGCTGGGAGACGACGGCCGCGGCCTCGCCAGGTGACGGCGCGCCGTCGCGGTCGCGCGCCACGGCCGCGGCGACGCGGGCCCATTCGTGCAGCGCGTCGGCAAGGTCTCTGCCGAGCGCCAGGTGGTGCGGGTCGGTCTCCCGCGCACCTTCCCCGCCGCCCGCGAACACCGCGCGCTCACCACGGACCCGCAGCTCCACCCGTGCGCCCTCCTCGGCTTCGACGATCGCGGCCAAACTTACCCACGCCCGGCGAGTTCGTAGAAGGCCACCGCCGCGGCGGTCGCGACGTTCAGCGAATCGACCCCGCCCGCCATCGGGATGCGCACCCGAGCATCCGCCGCGCCCAGTGCGTCCTCGGTGAGGCCGGGCCCTTCCGAGCCGAACAGCAGCGCCACGCGCCCGCCGCCGAGTTCGCGCAACGGCATCGCGCTCTCGTGCGGGGTGAGCGCGGCGACCCGGAACCCCTCTTCGCGCAGCACGTCCAATCCAGACGGCCAGGCGGCGAGTGTGGCGAACGGCACCCGCAGCACGTGCCCCATCGAGACGCGGACGCTGCGCCGGTAGAGCGGATCCGAACAGCGCGGGCCGAGGAGCACGCCGCCGATCCCGAGCGCGGCCGCGTTGCGGAACAGGGCGCCGAGGTTCTCGTGGTCGCCGACGCCTTCGAGCACGGCGAGCACGTTCGCCGCGCGGGCGATCTCCCGCACGGACGGCTGCGGCGCGCGATCGGCGACCGCGAGCACGCCCCGGTTCAGGTGGAACCCGACGACGTTCGCCATCGTCTCCGCCGACGTGACGTAGGCGGGCACGTCGAACCCGGCGAGATCCGGCTCCAGATCGGCGATCCGGCGCTCTACTCCCAGTAGAGCGCGCGGCGGAAAGCGGGATCGCAGCAGCCGTCGCACGACCACGGTGCCTTCCGCGATCACGAAACCACGGCCACCGGGGCGATCCGGCCGCCGGTCGGCTGCCGAGAGGTCCCGGAAATCGTCGAGCCTCGGGTCCCGTTCGTCGTCGACGTCGATCTTTTCGGCCACCTGGAGAGTCTGCCACCCCCGCTCGCACCGCCGTTGCTGGTCCGAACGTCGTGGGCATCCTGGTACTCTTGGCTCTTTTTTGCTGTCTGTTAACCCGAGGTGACAGAGAGCACCAGTTTGGCCGCTAGCCGGGCCATCGCCGCTGTGTCACGGTTGTCGGCCGAACCGTTGCAACGCTGGCACTGAAAATCTGAGGCGATCGGGGAGCCTTGACCGAGGAAGAAACAGGGACACGCCATGGGTAAAGACCTGTCGTCGGACCCATTCGATCCGCGGGACCGTGGCCGTTACCGCCGCAAGGTCCAGCGGTGCCTGGACACCCTCGCCCGTATGCTCTCGGACGGCAGTTTTTCCTTTCCCCGCAAGCACATCGGCCTCGAAGTCGAACTGAACCTCGTCGACTCGGCGATGCGGCCGTCGATGCGGAACACGGCCGTGCTCGAAGCGTTGGACGATCCTTCCTTCACCACCGAACTCGGTCAGCACAACATCGAACTCAACGTCCCGCCGCGCCCGCTCGCCGGAGAATCGGTGGGAGAGCTGGAACACGACCTCGACGCCTACCTCACCAGCGCGAGCACCGCGGCGAGCAAGTCGGCGTCCACTGTGGCCTTGATCGGCATCCTGCCGACGCTCAGGCACGACCACTTCGACGAGAAGTGGCTGACCAACAACGCTCGGTACGCCCTGCTGAACGACCAGATCTTCGCCGCGCGCGGCGAGCACTCCGTGCTGTCGATGGAAGGCGCGGCGCTGCCGGAGCAGAAGCCCGAGCGCCTGCGCAGCTACTCGGAGTCGATCCTGCCCGAAGCGGCCTGCACGTCCGTGCAGCTGCACCTGCAGGTCGCGCCGGAGGAGTTCGCCGCGTACTGGAACGCGGCGCAGTGCCTGGCAGGCGTGCAGGTGGCGATCGGCGCGAACTCACCGTTCCTGCTGGGCAAGGCGCTCTGGCACGAGACCAGGATCCCGTTGTTCCAGCAGGCCACCGACACCAGGCCGGAGGAGCTGAAGAACCAGGGCGTCCGGCCGCGCGTGTGGTTCGGCGAGCGGTGGATCACCTCGATCTTCGACCTGTTCGAGGAGAACGTCCGCTACTTCCCGGGCCTGCTGCCGGAAACCGATCCCGAGGACCCGGTCGAGGCGCTCGAGTCCGGCAAGGCGCCGAAGCTCACCGAACTCCGGCTGCACAACGGCACCGTGTGGCGCTGGAACCGGCCCGTCTACGACGTCGTCGACGGCACACCGCACCTGCGCGTGGAGAACCGCGTGCTCCCGGCGGGGCCGACCGTGCTCGACATCGTCGCGAACGCCGCGTTCTTCTACGGCGCGCAGCGCGCGCTCGCCGAGCACGAGCGTCCCGTGTGGACACAGATGTCGTTCCAGGCCGCCGAGGAAAACCTCTACGCCGGCGCGCGGAACGGGTTCGACGCGCAGCTCTACTGGCCAGGTATCGGCTGGATCCCGCCGGACGAGCTGGTGCTGCGCGTGCTGCTGCCGCTCGCGCACGAAGGGCTCCAGCAGTCCGGCGTCGCCGACGCGGCGCGCGAGCGGTACCTCGGCGTGATCGAAAGACGCTGCCTCACCAGGCGCACGGGATCGTGGTGGCAGCGCGAAACCGTGAACCGGGCCCAGAAGCGCGGCCTCGACCGGGAAACCGCGCTGTCCGAAATGCTGCGCTCCTACCTCCGGTTGAGCACGAACGGGCACCCCGTGCACGAGTGGCCGCTCGACGTCTGACCTCGTCTCGACAGCGGTCCCCGCCGCTGGCACGATCGTCGCACCAGGCCGAGGGAGGTGCGCGGTGCCGAAGATCATCGGCGGCTCGTTGACCGCGCACCGCGAACAGGTCCGCGCCAAGGTTTTCGACGCGTTGCGCGCGCAGCTGTACGAGCGCGGGTTCGACGCGGTGACGCTCGCCGGGGTCGCCTCGGCCGCCGGCGTCGGGCGCACCGCGATCTACAACCACTTCCCCGACCGCGAAAGCCTGCTCATCGCGTTCGTCGAGGCCGAGTCCGCGCGGTACGTCGAGCGGCTCGAAGAAGCGGTCGCCGCCGCGGGCGACCCGGTCTCGCAGCTCGCCGCGTTCGTCCGGATGCAGCTGCGCACGCTCGCCGAGTACCACCTCCCGCCGGGCGGCACGCTCGCCTCGGCGCTCGCCCCGTCCGCCTACCAGCGGATCGCCGCGCACGCGGACCCCATCGGCGAGCGCCTGCGCGTGATCATCGCCGACGGCATCCGCGCGGGTCAGCTCCCCGAGGAGGATCCGGACACGCTGGCCGGGATGATCTCGTCGGCGATCGGCGGCAGGCAGGTGGTCGACGTCCCCGCCGACCGGCTCGACGCCGTGATCGACACCGCGGTCCGGTTCGTGCTGCGCGGCGCCGGCGTGAAAACGGCACCCAATCGACAGGGAATTTAGGCTAGCCTAAGTGCGGCGGATCGCTTACGCTCTTTCTGACAGCGTGTCAGAACGATGGAGGCGTCCGATGCCGGTTGCGACCGAAACCCCGCTCGACCAGGCTCGGTTCTCCGCGGTCCTGCGCCGCTCGACCCTCGGCGTGCACGACCGCGCGAACCACTCCCGCTACATGGACGCGCTGCTCGGCGGCGCGCTGACGCTGTCGGGGTACACCCAGCTCGCGGTGCAGTACCACTACATCTACGGCGCGATCGAGCAGGCTTCGACCGCGATGGCCGGTGACCGGGTCGGCGGCGCGTTCGTGTTCGACGAGCTGCGGCGGCTGCCCTCGCTCGAAGCGGACCTGGAGTTCCTCGTCGGGGCCGGCTGGCGGACCGCGATCGAACCCCTGCCCGCGACGCGCGCCTACGTCGACCGGATCAAGTCGGTCGCCTTCGACTGGGCAGGCGGATACGTCGCGCACCACTACACGCGCTACCTCGGCGACATCGCGGGCGGCCAGGTCATCCGGCGGCTGCTGGAGAAGAACTACCGGATCGACGGGCCGGGCTCGCTCTTCTACCGGTTCGACCTGCCGATGAGCGCGCCCGCGTTCCGCGACCGGTACCGCGGCCTGCTCGACACCGCGCCGTGGGACGAGGCCGAACGCGCGAAGGTCATCGACGAGACGCTCGCCGCGTTCGAATGCAACATCGCGGTGTTCGCCGAGCTCGCCGACGGCATGGACGAGCACCTCGCCGCCTGAGTGTTCGCGGGCTGACGACGTTCAGCCCGCGAACCGCGCGCGGCGACCCGCGTCACATCGACGTTGACCTCGATCTAGGTAGAGGAAGCAGGCTGGGTTTCGGTCCGGGCACCACCGGGTACCGCCAGCAGGGGTTCCACCTGTGGAGACGGCGGCGCCCCAGGTCGCCGTCCACCGGCGAGTGCTACTAAGTTCGGAACCGGCAGCAACAGCGTCGAAACACAGAAGGAGGGCTAATGGCCCTGTACGAGCTCCCCGATCTCGACTACGACTACGGCGCCCTCGCACCGCACATCTCGGGTGAGATCAACGAGCTGCACCACAGCAAGCACCACGCGACCTACGTCAAGGGCGCGAACGACACGCTGGACAAGCTGGCCGCCGCGCGCGACGCGAACGACTTCGGGTCCATCGTGGGCCTCGAGACCACGCTCGCCTTCAACCTCGCGGGTCACGCGAACCACGTGGTCTGGTGGAAGATCCTGTCGCCCAACGGCGGCGACAAGCCGACCGGCGAGCTCGCCGCGGCGATCGACGAGTCGTTCGGCTCGTTCGACAAGTTCAAGGCGCAGTTCACCGCGGTGTCCACCACGATCCAGGGGAACGGCTGGGGCGCGCTGTCCTGGGACCCGATCGGCAAGACGCTGATCACCCAGCAGCTGCGGGACCACCACAACAACCTGATCCTGCCAACCGTGCCGATCCTGCTGGTCGACGTGTGGGAGCACGCGTTCTACCTGGACTACAAGAACGTGAAGCCGGACTACGTCAAGGCGCTGTGGAACATCTTCAACTGGGATGAGATCAGCAAGCGCTTCGACAACGCCCGCTCGGGCGGCAACGGCCTGCTGCTGTCCTGAGCCGGTCGTCCTGATCGTCCAAGCGGCGAGAAGATCGGGGTCCTCCCTTACGGAGGGCCCCTTTTTTCGTGCACACTCCCCGTAACGGGAAACGGGGCCCCGCCACCGGATCGCTCCGGCGACGGGACCCCGTCCGTTCCCGAACTGACTGCCGCTCCCACCACGAAGCGGACATGTATGAGGTTAGCCTAACCTGACTCATTGGGGCAAGGGGCAGTTCACGGAGACCCACGTCTCACTCACCCGGCGTAGGCGCGTAATTTGCAGAAGGCGCCCCGCCAGTCCACCGGACGGGCTAGGTTTTTCCCGCGGCTGGCCCGGCGCGGCGGCACTGACGCCGCCCGCACCACACCCGCGAGGACGTACCCGCGGGCCCACCAGTGCTTACCCGCGGAAACAGGGGAGGATTCTGATGAGCGCCCGGCTGATCAAGAGGTCGACCGCCCTCACCATCACCGTCGGCGCGCTCCTCGTGTTCGCCTGCGTCGGCACCGCCGCGGGCTACCTCTGGACCCGCGGGCTCGGCACCATCGACCAGTCACCGCCGCCGGGGCTGCCGCAGTCGTGGCCGTCGCAGCACGGCCAGCTCCCCCGTCCCGTGCCGAAGCCGACCGGCGAGATGCTCACCGCGCTCCCCGAGCCCACCGCGAGCAACGCGCTGTGCGAGGCGCTGCCGCAGGAGCAGTGGGACACCGTGCTGGGCACGAAGAGCCTGCGCGAGATCGAATGGTCCGGCGGCTGCCACGTGCTCACCGACCGCCTCGACATCCACGTCCAGCTCTCGCTGCCCTCGCCGCCTCCCGAAGGCGCGGAGCAGGTCCCGGTCGGGTCGCGGCAGGGCCAGCTTCAGCGGCTTCCCGACCGGCTCGGCGCCACCGTCGCCGTGCGGCTCGCCGAGGGCCCGCACAGCGAGACCGGCGGCGTGCGCCCGCAGCTCTCGGTCACCATCAACCAGCGCGCCACGATCAACCGCGCGGACCTGCCGATGGACCAGCAGGCCGTGAAGCTCGCCGACGAGCTGATCAAGGCCACCACCACACCGGGCCCCGCGCTCCCGGCCACCACCGCCGAGGGCACCATCTCGGCGCAGCCGCGCGAAGAGATCCCCGGCGCCGGGGTGCTCGGCCAGCCGTGGCCGATCGTCTCGTGGCGGCTCTGCGCGGCGATGGCGCAGGAAGCCCACGTGTCGCCGCAGGCCGCGAAGGCCAAGTTCGAAGGCACCTGCGTGGTCAGCGGCGTGCACGCCGTCTACCGGCTCGACGTCACGCCGCGGACCTTCCCCGGGAAGCTGGCCGGTCTCCCCGCCTCCGTCGAAGGCGACACCATCGCGGTCCGGCTGTCGGAGAAGAGCACCGAGACGGTCACCTTCACCAATCCCGGCAAGGCGATGACCACGGCGGCGTTCCAGTCGTTCGTCGAGCGGGTCGTCCCGGCACTCGTCCAGAGCTGACGTCCCTTCCCGTTCCCGTGCTCATGCCCCGAAGGGGACCTTCACGACGCGGAGCATGCCGCCGCTGACGCCCTGAAGGACGCCTTCGCGGCACCAGATTCCCTCAAGGGCCCCTTCGGGACATGAGCACGGGAACGGAGAAGGCCCATGAAGGTCGCATTCGCGGCGTTAAGGTTCCTGAAGGTCACGGCAATGATGTGTGCGCACCGACTCCGGTGAGAGGGACGGAAGTGTGGATCCGCCGAGGCCCTTGCTCCCTCAAGGGCCCCTTCGAGACATCTGACGCCGCATTCTCGACCCTCACGACACGGAGCATGCCGCCGCTGACGCCCTGAAGGACGCCTTCGCGGCACCAGAATCCCCGAAGGCGTCCTTCAGTCATCTGTGTCCCCTGTCGGGGACGTCCTGCCAGGGGTGAAAATACGGGCGCGCCTCCGCTTGAGGGGCGATCTCGCTGTGCCCGGCGAATCTGCTCATTTACGAGCCAGGGCATGCGGGGCGGACCCCACCTCGGCCCCTGCAGGAGCATCCTTCGGGGCAGCGCGCTCACCCGGAGCTGACGTCCACCTTCGGCTCCCGGCGCACCAGCACCCTGCCCAGGCTCACCCCTCCGCGCCGCACCAGCACCACCGCGCACACCAGTGCCGCCACCGCCGACAGCGCCCCGCCGATGATGAACGGGGACCGGCCGCCGAAGGCGTCCGCCATCCACCCGGTCATCGGGCCGCCGATCGGGTTGCCGCCGACGAGGACCAGCACGTACAGGCCCATCACGCGGCCCCGCATCTCCGGGCTGACCGCGGTCTGCACGATCGCGTTGGCGGTGTTCAGGAAGGTGATCGTGGCGTAGCCGAGCGGGATCAGCGCGATCCCGAACGCCAGGTAGGTCGGCATGAACGCGGTCGCGAACTCGAGCACGCCGAGCCCGCCGGCGGCCACCAGCAGCAGGCGCACCCTCGGCCTGCCCTTCACCCCCCGGCGCGCGGCCATCAGCGCGCCGGTGAACGTCCCGATCGCGAGCATCGTGGACAGCAGGCCGTAACCGTCGGCGGCGGTGTGGAAGACGTTGCCCGCGACCACCGCGAGCGAGGTGAAGAACGTGATGCCGAACGTGCTGACGAAGAACACGAGCACCATCACGGTCATCAGGTCGGAACGGCCGCGCACGTACCGGAGCCCTTCGCGAAGCTGCCCCTTCGCGCGGGCGATACCGGGCCCGCGGAACAGCTTGTCCGGGTCCATCAGCGCGATCCCGGTGATCACCGCGATCGTGCTGGCGGCGTTCGCCAGGAACAGCCAGCCGGTGCCGACCAGGGTGATCGCGAATCCGGCGATGGCGGGGCCGACGATCCTGGCCATGTTGAAGATCGAGGAGTTGAGCGCGACCGCGTTGGCGACCTGGTCGCGGCCGACCATCTCGGCGACGAACGACTGGCGCGTCGGCACTTCCAGCGCCGCGCACGTGCCGAGGGCGAAGCACAGCAGGTAGACCTGCCACAGCTCGACGGCGCCGGTGATGTCGAGCAGGCCGAGCGCGACGGCCTGCACGCAGGTCAGGCTCTGGATGAGGATCAGCAGCCTGCGCTTGTCGACGCGATCCGCGAGCACGCCTGCCCACAGCGAGAGCAGCAGGATCGGGGTGAACTGCAGCGCGACCGCGACGCCGAGCGCGACCGGGTTGTTGCCGCTGAGGCTGAACACCAGCCAGTCCTGGGCGATGCGCTGCATCCAGGTGCCGATGTTGGAGATCACCTGGCCGCTGAAGAACAGCCGGTAGTTGCGCACGCGCAGGGACGAGAACATCGCGAAGCGGCCCGGTTTGCCGCCGCTTTCCGGTTTCTCCGGCTCTTCGGGGATCGGCGGCCCCTCGGTGCCGGGGTCGCCTGGCGGCGGTGCCGGATCCGGGGTAGCGGTGGTCGTCGGAACGGACTGTTCTCTGCTGCCCGCGTTCGCCGGCTCCGCGTTTATGGGCACTGTGTTGTCGCCACCCCCTGGAATCAGGCCGTTTTCGGCCCGCTAGTTCCCCGCCATCCTGTCGATGAGGTCCGCCGCCTTCGCCAGCACTTCGCGCTCGTCCTCGGTCAGCTCGGCGAGGCGGTGGTCCAGCCACGCTTCCCGCGCCGAAATCTCTTCGCGGACGAACCCGAGGCCCGCTTCGGTGATCTCCACGATCGCCTGCCTGCCGTCGGTCGGGTGCGGGTTTCGCACCACGTACCCGATTTCCTCCAGCGCCGCGATGACCCTGGTCATCGACGGCGGCTGGACGCCTTCCTTCGCAGCCAGCTTGCCCGGCGTGAGCGCACCACACTTGTACAAAGTGGACAGTGCGGAAACCTGGGTCAGCGAAACGGTTTCCGTGGTCCGCTGGGCCCGGAGCCTGCGGTTGAGCCGCACGACCGCGATCCGGAGCCGACTCGCCAGTGATGCTTCCCGCGCGCCGGACACTTAGTTAGCATACCTCACGATCGGGCCCCGCCGGGGTGAATTTCACCACGGGGCGAATCAGCGGAACGCGGCCTGGATCGGCCCCACCGCGAAGTAGACGACGAAAGCGGCCGAAACCACCCACATCAGCGGGTGCACCTGCCGCGCCTTTCCGGTGCAGGTGCGGATCACGACGAAGCTCACGAAACCGGCGCCGATCCCGTTCGCGATCGAATACGTGAACGGGGTGACCACGATCGTCAGGAACGCGGGGAGCCCGATCGAAAAGTCGTGGAAGTCGATTTCGGTCACCTGGCGGATCATCAGCGCGCCGACCACGACGAGCGCCGGTGCCGCCGCCTCCACCGGGACGACCTCGTACAGCGGGGTGAAGAACATCGCGGCGATGAACAGCAGCCCGGTCACCACGTTCGCGAGCCCGGTGCGCGCGCCCTCCGCGATCCCCGACGCGGATTCGACGAACACGGTGTTCGAACTCGACGACGCCGCACCGCCCGCGACGGCGCCGAGCCCGTCGACGAACAGCGCCTTGCCGACACCGGGCAGCTGACCGTCCTTCCCGATCAGGCCGCCCTCCTTGCCGAGGCCCGTCATGGTGCCGATGGTGTCGAAGAAGTCGGTCAGCACGAGCGTGAACACCAGCAGCGCGGCGGTGATCGCGGGCACCTGGGTCCAGGCGTCGAAGTTGAAGTGCCCCAGCAGCGACAGGTCGGGCACTCCCGCGACCTGGTCGGGCAGCGCCGGGTAGCCGAGGTTCCAGCCCTTCGGGTCGGTGCCCTTGGACGGGCCCGCGTGCACGATCGCTTCGAGCACGACGGACAGCACCGTGCCCGCCAGCACGCCGATCAGGATCGCGCCCTTCACCCGCTTCGCCACCAGCACGCCGGTGACGATGAGCCCGAACACGAACACCGCGGTCGGCCAGGACGCGATCGACCCGTCGATCCCGAGCCCCACCGGCACGGTGGTCTTCGCGGCGTCCGGCAGCCTGCGCACGAACCCCGCGTCCACCAGGCCGATCAGGCAGATGAACAACCCGATCCCGACCGCGATCGCGGCCTTCAGCTCGTTCGGCACCGCGTTGAACACCATCGTGCGGACGCCGGTGAGCACGAGCACCAGCACCACGGCGCCGTTCACCACGACCAGCCCCATCGCGGCAGGCCAGCTCATCTGCGGCGCGACGCTCACCGCCAGCAGCGAGTTGATACCGAGCCCGGTGGCCAGCGCGAACGGGTAGTTCGCGATCAGTCCGAATCCGATGGTCAGCACGCCTGCCACCAGCGCGGTCACCGCGGCGACCTGTCCCGCGGGCAGGATGGCGCCGAAGAGGTCCTTGTGCGCGCCCGCGTCGTCGGCGGAGAAGCTGCCGATGATCAGCGGGTTCAGCACCACGATGTAGGCCATCGTGACGAACGTGACCAGCCCGCCCCTGACCTCGCGGGCCGGGGTCGAGCCGCGTTCGCTGATCTTGAAGAACCGGTCGAGCGCGGTGGACGTCTTCTCGGGCACGGCTCCCTGCCTCCGGTACGGCGTTTCCGCCGGGTACCCTTCCTGACGTGGCCGAACCGATCAACGCCGGGGATGTCAAAGACTCGTTGCGTCCCACACCCGAGCTGCCCGAGCGCCTGATCGCGCTGTTCCCGGTGGTCGTGGTCGGCGCCGCGATCTGGCTCGCCGCCTTCGTGGTGCTGCTCGTGCTGCGGCTGAACTCCGCGCTCGAAAACACCACGTGGCTGTGGACTTCCCTGGCGGGCATCGTGCTCAGCCTGATCGGCATGGGCATCATGACCTGGCAGCGCGCCGCCGCCAAGCGCGGTTCGAAGACCGCGCAGCGCGTGCGCTAACCCAGCCAGGTCGCGGGTTCGGCGTCCTCGATCAGCGCCGCGAGCGCGAACCGGTCGTCCCAGCGGTCCGCCGCCCAGGCGAACGCGCGCGCCAGGCCCTCGGGGCTGTCCTCCGCGTGCAGGCGGCCGTCGTGCCACCAGCGCACGCCGCGCCCGCCCGCGAGCAGCTCGTCGTGGACCAGCACCCCGCCGTCCGGCAGCGCGACGCCCAGCAGGCCAGCCGCGATCCGCACCGCGGGCAGCTCCGCCCACGGCGCGTATTCGCCGTCGCCGGAAACCGCCGGCTGGCTCTCGCTCGCGAGCGGCAGATCGAGGATCTCGGCGAGCCGTGCCGCCCGCACGTGCGGCTCCGCGGCGGCGGCCAGCGTCGCGGGTGAACGCACGGCCAGCAGCCACGGCGCGTCCAGCACGGTGACCGCGTCCGCGTCGGCGACCGAACCGTCCAGCACGCGCACGGTGTCCGGCGCGTCCAGTTCGGTGAGATCGAGATCGGCGTCCACCAGCGCGGCGTGTGCGCTGAGAAGCAGACCGGCCGGCACGGTCCTCGCCGGATCGCCGAGGCGCTCCAGCAGGTCGGCGGCGTCGTCGAGATCCGCGACGCCGAGGCGCGCCTTCACCCCGACGGCGGCGAGCAGCGCGGGCGACAGGCCGAGATCCGGCACCTCGTCGTACAGGCCGCCCAGCTCCGCACTCGCCTCGGGCAGCCGCCATTCGACGGGTGGGTGGCCGTCCAGGAGCGCGTAGCGCGCGAGCCACCAGCCGGTGTGCCCGCCGGGTTCGTGCAGCGCGCGGTGCGTCTCGGGGCGCCCCTCGATCAGGCTCAGCGCGGCGGGCCAGGCGTTGTCGGCGACCAGGTCGAGGTCGCGCAGGGCGTACAACCGCGATGGCGGCTTCGCGCGCGAATCCCACCAGGACTCTTCGTCGGGCAGGTCGTGGTCCGGTGCGGCCGGATCGTCGTCGGCGACGACCGCGAAGGTGTCCAGCACGCCGAGCGCGGTCAGCACGTCGACCGGGCAGCCGTCGGCGAAATCGGCGTCGAGGACCGCGAGCGGACCGTCCTCTTCGAACACTTCGCCGTCGAAGACGGCCAACAGCGGCGAGGACGGCAGCACCAGTTCGCCCGCGCGGCGCCAGCCGTGCGAGCAGGGCAGCGCGAGCGCGCTCAGCCACTCGCCCGCGGCGCCAGGTGCCATGCCCAGCAAGCGGATCACCACCGAGGCCAGCGGCCGGGTGTCCAAACCGGACAGTGCGTCCTCGGCGCTGCGCTCGACCGCGTCCCGTAGCTCAGGCGCGTCGAGGAGGTCCGGGGCCTCGGCACGCTTGGCACCGAGGCGTTCCAGCAACGGGTGCACGGCTTCGGGGTGCACCACCCTCAGCCCGATACTGTCCACTTCGGACAGAAGTTCGCCGAAGAGGAGCGTGCCGCGCGGGCCGGGCAGGGTGCGGCCGTCCGCGAGGGGGACCGGAATCGCACCGAGGTCCTCCGCGGCGATCGCGTGCGATTCCAGCAGCGGCTTCAGCACGTCGTACAGGCCATGCCACCACGAAGGCGGTTTGTCGGCACCGGTCAGTGCCTCGACGACGTCGGCGGCACCGATCGGCGCCACTCCCGCGGGTGCGAGCGCGGTGGCCGCGGCGTGACCGCACAACGGGGCGTCGAGCAGGCGGGGCACGAACTCGGCGACCAGGCGCACCAGCTCGGGCGAATCGACCGTGAGCACGCGCGCGGCCGAACCGGGCACCTCGCCGCGCGACGACGGCAGCCACGGCTCGTCGGCCAGCCGCCGCGTGACCAGTTCGCGCAGCTCACCGTCCACTTCGGACAAGGGGAACCCGGCGCGCGGCACCAGCGCGGCGCGGTGCCCGGCGCCGACTTTCCCGGCGAGGCCGAGGTAGTCCCCGGCCGCGGCACCGAGCGCGGCGCGGGCACCCGTCCCGGGGAGCACGCGCCGCCGTGACGGCTCGAGCGGGATCGACAGCATCAGGCGGGCGGGCAGGGAAAGCCGCTCGTCGGTCGGTGTCGGGGCGTGGAGCACGTCGGTGTCGAGCGGTTCCGGGCGGCCGTCCTCGTCGACCCGCAGCGCCCATCCGGCGTGGGTCAGCCAGCGCCGGACCGTGCCGTCCGGGCCGCGCAGCTCGACCACGTCACCGGCGGTGGCGCGGGTCCACACGGACTCCCCGACCTCGATCCGCGCGAGCCACGGCAGGGCGAGCAGCAGATCCGCCGCCTCGGCGGCGAGCGCGTCGAGCAGCGCGTCCGCGCCGGTGTCCAGCGGTAACCGGACCTCGGTGTCGAAGCCATCCGGGACCGGCGGCTCGTCCTCGCCGACGGGCCACGGCAGGCGGAGCACCGGCACGTCACCGGCGCGAGCGGCTTCCTCGCGGGTGCGGGCCGCCGAGAACGCCACCCCGCCGGTGCGGGACACGATCCGCGGCGCCGCGGTGACCGCCAGGACGGCCGCGAACCCGACTCCGAACCGGCCCACCGCGCGCTCGTCCTTCGCGGACGCGCGCAGGGAAGCCAGCGAGGCGACGCCGGGCGCGTCGAGCGCAGCACCGGTGTTCGCCGCGCGCAGCTCACCGTTCTTCAGGGAAACGCGCAGCGTGCCCGGTTCGCCCGCGAGCGCCGCCGCGTCGGCCGCGTTCTGCACCAGCTCGACGAAGAGCCGGTCGCGGTACCCGCCGACGCGCAGGTCGTACTCGGCGTTCGTGTCCTCGGTGAACCGGGTCGGCGAGTCACGCCACGCGGCCAGCACCGACGCGCGGAGGCGCTCGGTGCCGAACGGGTCAGTCGTCACCAGGCTCGGGTGCCGCGGAGGTCCGCTCGGACGCGGAGGCCTCCTCCGGTACTGGGACCTGTTCCGCCGGTGGGGCCTGCTCAGGCTCCGGGACCTGCGCGGGTGCCGCGGCAGCCTGCTCCGGCCGGTCCGGCTGCTCCGGCGCCGCTGATGCGCCGATCGGTTCCGCCACCACCTCGGAGGCCCCCTCCGGTTGACCGACGACCGCCTCGTCAGTCGCGGAGGCATCCTCCGTTTCAATGGTCTCAGGGGTCTCAGCGGTCTCAGCGGTCTCAGCGGTATCAGCGATTTCAGCCGATGCGGCGGTTTCAGCCGGTGCCACCGGGTCGTCCCCGGAGGTGCCCTCCGCTTCAGCGGGGTGCCCGGAGGGAGCCTCCGCTTCAGCGGGGTACTCGGAGGGGGCCTCCGCTTCAACTCTCTGCCCGGAGGCGGCCTCCGGCTCAGCGGCGACCTCGCGTGTCCCGTCTTCGACGACCGCGGCCGCCGGGGCCACTTCTTCGACGGCACCCGTCGAAGAAGCCGCACTCGAAACGGAGGGGGCCTCCGATGGCGACTGCGCGGAGGCAGCCTCCGGTTCCTGGCTCGCCCCGACCGTGACCGGAACTTCGGCGGCGGGCTCGTCGGGCAGCGGCTCCATGTCGAGCAGCGAATCGTCGTAGACCAGTTCCGCCACCGGGATCGACGCGCTGGCTTCGATCTCGGTCTCCGAGTGCGCCCCGCAGCCGTACTCGACGTTGACCACATGGCCGTCGCCAGGCGAGATCTCGTTGCCGCACACACCGAACGCCGCGCGCAGCGACCCGGCGAGCGGCACGAAGAAACCGCAGGTGCCGCAGACCCCCGGCGCGCTCCTGGCCATGTCCGACCTCGGCCCGAACTCGCCACCGCGCCAGCGCTCGGCGGCGTCGAGCCTGCCGTGCCGGGACAGCACGTGCACCCGGCCGAGCCCCGCGTCGACGGCGGTCTCCTCGATCGCGGGGTCGTCCGACGCGAGGTAGGCGGGCGCCAGGCGCGGATCGTCCGAATCGGTCGGGAAGATGTCGCCGACCCCGAGGTCGCCGGCGCGCACGCGGCGATCCCACGGCACCCAGGCCGGGGCGACCAGCGCGTCCGGGCCTGGCTGCAGCACGACCTCGCTGACCGTCACCTCCTCGCCCTCGCCCGCGGTCGCGACCGTGACCGACCAGTGCCAGCCGCGGTATCCGGGCACTGTCGCCGCGAACCGGTGGGTCGCGGAAACCGCGTCCTCGCGGTCGACGCCGACGTGCTCGCCCACCGACTCGGCACCCGCCTCCGCCACGGCCGCGGCTCGCGCCGGTTCGATCGCGTCCGCGAGCGCGCGCTGGACCGAGCCGTCGTCGAGGGTGAGCAGCAGAGTCATGCCCGCAATTGTGCCGCACGCACGGCCGCGCGCCGGTGTCGGCCGCCCGCGCGTGCACGTCAATGCGATCCCGGCGCGGCCGACCTGCCCGTGCCAAGGTGGACGGATGCGCTCGCTTCTCGTCACGACGCTCGCGATCGTCCTGACGCTCACCGGCTGCGCGGCCGCGAAACCGCCGTCCGCGCCGTCGCCGGAGAAGCTGCGCGTCGAGGTGCTCGGCACGCTCCCGCACGACACTTCCGCCTTCACCGAGGGCCTCGAGTTCGCGGGCGAAACGCTGTACGAGGGCACCGGCCTCGCCGGGAAGTCGTTCGTCACGGCGGGGGCACCCGGGCAGCGGCCGCGCGTGCGGGCGGACCTGCCCGCGCCCCTGTTCGGCGAAGGCATCACCGTGCTCGGCCCCGCGTTGTGGCAGCTGACCTGGCAGGACGGCGTCGCGATCGAACGGGATCCGGCGACGCTCGCCGAGCGGCGGCGCGTGCCCTACCAGGGCGAAGGCTGGGGCCTGTGCCACCTCGGCGACGAACTCGTGATGAGCGACGGGTCGTCGAAGCTGACCTTCCGCGACCCGCGCACGTTCGCGGAAACGCACTCGGTGACCGCGCACGCGGGCACCCGCGCCTACGGCAGCCTGAACGAGCTGGAGTGCGCGGGCGGCGCGGTGTACGCGAACGTCTTCCAGACCGACCGCATCGTGCGCATCGATCCGGCGACCGGGGTGGTGACCGCGGAGATCGACGCGTCGGGCCTGCTCACCGAGGCCGAACGGGCCCTCGCGGACGTCCTCAACGGCATCGCGGCCATCCCGGGGACCGGTGAGTTCCTGCTCGCCGGGAAACTGTGGCCGAAGACGTTCAGGGTGAAGCTGGTCCCAGCTTGACCTCTCTCGCGCGAATCAACCGGCGCGAAGGACCCCGGATCAGGCAGGATTGACCCATGGCGCGTTTCGGCACACCGGCCGGACCCGACGGCCCTCGTTCAGGGCGGTCGGGCAAGAGCCGTGCCGGGCGGAAGAGCAAGCGCAAGTGGACGCCGGAACCGGGCGCGAGCGGCCCGTCGTGGCGGGTGCCCGCCGAGCCGCCGAGCCGCTTCTACGACGACGCGCCGCCACCGCCCGCGCCACCGCGCCGGGCGGCACCGCAGCAGCGGCCGTACCCGAATCCGGTCCCGACCGCGGACGAGGCGCCGACGGGCGCCATCCCGCTCGGCGGGCCGCTGCAGACCCCCCAGCCGCCGCGCGGTGCGCGGCCCTACCCGCCGCCCGACCCGTCGGCCCGCCGCACGGAGCCGGTCCGCCGCGACCGCACCAGGCAGGACGTGCCGCCGGTGCAGCCGCCGCCGGGCGGGTACTACCCCGACACCGGTGACTACGAGCACTACGACACGAGCGGATACGCGGGCGAGCCGCGGATCGATCCGGAGCCCGAAGCCGCCAGCCGCACCACCGCGACGGCGGGGCCGGGAAGCATCCCGCGGCTGCCGAAGAAGATCACCGTCACCAGGGTCGCCGCGCTGCGCGGCAGGCAGCTGACCGGCCAGGCGGTCGGCGCGTTCCAGCGCGCGACCAAGGCCGACGGCGCCGACAAGTCGGGACTCACCGCCCTCACCTACGCGGTGCTGCTCAACTACGCGAGCGACGCGGCGATGATGATCGCGCTGGCGAACACCCTGTTCATCTCACCGACCAGCGCCGACAGCAGCAAGGGCAAGGTCGCGCTCTACCTGTTCGTCACGATCGCGCCGTTCGCGCTGGTCGCCCCGGTGATCGGCCCGGCACTGGACAAGATCCAGCGCGGGCGAAGGCTCGCGATGTGCGTGTCCTCGGCGGGCCAGGCGGTGATGGCCGTGATCATGGCACTGCACTTCGACGACTGGGGCCTGTACCCGGCGGCGCTGGGCATGATGGTGCTGTCGAAATCGTTCACGGTGCTCAAGGCGGCGGTCACGCCGAGGGTGGTGCCACCCGATATCACGCTGTCCAAGACGAACGCGCGGCTCACCGTGTTCGGGCTGGTCGGCGGGGGTGTGTTCGGCGCGCTCGCGGCCGGGTTCAACGGCATCTTCGGCCCGTCGGGCGCGCTGTGGTTCACCGGCGTGATCTGCGTCGCCGCGGCCGTGCAGTCGATGCGGATCCCGTCGTGGGTCGAGGTCACCGAGGGCGAAGTGCCCGCATCGCTGTCGGCGCATCCCGAGAAGAAGAAGCGCCAGCCGATGGGCAGGCAAGTCGTGGTCGCGCTGTGGGGCAACGGGGCGGTCCGCGTGGTCACCGGCTTTCTGCTGATGTTCCCCGCGTTCGTGGTGAAGGCCGAGGCGCAGGGCACCGACCGGAGCCCGGTGATGCAGCTGCTGCTGCTCGGCATCGTCGGCGCCGCCGCCGGTGCCGGCGGGTTCGCGGGCAACGCGCTCGGCTCGCGCCTGCACTTCGGCAAACCGGACCAAGTCGTCCTCGCCTGCGTCAGCGCGGCCTTCGGCGCGTGCGTGCTGGCCGCGATCCTGCCCGGCCTCGGCACCGCGGCCATCGTCGGCCTGATCGGGGCCGGGGCGAGCGCGCTGGCCAAGATCAGCCTGGACGCGGTGATCCAGGACGACCTGCCGGAGGAGTCCCGCGCGTCGGCGTTCGGCCGCTCGGAAACCGTGCTCCAGCTCGCCTGGTGCATCGGCGGCGCGATGGGCCTGCTGCTGCCGACGACGTTCTGGATCGGCTTCCTCGCGGTGTCGATCCTGCTCGCCTTCGGACTGGTCCAGACCTTCCTCGTGCATCGGGGCACGTCGCTGATCCCCGGCCTCGGCGGTGATCGCCCGCTGCGCCCGGACGCGGTGCCGAGCGGCCCGGTGCCGAGCGGGGGACCGGCTGGCCCGCGCTTCCGGCAGGGCTCGTAATGTTGCCGCCATGCGACACCGCCTGCTCGGCCTGCTCCCCCTCGGCGCCCTCGCGCTGACCGGCTGCGGGACGCCCGGCCCGCCCGAAGTGACGTTCTTTGCCGACGGGCACGCCGTCAACGCGGAGCCGCTCATCCACTGCGACGTCACGGTGCAGAAGTGCGAGCAGAGCGAGGACGGCGCCCCGAAGCTGAAGGTGCGCCCCGGCAAGCCGGTGCAGATCTCGGTGCCCTCGGACGTCACGGAGACTCCGTGGCTGGTGAACGTGCAGTACGCCAACGCCAAGGGCGAGCTGCAGCCGGTCAAGCAGGAGGTCTTCACCAGCGGCAAGCAGTACGCCTACACCGCGACCACGCCGTCCCCGGACGACCAGCTCCTGGTGGTGGAGATCCAGCAGGTCGGCGTCGCCACCTCGGTGAACGCCGCCGGCAAGCCGAACGCGGACGCCGAGGGCAACCCGCAGCTCGTCGCGAGGGCGGTCTGGTCGCTGCAGGTGCAGCCCGGCTGAGCGCTCGTTACGGGTCGAGGTCGCGCGCGACCGCGCGCATGATCTCGGCGATCTGCTTGGTGTGCTTGCGATCCGGGTACCGGTTGCGGCGCAGGTCCGGCTGGACCTTGAGCTCGAGGAGCTTGATCATGTCCTCGATCAGGCCGTGCAGTTCCTCCGCGGGGCGGCGGCGCGCCTCGGCCACCGACGGCGGCGCGTCGAGCAGCCGGACCGAAAGCGCCTGCGGGCCACGGCGGCCGTCGGCGACGCCGAACTCCAGCCGCTGACCCGCCTTGAGCGCCTGCACGCCTTGCGGTAGCGCGGTTTTCCGGATGTAGACGTCTTCGCCGCCATCCTGGGTGACGAACCCGAAACCCTTTTCCGCGTCGTACCACTTGACCTTGCCGGTCGGCACTGCCCTCACCGTTCCTTCGCTCTGCCGAAAAGTCCCGTGCCAGGCGGATACCCGTCATGCACGACGAACGCGCCCCGGGGCGTGCCCAGGACGCGCGTTCCCTCCAGCCTATCCCGGTACCGGTGCCGGGGAGAAGCAGATACCGCCAGCTACCCTCATGGACATGGAAACCGCTGCCCCTGGCGACGCCAAGCCGCGCAAGTCCCTGCTGATGCGCGCGGGCATCGGCCTGTTCGCGCTCGGCATGGTCGCCGTGTTCGTGGTGTTCATCATGTTCGCCTCCGGGCTGGAAAACCTGCCGGTCTGGCTCAGCGTCGCGGCTGGTGTGGTGACCCCGCTCGGGCTCCTGCTCGGCCTGATCGCGCTGGTCAGGGAGGCGCGGGGGAAGAGCTAGCTGTATTGACCATGGAGGTTGGGTACGGGGCGACACGTGATCGGATGATCTTGGTGTGAGGAGGGCCTCCGGGTTCGGTGTGGATTGCGACAT
>NZ_BAAANN010000062.1:0-30261 GCF_039529815.1 Amycolatopsis minnesotensis | reverse complement strand
GCCACCCACCCGGCGACCCGGCGCGCCCCGCGCGCCGGGAGCGTGCAAGTCGGTCGCAGGGCCCCCTGGGCCCTCTGAATTTGCGATGGCAGGGCGCACCCCGCGACCAACCGGCGGGTCGATCTGGGAGCCGCGCCCTGGCAGCGCGAATTCTGACGACCGATAGACAACACAGCCAGGTGGCCGATGTTCCCGGTGGGGCCGCGGAGCAGAGTTCCTCTCAACCGCACCGAGTGCCACCACCTGGAGGAACCCGAAATGTCTCGCAAGGTTGTCGCCAACATTTCCCTGTCGCTCGACGGCCGCGTCAACGGCGCGGGCGGCGACTACGATATGAGCTGGATCGTTCCGCACGCCACCTCGGAGGAGTCCCGCGACCACATGGTCAAGGTCACCGGCCCGGCCACCACGGCGTTGCTGGGCAGGAAGAACTACGAGGGTTTCGGCGGCTTCTGGCCCGCGGTCGCCGACGACGAGAACGCCGCGCCGCAGGATCGGGAGTTCTCGCGCTGGCTCAACGCGGTCGAAAAGATCGTCTTCTCCACGACCCTGACCGACGCGCCGTGGGCGAACTCGCGCGTCGCGGACGGCGATCCGGTGTCGGTGGTCAAGCAGCTCCGCGACACCGAGGGCGGCGACATCATCGTGCTGGCGAGCGGCAGCGTGATCAAGGCGCTGCTCGCCGCGAACGAGGTCGACCGGCTGAGCATCACGCTGTGCCCCGAGCTGGCCGGCGGCGGCGTGCGCCTGTTCGAAGACGGCATCGACGCCTCGTCGTGGACGCTCGCCGAGTCGGTGGCGGCGGGCTCGGGCTCGCTGTGCCTGATCTACGACCGCAAGAGCGCGGAGTAGCCCCGACGGGCGGGGCCAGGGGTGTCGGTGGCGGCCGGTAGTCTCGCGGCGTGGCTCTCGCGCTGTACCGCAAGTACCGTCCGGCGACCTTCGCCGAGGTCGTCGGCCAGGAGCATGTCACCGAACCCCTGCGCACCGCGCTCGCCGCGGGCCGCATCAACCACGCGTACCTGTTCTCCGGGCCGCGCGGCTGCGGCAAGACGTCCAGCGCCCGCATCATGGCGCGCTCGCTCAACTGCGCCAAGGGCCCGACGCCGGATCCGTGCGGCGAGTGCTCCTCGTGCGTCGCGCTCGCGCCGGAGGGCCCCGGCAGCATCGACGTCACGGAGCTGGACGCGGCCAGCCACGGTGGCGTCGACGACGCTCGTGAGCTCCGGGATCGCGCGTTCTACGCGCCCGCCGAGTCCCGCTACCGCGTGTTCATCATCGACGAAGCGCACATGGTCACCACGCAGGGCTTCAACGCGCTGCTGAAGATCGTCGAAGAGCCGCCGGAACACCTGATCTTCATCTTCGCCACCACCGAGCCGGACAAGGTGCTCACCACCATCCGCTCGCGGACGCACCACTACCCGTTCCGGCTCATCCCGCCGAGCGCGATGCGGGAGCTGCTCGAACGCAACGTCGCGGCCGAAGGCGTGCCGGTGGAGCCCGCGGTGTTCCCGCTCGTGATCAGGGCGGGCGGCGGTTCCGCGCGGGACACCCAGTCCGTGCTGGACCAGCTACTCGCGGGCGCCGGCCAGGACGGCGTCACCTACGAGCGCGCGATGTCGCTGCTCGGCGTCACCGACGTCGCCCTGATCGACGACATGGTCGACGGGCTCTCCGCGGACGACGCGACCGCCGTGTTCGGCACGGTCGAGAAGCTCACCGAGGCGGGGCACGACCCGCGCCGGTTCGCCACCGACCTGCTCGACCGCCTGCGCGATCTGGTGCTCCTGCGCGCGGTGCCGGACGCGGGCACCAGGGGCCTGGTCGCCGCGCCGTCGGAGGAGCTGGCGAGGATGGCCGCGCAGGCCGAGCGGATCGGGCTCGCCACGCTGTCCCGCTACGCCGAGATCGTCCACAACGGACTGCTCGAGATGCGGGGTGCGACAGCGGCGAGGCTCCTGCTCGAACTGCTGTGCGCGCGGATGCTGCTGCCCGCCGTTTCCGACGACGAAGCCGCCGTGCTGCACCGGCTCGAGCGGCTCGAACGCCGGGCGACGGTTTCGGGTCCGCAGGCGGGCGCGCCCCAGCAGGCCGCCCCCCAGCAGGCCGCCCCGCAGGCTCCGGCACCGCAGGCGGCGCCGGAGCGGTCGTACCAACGGCCTTCGCAGCGTCCGGCGGAATCCGCGCCACCCGCGCCTCCCGCACCGGAACCGCAGGCACCCGCGCCCGCGCAGGCGGCGAGCCTGCCGCCGCGCCCGGTGCCGCAGAGCGCGCCGCCGCCGGAACCCGCGCCCGCGCCGGAACCACCGGCTCCGCAGCCGGAACCCGAGCCGGAAGCCGCCGCGGCGGGCGGGATCGACGCGGCCGCGGTGCGCCGGGTGTGGCCGCAGTTGCTCGCCGCGATCCGCAAGAGCAGCCGCAGCACCGAGGCGATGCTGACGCAGGCGACCGTGCTCAGCGTCGAAGGGGCCGAGGTGACGCTGACGCACACCGCGGAACCGCTGGCCCGCCGCCTTTCCGAGCAGCACAACGCGGACAAGATCGCCGCCGCGCTCGGCGAAGTGCTCGGCGGGAACTGGAAGGTGCGGTGCGTGCACGGCACCGCCGCGGCCAAGGCGAGCGCGCCCGCCGCGCCGAAGCAGGCTCCCCAGCAGCCCGAGCAGCCCGCCCGCTCCTACCAGCGGCCGTCCGCGTCCGCGCCGCCCGCGCCGGAGGCGGCACCCCCGCCACCACAGGCACCCCAGCCGCAGGCGCAGCAGCCGCCGAAGCCGAAGGCCTTGCCGGAGCCGGACATCCCGCTCCCGCCGGAGCCGGAGGACGAGGAAATGCACGCCGAGGAAGGCGGCCCGATCCCGGACCTGCCGCCGGGGGCACCGGCCCCTTCGGCGGACGCCGAAGAGGCCGCGCACAAGCTCCTCCAGGAACACCTCGGCGCCCGCCCCCTGGACTGAGCGCCGAGCCGCCGTCCTGAGCACCGGAACCGCCGAACCGGGCGCACACCCGCGAGCCGGTGTTTCCACCCGCCCGGCCGAGCGCCGGACCACGCACCGGAATCGCGCCGCCACCCCGCACCGCCGGTGGCCCCGAAGCCGCTGCGGCACACCGCACCTGTCCGAAACTGTCGGTGCGTCACGGTAGCGTTGAAACCGGGGGTCCCCTAGGCGAACGAAGGGGATACTTCGTTCGGCCGCCGCGATCCGGGGCGTGCCGCCGGGTGGGTCAGCGGCCGAGGAACTTCAGGATCCCGGCGGTGATCGCGTCCGCGTACTTCTGCCGTCCGTCCGAAGTGGACATCGACGCGGCTTCGCCGGAGTTGCGCATGTTCCCGCATTCCACCAAAGCGGACGGCCTGGTCGACAGGTTCAGCCCGGCGAGGTCCGAGCGCGGTGCTTCGCCGTCGCTGCCGATGTAGGTCGCGGTCGGGAAACCGGCCGCGAGCATCCCGCCGCGCAGCGCTCCGGTGAGCTTCCGCGACGGCGCGCCCTGCTGCTCGTTCAGCGGCGGCGACGAGTAGGCGACGTGGAATCCCTTGGCACCGGCGGAGTTCGAGCCGTCGGCGTGGATGGACACGACCGCGGCGGCACCAGCGGAGTTGCCGATCTTCGCCCGCTCGTCGACGCACGGGCCGATCCCGTCGTCGTCCTGGCGCGTCATCACCACCCGGATCCCGCGCACGGTCAGCGCGGCGTTCACCTTGCGCGCCACGTCGAGGGTGAACGCGTGCTCGGCGTACCCGGCGTTGGTCGAGGTGCCCGTGGTGTTGCACGGTTTCGTTTCCCCGCGGCCCGCGGGCACCTGCCGGTTGATCGCGCGCGCGTTCGTCCCGTTGCCGCCGTTGTGCCCCGGGTCGAGCACCACCACCGGCTGGTTCACGGCGGGCACGGCCGAAGTCGGCGGCGGCGAGGGCCGGGCGGGCGGCGGCGAGGGCACGGAAGACGGGGAAGACGGCGGCGGCGCGCTGTTCTGGCTGCCGCCGTCGTCGCTGCCGCAGCCCGCGATCAGCAGGGCGGTCATCGCCAGTACCGGAACCATGCGCACGGCCAACACGGTGCCACACCGGCTGCGGCTAGGCTGGGAGGCACGTGCAAGCGACACATGAGGATCGGAAGCCGAACATGGTGCAACCCGGCGGTGGAATGCCCGACATGCAGGCCATCCTGCAGCAGGCGCAGCAGATGCAGCAGCAGCTCGTCTCCGCGCAGGAGGAGCTGGCGCGCACCGAGGTCACCGGTACCTCGGGTGGTGGCCTCGTCACCGCGACCGTGACCGGCGACCTCGAGCTGCGCACCCTCGAAATCGACCCGAAGGTGGTCGACCCCGAGGACACCGAAACACTGGCCGACCTGGTCGTCGCCGCCGTCCGCGACGCCACGGCCAGCGCGCAGAAGCTGCAGGGCGAGAAGCTCGGCCCGCTCGCGGGCGGCCTCGGCAGCGGCGGTGGCATGCCCGATCTGGGCAACTTCGGCCTGCCGGGCTGAGACGGCTGAGGCGACTTAGTTGTACGAAGGCGTAGTCCAGGACCTCATCGACGAGCTCGGCAGGCTGCCCGGCGTCGGTCCGAAGAGCGCGCAGCGGATCGCGTTCCACCTGCTCGCCGCGGATCCCGCGGACATCGGGCGGCTGCAGGAGGTGCTGGGCAAGGTCAAGGAGGGCGTGCAGTTCTGCGAGATCTGCGGCAACGTCTCCGAACAGGAGAACTGCCGGATCTGCCGCGACGTGCGGCGCGATCTCAGCATGATCTGCGTGGTCGAGGAGCCGAAGGACGTGCTCGCGGTCGAGCGCACGCGCGAGTTCCGCGGGCGCTACCACGTGCTCGGCGGCGCACTCGACCCGTTGTCCGGGATCGGGCCGGAGCAGCTCCGGATGCGCGAGCTGCTGGCGCGGATCGGCGGCGAGGAGGTCACCGAGGTGATCATCGCGACCGACCCGAACACCGAGGGCGAAGCGACCGCGACCTACCTGGTGCGCATGCTGCGGGACTTCCCCGGCCTGTCCGTCACCCGGCTCGCTTCGGGCCTGCCGATGGGCGGCGACCTGGAGTTCGCCGACGAACTGACGCTCGGGCGCGCGCTCTCCGGCCGCCGCGCGCTGTGACACCGCTCCGCGACCGCATCCTCACCCTGGAGCCGCGGCTCGGCGCGGTCACGATGGTCGCGGTCGACGGGCCGTCCGGCGCCGGCAAGTCGACGATCGCGCGCGTGCTCGCCGATCAGCTCGGCGAACGCGTGCGCACCCTGCTGCTCAGCACCGACGACTTCGCCACCTGGGACGATCCGGTGGCGTGGTGGCCGAGATTCGCCGACGGTGTGCTCATCCCGTTCAGCGAAGGCCGCGATGGCGGCTACCGGCGCGTCGTCTGGAGCCGCGGCGAACCGGAACTCGGCGAGTTCGTCGCCGTGGCACCGCCTCGCGTGCTGATCTTCGAAGGCGTTTCCGCGGGCAGAACGTCGATTTCGCGCTTTCTCTCGCTGCTCTGCTGGGTCGGGGGACCCGATGAACGCGAACGGCTCGAACGGGCGGTCGCGAGAGACGGCGAGGGCAGCCGGGAGCACCTTCGCGAGTGGCAGAACTTCGAACGCGGATGGTTCGCGGTTGACAAAACCGCGAAACGTGCTGATAGCCCGATCGGCCTAGTCGATCTGCCCAACTAAGGGCAGAGCGGGCACAAATAACTACGTTCCGTTATTGTTTACGTGCCCTTAGGGGCGAAAACCCGGTCCACGTAGCGCGATCGTAACCTCACGTGCTTAAGTGCGGGGCGACTTCCGGCTAGTGTCGGCGAGCACACCGTTGATTCGTCCGTTCCTGACCGACCGGACGGTGGCTTACCAATGAGACCGAAAGCAAGCCGGCACGGGAGGCGGCCTGACATGCGCAGGTCGCTTGCTTTCGGTCGGTTTGGTATCTACCAGCACTGTTAACCGAACATCTCCCAAGGGGTGCCAAATGCTCCAAACGCGGGTGGCCCGAACGCGCCGTATCGCCCTGATCGGGCTCGCTGGCGCGCTCGCGGTCTCGATGACCGCCTGTGCGACGTCCGATCGTGACGCCGGGGGAGGGGGTGGCACCGGCGGCACGATGGTCTTCGGCACCGTCGGCAACCCCAAGATGTTCGACCCGGCGTTCACCGACGAGGGCGAGACCTACCGCGTCACCCGCCAGATCCTGGACACGCTGGTCCAGAACAAGGCGGGCACGGCCGAGCTGGAGCCTTCGCTCGCCGAGAAGTGGGCGCCGAGCAACGATGGCAAGACCTGGACCTTCAACCTCAAGCAGGGCGTGAAGTTCAGTGACGGCACGGTGTTCGACGCCGCGGCCGTGTGCGCCAACTTCGACCGCTGGTACAACATGAAGGGCGCCGCCGCCCAGAGCCAGATGATCTACTACGGCGACGTCTTCGAGGGCTTCGCCCACAACGAGGGCAAGGCGACCGGCGACCCGGTCTACAAGAGCTGCGAGGCCAAGGACCCGGCCACCGCCGTGCTCAACCTGACCAAGGCGAAGGGCGCCTTCCCGGCCGCCTTCACCCTGCCCGCGTTCGCGATGCAGAGCCCGACCGCGATGAAGAAGTACGACGCGGACAAGGTGACGCAGTCCGGTGACTCGTTCACCTACAGCGACTACGCCTACAAGTACGTCTCCGGCACCGGCCCGTTCAAGCTCGAGGGCTGGGACCAGGGCAAGGGCGAGATCACCATGGTCCGCAACGACCAGAGCGCGGTGAAGGCCAAGCTCGACAAGCTGATCTTCAAGGTCATCCCGGACGAGAACGCGCGCAAGCAGGCGCTCAAGGCGGGCGACATCCAGGGTTACGACTACCCGGCGCCCGCGGACTACGGCCTTCTGCGCAACGACAAGAACCAGGTGCTCATCCGCCCCTCGTTCAGCGTGCTCTACCTCGGCATCAACCAGAAGAACAACCCGAAGCTCGCCGACGTCCGGGTGCGCCAGGCGCTCGCCTACGGTGTCAACCGCGCGCAGTTCTCCCAGAGCAAGCTCGCCGAAGGGTCCGAGCCCGCGACCGAGTTCGTGCCCAAGGCCATCGCCGGGTACACCGACGACGTGACGAAGTACCCGTACGACCCGGCGAAGGCCAAGGACCTCCTCGCCCAGGCCGGCGCGAGCAACCTGACGCTGAAGTTCTACTACCCGACCGAGGTCACCCGGCCGTACATGCCGAACCCCGCGGACACGTTCACCGCGATCTCGGAGGACCTGCGCAAGATCGGCGTCACCATCGAGCCCGTCGCCAAGCCGTGGAACGGTGGCTACAAGGACGACGTGCAGCAGGCGGGCAAGCAGGACATCCACCTGCTCGGCTGGACCGGTGACTACAACGACGCGGGCAACTTCGTCGGCACGTTCTTCGGCCGCAAGAAGACCGAGTTCGGCTTCGACAACGCCGACCTGTTCAAGGCACTCGGCGACGCGGACGCCGCGGCGGCCGGTGAGGCGCACACCAAGGCGTACCAGGAAGCCAACAAGAAGATCATGGAGTACGTGCCCGCGGTTCCGGTCGCCTACCCGACCTCGGCGCTGGTCGTTTCGGAGAAGGTGAAGGGCA
The DNA here is from genome assembly GCF_039529815.1 of Amycolatopsis minnesotensis. Taxonomy (NCBI): domain Bacteria; kingdom Bacillati; phylum Actinomycetota; class Actinomycetes; order Pseudonocardiales; family Pseudonocardiaceae; genus Amycolatopsis; species Amycolatopsis minnesotensis. The sequence goes on along the minus strand of NZ_BAAANN010000062.1, from coordinate 22,694 downwards.
TCACCCCCAGCCCGTTGACCGACGAGCGGTTCAGCACCGCGACGGTGAACTGACGGCCACTGGCGGATAGCCGGTACGGAGGGCGGGTGCGCGCACGACGCGCGCACCCGCCCTCCGCCCACCACAGGACGCAAGGCAGAAACCTTCATGCTTCGATTCATCGTGCGTCGGTTGCTCCAGGCGATACCGACGCTGCTGATCTTGTCCATTCTCGTCTTCGCCTGGCTACGCCTGCTCCCCGGCGGCCCGGCGGGCGCGCTACTCGGCGACAAGGCCACCCCGGAGAAGATCGCCGACCTGAACCGGGTGCTCGGCCTCGACCAGCCGATCTTCGTCCAGTACTTCAAGTTCCTCGGCCGCATCCTGACCGGTGACTTCGGCAGCTCGCTGGCTTCCGGCCAGCCGGTGCTCTCGGAGATCGGGTTCGCGCTGCCCGCCACCATCGAGCTGTCGGTCGGCGCGCTGATCATCGCGGTCGGCCTCGGCATCCCGTTCGGCTACCTCGCCGCCCGCTTCCGCGCCGGGATCCTCGACAACGCCGTCATCATCGTCACCCTCGTCGGCGTCGCGGTGCCGGTGTTCTTCCTCGGCTACTTCCTGCAGGACAACTTCGCCGAGCTGCTCGGCCTGCCGTCCTCCGGTCGCCAGAGCTCCGGCCTCGACGCCACGCACGTCACCGGGTTCGCCGTGCTCGACGGCGTGCTGACCCAGGAATGGGACGCGGCGTGGGACGCGATCGAGCACCTGATCCTGCCCGCGATCGCGCTGGCCACCATCCCGCTCGCGGTGATCGTCCGCATCACCAGGGCGTCCGTGCTCGACGTGCTCAACGAGGACTTCATCCGCACCGCCCAGTCGAAGGGCCTTCGCCAGCCGACCATCCGGCGGCGGCACGTCCTGCGCAACGCGCTGCTGCCGGTCGCCACGACGATCGGCCTGCAGACCGGCCTGCTGCTCGGCGGCGCGGTGCTGACCGAAAAGGTGTTCAACATCCGCGGTATCGGCTATCTGCTCGCCGAAGGGATCGAACGCAGGGACTATCCACGGCTGCAGGCGCTGATCCTGCTCGGTGCCGTGGTCTACGTGGTGGTGAACATGCTCGTCGACATCTCCTACGGGATCATCGACCCGAGGGTGCGTGTGCGGTGAACGCGCTGATGAAGTCCAAAAAGGACAAGCTCGACGACCTCGCGGCCGCTTCGGCGGGCCGCAGCCTTTCCGGCGAGGCGTTCCGGCGGATGGCGCGCAGCCCGGTGGCCATCACCGGCGCGGTGATCACCGGCCTGTTCGTGCTGCTGGCGATCTTCGCGCCGCTGATCGCGCCGAAGGACCCCTACGAGCGCTCCATGCAGGGCTCGGTGCAGCTCGGCAAGGGCATCATCCCCGGCCCGATGCCCGGCTACCCGCTCGGTGTCGACGACTTCGGCCGCGACCTGCTGTCCCGGCTCCTCGTCGGCGCGCAGCAGACCCTCGTCGTCGGTGTGATGGCGACGCTGATCGGGCTGGCCGCCGGCATCCTGATCGGCGGCACCGCCGGCGCGGTCGGCGGCTGGGTCGACACCGTGCTGATGCGGTTCGTCGACGTGCTGCTGTCGGTGCCCTCGCTGCTGCTGGCGATCTCGGTGGCCGCGCTCGCGGCGAAGCCGAACCAGTGGACGGTGATCATCGCCGTCTCGATCGTGACGGTGCCGGTGTTCGCCAGGCTGCTGCGGGGCGCGATGCTCGCGCAGCGCTCCAGCGACCACGTGCTCGCCGCGACCTCGCTCGGTGTGAAGCGGCGGACGATCGTGCTGCGGCACATGCTGCCCAACGCGCTCGGCCCGGTGATCGTGCAGGCCACGCTGACGCTGGCGACCTCGATCATCGAAGCGGCTTCGCTGTCGTTCCTCGGGCTCGGCGACCCGGACCCGTCCCGCGCCGAATGGGGGCTCATGCTCGGCAACGCGTCGAGCAAGTTCCTCGACATCCGGCCGGAGCTGGCGTACTACCCCGCGATCGCGATCATCATCGTGGCGCTCGGGTTCACGCTGCTCGGCGAGTCCATGCGGGAAGCCCTCGATCCGAAGAACAGGCGGTGAACCGCGATGGCATTGCTCGAAGTGCGTGACCTGAAGGTCGTCTTCCAGCGCAGGGGCGAGCGCCCGTTCGCCGCGGTGGACGGCGTCAGCTTCGACGTCGAACCCGGCCAGACGGTCGGGCTGGTCGGCGAGTCCGGCTGCGGGAAGTCGGTGACCTCGCTGGCGATCATGGGCCTGCTTCCCAGGCGCGGCAACAAGGTCACCGGTTCCGTGTCCTTCGAAGGCACGAACCTGATCGGCCTTTCCGACAAGGAGATGCGGGACCGCCGCGGCCGCGACCTCGGCATGGTGTTCCAGGACCCGCTGTCCTCGCTCAACCCGGTCATCCCGATCGGGCTGCAGATCACCGAGGTGCTCGAACGGCACCGCGGGATGCCGCGCAAGCAGGCGAAGGTGGAGGCGGAGGAACTGCTCGGCAAGGTCGGCATCCCCGACCCGAACCGGCGGCTTTCCGAGTACCCGCACCAGCTTTCCGGCGGGATGCGCCAGCGCGCGCTGATCGCGATCGCGCTGGCGTGCCGTCCCCGGCTGCTCATCGCCGACGAGCCGACCACCGCGCTCGACGTGACGATCCAGGCGCAGATCCTCGCGCTGCTCGCGGAGCTGGTGCGCGACACCGAGACCGCGCTGGTGATGATCACGCACGACCTCGGCGTGGTGGCCGGGCTGTGCGACGAGGTGAACGTGCTCTACGGCGGCCGGATCGTGGAGCGCGCCGAGCGCCACGAACTGTTCGCCGAACCGCGCCACCCCTACACGCACGGGCTGCTCGCGTCGATCCCGCGGCTCGATTCGGCGCGCGGCGAGAAACTGCTGCCGATCAAGGGGTCGGTGGCCGACAACATCCCGTGGGACGGCGGCTGCGCGTTCGCGCCGCGCTGCCCCAACGCACTGGACGTCTGCCGGAGTTCGTCGCCGGACCTGGAAGGCGACGAGCGGTTGCTGCGCTGCCACAACCCGGTGACGCCCGCGGTGGCGGCGGGGGAGGGAACCCGATGACCAGTAGCGTGACCGAAGCGAAGCAGGGCGAGACGCTGCTGGCCGTCGACGACCTGAAGGTGCACTTCCCGATCAAGCGCGGGGTGCTGATCGACCGGACGGTCGGGCACGTCTACGCCGTCGACGGCGTAGACCTCGAGATCCGCCGCGGCGAGACCTACGGGCTCGTCGGCGAATCCGGCTGCGGCAAGACCACGCTCGGCAGGGCGATCCTGAAGCTCACCGAGCCGACCAGTGGGTCGGTCGTGTTCGACGGCAACGACATCGCGGGCCTCAAGGGCGAGGACCTGCGCCGCCGTCGCCGCCGGATGCAGATGATCTTCCAGGACCCGCTGTCCAGTTTGGACCCCCGCCAGTCCGTCGAGTCCATTCTGGTCGAGGGCATGCGGGCGCACGGGCTGGACAAGGACAAGGAGAGCACGCGCGAACGGCTGCGCGAACTGCTTTCCGCCGTCGGCCTGCCGGAGTCGTCGCTGCGGAAGTACCCGCACGAGTTCTCCGGCGGCCAGCGCCAGCGCATCGGCATCGCGCGGGCGCTCGCCGTCGAACCGGACCTGATCGTCGCCGACGAACCGGTGTCCGCGCTCGACGTGTCCGTGCAGGCGCAGGTGATCAACCTGCTGGAGGAACTGCAGGACCGGCTCGGGCTGACCTACCTGGTGATCGCGCACGACCTCGCGGTGGTCCGGCACATCTCGGACCGGATCGGCGTGATGTACCTGGGTTCGATGGTCGAGGAGACCGATTCGGAAACGCTGTACCAGAACCCGCTGCACCCGTACACGCGCGCGCTGCTGTCGGCGATCCCGGTGCCGGACCCCCTGGTCGAGGACAGCCGCGAGCAGATCCTGCTCGCCGGCGACCTGCCCTCGCCCGCCGCGCCGCCGAGCGGCTGCCGGTTCCACACCCGGTGTCCGTGGCGGCAGGAGACCCGGTGCGACACCGAACGCCCGGTGCTGCGCGAAATCGGCGAAGGCCACCGCGTCGCGTGCCACTTCGCGGAGCAGATCCGGGACGGCGAGATCACCCCGCACGAGGTCGAGGCGGAACTGGTCGAGGTCGAGGACACCCTCAACCCGGACGTCAACCCCGGCCACGCCGCCTCCGTCACCGAGAAGATGTTCGAAGGGTAGATCTTCTTCGGTTGCCGAAATTCGCGCTGACAGGGCGCGGCTCTCGAGATGAGCCGCGCCCTGGTCGCGTTTGGCGCTGTGGCCTGCAGTTAGCGGGCTAAACGCGCTTGGCGGGATGCCGCCGGGGACGTGCGATGCCCCGAAGGCGTCCTTGAGGGGCATGTGCTGGAATCTCGCGACGTGCGCCTCTTTCTCGTTTCCGCGCTGGTGCCCCCGAAAGGGGGCCTTCACGGGCGTGAATGCCGCGGATGTGACCTCGTAGGCCCGCTCTGCTCCGGAGCGGATGCCCCGAAGGCGTCCTTGAGGGAATCTGATGCCGCGAAGGGCACCTTCAGGGCATCAGCAGCACCATGCCGCTTGCCGTGAGGGGCGAGATCGCGGCGTCAGATTCCCTGAAGGCGTCCTTCAGGGATCGAGCCCCGGGGCGGCTCCCCCGGCGGTTCCACGTTTCCGCCACCCAGCTCACCGGAATCGACGCGCGCGAACCATCTCTGCGGATCGCCGGAGCATCCGGGGCCCCGAAGGTCGCCTGCGGGGACAAAAGGCCAGCCGGCAGGCGGGATGGGGTGCGGAGTGCAGTTAGCGGGCTAAACGCGCTTCGTCAGAGCACCGTGATGGTGGCGATGGCGGGGCCGAAGGCGCCGCCGAGCTGGTAGCACAGGTTGAACAGGCCGAGCGCCGTCGGCCGGAGTCCCGGTGGCGCGGCGTCCGCGGCGGCGAGGCCGAGCGTGGCCTGCGCCGCCGACGCCGCGCACACCGCGAGCCCGAGCGCGACCGGGAGCAGCCACGGCACCGGCGCGGCGAGCAGTGCGAACGCCACGGCGGCGACTCCGCCGAGCGCCGAGACCAGGGCGCCGCGCGACATCCGCGAAGACAGCCCGGCGAGCACGGCCCCCAGCGCGGCCCCGCCGAGCAGGACGGCAAGCTGCGTCACGCCGATCGTGGCCGTGGCCCATCCCGCGCGCCCGAGCAGCGCGGGCACCGCGTACAGCATGCCGAAGTACGAGGTCGCGATGAGCAGCGCCAGCGCGCCGGAGCGGTGGAACGCCGGTTGCCGCAGCACCGCCAGCGGCAGGAATCCGTCCGGCCGCGCCCGCACGTGCGCGATCAGCAGCGCACCGGCGAGCACCGCGCCCGCGGCGGCGGGCAGCGGGTAGCGCGGCACGAGCACCAGCGCCGAGGTCACGGCCGCCAGCGCGAGCGCGCCGCGCAGGTCGAAACCCCCAGTGCGCGTGTTCGGCGTCGGAAGCCGCCGCACCACCACCGGCAACGCGAGCAGGCTCACCGCCGACAACGCGAGCGCGGCGCGCCAGGTGGTCAGCTCCGTGACGAGCGAACCGAGCAGCGCGCCCGTCGCGCCGAGCATGCTGAAGCCCGAGGTCAGCAGGCCCATCCGGCCGGGCGAGCCGACGAGGCTCATCGCGATCGTGACGAACCCGGCCCCGCCCGCCGCCTGCAGCGCGCGCCCGGCCAGCGCCACCGGAAGCGACGGCGCGACGAGCACCAGTGCCATGCCGGCGGCCGCGGCGAACGCGCTGACCAGGACTCCGGCGCGGGCGCCTCGGCGGCGGACGAGCCCGGCGATCATCGGGGTGCCCAGTGCGACGGCCCAGCCGAACACCGGTCCCACCCACGCGGCCGCGTCGCGCGTGACGCCGAGATCCGCCGCGATCTCGGGCAGGACCAGCGTCGGGCCGGTGGTGACGAGCGACAACGGCGTCGCCAGCAGGACCAGCCACCCCATCGCCACGCCGCCCTGCCGGGGCGGTGCTTCGGTCGCGATCATCCCGGTCTCCCCTCGACGTAAACCAATAAGTGCAATGACGACACTACACGGTATAGAGTAATGGTTGCACTGACTGGTTTACATCACTGAGCGGGAGGAAAACCGTGCGCGAACGACGTGTCCTGGCGCTGTCCGGCAGCCTGCGGGAGGGCTCGCACAACACCGCGCTGCTGCGCGCCGCCGGGAAGCTCGCGCCGTCCGGGGTGTCGATCACGCCGTGGGACGGGCTGGCCGACGTGCCGATGTACCACGCCGACCTGGACACCGCCGCCCCGCCGGAGCCGGTGCGGGCGCTGCGCCACGAGATCGCGAACGCGGACGCGCTGCTGCTGGCGACACCGGAGTACAACGCGTCCGTGCCCGCGGTGCTGAAGAACGCGATCGACTGGGCCAGCACCGCCGCCGACGCTTCCCGCCTCGCCGGGAAGCCGATCGCGATACTCGGCGCGTCGCCCGGCGCGCTCGGGACCGCGCGGGCGCAGCTCGCGCTACGGCAGATCCTCGCCGCGGTCGGCGCCGAGGTGGTGGCCAAGCCCGAGGTCATCGTCTTCCACGCGCACGAGCGGTTCGACGAGCGGGGCGAGTTGGCGGACGGGCTGACCAGGACGCTGCTCGCCGGACTGCTGGCGGCGCTCGCCGACCGCGTCGGACCTAAGCTGTCGGAGCACGACGTCCTCCAGACCGCGGACCGGGAGTGAGCACATGGACGGGGCCGGAACGGCCACTCCCCGGCGCGGGAACGGCATGCCGGAGAAGCGGCGCGCGATCACCGCGGCGGCCCGCGTGGTGTTCGGGCGCGAGGGCTACGCGCGGGCCACCCTCGACGCGATCGCCACCGAGGCGGGCGTGTCCAAGCGGACGATCTACAACCACTTCACCGACAAGGACGAGCTGTTCCGGCTGGTCGCGCTCGAAGGCGCCGACGAGGTCACCGACACCATCCACGCGCTGATGGAACGGCACCTGCGGAAGATCCTCGACCTCGAAGAGGATCTCGTCGCCTTCGGCGTGGACAGGGTGCGGGCGGTCTTCGACTTCCCCGACCACTACGCGCTCGTCCGCGTGCTGCAGGCCGAGGTGACCCGCCTGCCCGCCGCGACGCTGGAAACGTGGCGGCTGGCCGGCCCGGCGACCGCGCACCTGCGCCTGGCGCCGTACCTGCGCGCCATTGCCGACCGCGGCCTGCTCGCCTTCGCCGACGCCGACCAGGCCGCCAACCACTTCAACCTGCTCACCATCACCGACGTGCTGCAGCGCAGCTTCTACGGCGCGATCCCGCTCACCGAAACGGAGATCGACACCGTCGTCGGCCAGGGAGTCGCCGCGTTCCTGCGCGTCTACGGCGCTTGAGCGGCTCTTCGGCGGGCGCGATCCGGGCTGAACCTGGCAAAATCCGGGCATGCTGGTCACCGTGCTCGGCGCGTCGGGGCGCACCGGAAGTCATGTCGTCCGCCTGCTGCGCCGCCACGGGCACACCGTGAAGGCGGGGCTGCGCAGCAGGCAGCGCGGCCAGCACGCGGCCGCGCTCGGCGCCGAGCCGGTGCTCGCCGACCTCACCACCGATCCGGCCGGGCTGGTGGAGGTGTTCCTCGGCTCGGACGCGGTGATCAACACCGCCGGCGCGGCCGACCCCGACCCGTCGGCGGTCAACATGGTCGACCGCGACGGCACGATCGCCGCGATCGGCGCCGCCGAGCGGGCCGGGGTGGCCCGGTTCGTGCAGCTCTCCGCGCAGTTCGCCGACTCGCCGGACCAGGGCGACCGGCTGGTGCGGTCGTTCCTGCTGGCGAAACAGGTTTCGGACAGCGCGCTGCGGCGGTCGAGCCTGATCTGGACGCTGGTGCGGCCGGGCAACCTGACCGACGACCCGGCCACCGGACGGGTGAAAGTGGCCGGGCACCTCGAACCGGGCCGGGTTCCGCGCGCCGACGTGGCCGCGGTGCTGGTCGCCGCGCTGGACGAGCCGTTCACCGAAAACCGCGGCTTCGACGTCGTCTCCGGCGATACCCCGGTGACGGCCGCGCTTGCCGCATTCTCCTGATCGCCCCATTTTCCTGCGCTACCCTGCGGAAGACCACCGGTCCGACGGTAATTCGGACATAAGGGGACAATGGCGTATGAGGGGACGAAAGTGCACATCGATCAGATCCTGGAGTCGATCCCGCCGGTAGCGGTGTATCTGCTCGTCGGCCTCGTGATCGGGATCGAAAGCCTCGGTATCCCGCTCCCCGGCGAGATCGTGCTGGTCGGCTCGGCACTGCTGGCGTCGCAGCACGCGCAGATGAATCCGCTGTGGATCGGCATCGCGGCCAGCGCGGGCGCGATCATCGGCGACAGCATCGGGTACACGATCGGCCGAAAATGGGGCACGAAGCTGTTCGCGTGGGCCGGGCGGAAATGGCCGAAGCACTTCGGGCCGAAACACATCGCCAAGGCCGAAAAGGTGTTCCAGAAACGGGGCGTGTGGGCCGTGTTCTTCGGCCGGTTCATCGCGTTCCTGCGCGTGCTTTCCGGTCCGCTGGCCGGTTCGCTCGGCATGCACTACCCGCGATTCCTCGCCGCGAACGCGCTCGGCGGAATCGTCTGGGCGGGCGGCACCACCGCGGCCGTGTACTACCTCGGGGTGGTGGCCGAGAAATGGCTTTCGCGGTTCTCCTACATCGGCCTCGGCGCGGCGGTCGTGATCGGCGTCGTGGTCGGGATCATCGTGAAGAAGCGCATGACCAAGCACGACGACGAGGAAGACGAGCCCGCGCGCGAGGACTCGTCTCAGTCCGTCACGCGCTGAGTCGTCGCCGGTTCCGGGAGCGGCTCGATCGCTTCCGGAACCGGTGCGCTCCGCTTGCGCAGCGAGCCGAGCAGCACGCCCGCGATCACCACGACCGCGGCACCGATCTCGATCGCGTTGTGCCGCTCGCCGAGCACCGCGAACGCGACCGACATCCCCACCACCGGCACCAGCAGCGAGAACGGCGCGACGACCCCGGCGGGGTGGCGCCCCATCAGCGTCGTCCAGATCCCGGACCCGACGATCGTGCCGAACACCACGACGTAGCTCAGCCCGGCGACGGCGATCCAGCCCGTGTGCGAGTTGACCGTCGTCAGCGAGGTCCACGCCGCGGACGGGCCCTCGGTCGCCATGGACAGCGCGAACAGCGGCAGCGGTGGCACGACCGACATCCACAGCGTGAAGTGCAGCGGGTTGTCCGGCTGCGCCTTCCGCGTGCTCAGGTTCCCGAACGCCCAGCTCAGCGCGCCGAGCAGGGTCAGGATCACCGGCAGCAGCACGGCGTGCTCGGCCTGCTGCCACGCGATCGCCGACATCCCGGCCACCGCGAGCAGAATCCCGGCCCACTGCCTGCCGGTCACCTTTTCCCGCAGCACCACCGCGCCGAGCAGGACCGTGAACGGTGCCGACGCCTGCAGCACGAGCGAGGAAAGCCCGGTGGGCATCCCCTTGTCGAGCGCGACGAACAGGAACGCGAACTGCAGCGTGCCGAACCCCAGCCCGTAGCCGAGCAGATAGCGCGCCTTCACCCGCGGCCACGGCACGAACAGCACGGTCGGGACGGCGATCACCAGGAACCGCAGTCCGGCCGCGAACAGCGGCGGGAAGTGCCCGAGCGTGGCGTGGATGGCCAGGAAGTTGCAGCCCCACAGGACGGCGACGAACAACGCGAGCAGGCGGTCACGGATGGGCATGCGTCCACTGTGCGGGTGGGGCGGGGGTGAGGACCAGCGAGATTATCTGCACCGATCTTGAAGCGCTGCTTCACAGTGCGCCGCGCTTGATTAGAGTGGCCGGATGGACATCGGCAGGTTGCGCGCGCTGCGGGAGTTCGCGGACCGCGGCAGCGTGACGGCGGCGGCGAAGGCGTTGCACTGCACGCCGTCCGCGGTGTCGCAGCAGCTCCGCGCGTTGCAGGAGGAGGCGGGGCTCGCGCTCACCGAACCGTCGGGACGCGGCCTGCGGCTCACCGACGCGGGGCAGGCGCTCGTCGCGCGCGTGGACGAGGTGCTGTCCGCGCTGGCCCGCGCCGAGTCCGAATTGGACACCTACCGGAACGTGCCGCGCGGCCGGGTCCGGCTCGCGATCTTCCAGTCCGCGGGGCTGATGCTGCTGCCGGGCCTGCTGCGCCGGATCGCCGGGTTCGACGGCCTCGAAGTGACCGTGCGGGACGTCGACATGACCCCGGCCGACGTGCCGGGGCTGGTCGCGGACTACGACGTGGTGGTGGCCCACCGCGACGAGCACGCGCCCCCGTTCGACACCGGGCGCCTCGAAGTGCGGCACCTGCTGCGCGAACCGCTCGACGTGGCGTTGCCGGAAGGGCACCGGCTGGCGCGCGAGGCGAAGGTCGATGTCGCCGCGCTGGCCGACGAGCGGTGGATCAGCGTCGACTTCGGGTTCCCCGTCGACGACGTGCTGCGCTCGCTCACCGTGCGGACCGGCGTGCGGCCCAAGGTGGTGCAGCGCATCAACGACTTCCGCATCACCGAGCGGCTGGTCGCCGCGGGCCACGGGATCGCACTGCTGCCCCGGTACACAATGGACACCCGGAGGGGCAGCGGGCTGGTGTGCCGCCCGCTCGCCGGGATCAGGGCCGCGCGCCACATCGAGGTGGCGGCCAGGGCCGGCGCCTCGGCGCGGCCCGCGGTGGCCGCGGTCATCGGCGCGCTCGCCGACGAGGTCGCCGAGCTGACCGGGCAGGCGGCGGAACCGCCTGCCCGGTCCGCGCCCTAGCGGCGGTACGTCGCGACGTACCCGGCACCCGGGGTGCCGACGCCGGTCAGCCGGTCGTAACCGGGGAACGCGGCGAGCGGGCCGCCGGAAAAGCCCGCGGTGTACAGGCGCTTGAGGGGCGCGCTGTCCGGGTCGTTCGGGTTGGTCAGGTCGTTGCGGGCGACGCTGACCGGGGTATCGGTCACGTCCTGGTACGCGGCGGTGCCGTACCTGGCGTAGATCTGCGGGTTGGCGAACCCGATCGCGGAACCCTGCGCCTGCTGCGCCAGTGCCTGGATGCCGACGATCAGCGGGCTGGACAGGCTCGTCCCGCCGAGCTTCGTCTCGTGGTAGCGGGCCACGCCGTCCTTGTCCCGGCCGGTGTAGCCCACGAGCATGCCGGTGCTCGAGTCACCGTCGGCGGAGATGTCCGGGACCGTGCGCATCCGGTACGCCGACGTGGAGCCGTCGGGGCGTTCGAGCGCCTGCTTGTCCGGCACCACCCCGGCCTGGTAGGCGGGCTGGCGGAACACGATGCTCGTGCCACCGCCGGATCCGCCGGTGTAGCCCGACGGGTACGCGTCCTTCGGCGCCGGGGTCCACCCGGTGCCGTCCTCGGTCAGGTTCGAGCGGACGTTGCCCCAGCCGACCTCGGCGACCTTCCTGCCGTGCTGGTCCAGGCCCATCGTGGTCCCGCCGACCGCGGTCACCCACGGGCTTTCCGGCGGGTAGTTCGTCTGCTTGCGGGTCGACTCGTCACCCTTGCCGCACGGGGTCTCCGGGTCCTCGTAGCCGCAGTCGCCGGAGGAGTAGTAGATCCCGATGCCGGACACGGCCGCGCGCTGGAACGCCTGCTCGAACCCCTGCCGCACGGCGTCGGACGGCGGTTCGGAGCCGATGCCCCACGAGTTGTTGATCAGGTCGGCGAGGTGGCCGTCGACGGCGCGGTTGACCGCGTCGATCAGGCTCGTGCTTTCGCAGTCCTTGGCGCCGATGTAGGCGACGTCGGCGTCCGGCGCCATCGCGTGCACGGCCTCGATGTCCAGGGCCTCTTCGATGTACAGGCCGCCGGGAGGCCCGCCGTAGCAGGTCGTCGCCCCGCCGGTTTCCACGTACTGCTTGAGCTGGCCCGGCCGGAACTGCTGGAAGTTGTGCTTGGTGTTGTAGGCGGCGAGATCCGCCTCGATCGTCGGCGAGCCGTACGGGTCGAGCACGCCGACCGTCACGCCCTTGCCGGTCAGGCCGGTCTTGTCGACGCCGTAGGCGGCGCGCAGCTCCTGCGGGCCGTACCCGCACGGGGTCCAGGCGACCGTCTTGCCGTCGACCTTGGGCCGGTCCGTCGCCGCCTTCTGCCCCCAGTAGTCCGAGCAGGGCAGACCGCGGTAGATCGTCGCAGGCGGGCCGTACGGGTCGGGGTCGGCCTTCACCTTGGGCTCGACCCGCTGCTTCGCCGGGTCGTCGAGGCCGGTCACCCCGAGCACGGCCTTCGCGAGCGACGCGGGCGCGGTGACGGCGCCGACGGGCGCGCGGTGCTTCCCTTCGTGGTCGGCGAAGTCGTGCAGCTCGGTGCCGAAAGCCCGCTGCGCCGCGGAAACCGTGCCGCGCGCGGCGACGAAGTGCGGATCGGTCCCGGTGACCGTGAGCCCCGCCGACGCCAGCCACTCGGTGACCTGCTCGGTCTGCGCCGGGGTCGGGCCGAACCGGTCCGCGATCTGCCGCGGGTTCAGGAAGTGCCGGAAGCTCGGGCTGCGCGGATCGGACACCGCCCGCGCGTAGGACTCCAGCCCGGCGGGGTCCTTCCCCGCCAGGAAGACGCGGATGCCGTCGAGCGTGGCCGCCGGATCGAGGGCGCCGCGATCGGCCGACGCCGTCGCCCACGCCGGGTGTGCGCCCGCCACCGCCGCGCGCTCAGCGCTCGCCGCCGTCGAGATACCCGCCGCCGAGATCGCCGCCGCCGTCGTCGCCGAGGCGAGCAACGCCGGTGCGGCCAGCCCGACGACGAACACGGCACGCCGTCTGTTCGCTAGTCGTGACAAAGGATGTTCCTCCCAGTAAGAGGGCACGTCGAAGAACGGCCTCGAGAAGAGGCGCCTTCGCCACCCCGCGCACGCCCCCAGAAACGTCCTCGACGGACATCGGCGGCACGGAGTCGCTCCCCAGTGATTGTTCGTGCGGGGAGAAACTTACTCAGAAGGAACGGCGGCGCGCTAGGACTTCTCGTCAGCCGGTCCGGCGACGAGCTTGCCGCCCACCGCCCAGTGCTCGGGCGGCACCTCGTCGATGACCACCCACACCCCGTGCCGCGGCTGGCCGGGGTTGCCGCACGTCTCCAGGAACACGTCCGTGAGGCGCTCCACCAGCTCGGCCTTCTGCTCGGGGGTGCGGCCCGGCATCATCTGCACAGTGATCATCGGCATGGACCGTGTATACCGCGCCGCGCCGTCCAGGGACATCCAGCCACGGGCAGCTCGCCGCGCGCGGGATGCTTGCCGGACGGGGATTCCCTGAAGGACGCCTTCAGGGACTTGGACGCCCCAGATCGTCCCTTCGCGCGCTTCGGCTTCGCCGCGAGCAGTCCCTGAAGGCGGCCATCGGGGAATCCGACGCCGCGAAGGTGCCCTTCAGAGCGGCCAGCGGCGCCATGTTCCGCGCTCGTGCTCCGCAGGGGCACTCCCCAGGCGTGAACGCCGGACGTGGTCTTCGCAGGCATGCTCCGCTCCAGCGCGCATGCCCTGAAGGCGTCCTTGGGGGAAGCTGATGCCGTGAAGGGGCCCTTCGGGGCATCAGCAGCATCAGGCCGCGCGCCGAGCGGGGCGAGATTGGGGTGTCAGATTCCCCGAAGGCGCCCTTCAGGGACCAAGCCCCGGCGGCTCCGTGTTTCCGCGCCCAGCGCACCGGAACCGACGCGCGCGCATCATCACCGTGATCTTCGCGGACCTGGGGGGCGCGAGACTCCGCCCGCACGTGCTCCCCGGAAGGAACCCGTTCGCGGGCATGGAAAACCGGGGCGTGGTCAGGATTGCCGGCGCAGGTGGGCGATGGCGAGGCGCAGGCCGTCTTCCAGCGGGGTGATGTCCCGCCGCACATGGGCCATCTGCAGCCCGCCCTGCAGGCACACCATGGCGAGCTGGGCCAGCCGCTCGGGGTCGGCGTCGGCGCGGAGCTTTCCCTTGTCCCGCAACACGTGCAGGCCGTGCGCGAGCTTTCCTTCCCAGGTCCGGTACGCCTTGTCCAGCAGCTCCGCGAAGCGCGGGTCGTCGCCGAGCTCGCCCGCGACGTTGCCGAGCGGGCAGGCGATCGGGCCCGCCGGGCCGCGGTGGATGTCGAGCACCTGCTCGGCCCAGCGGTCGAAATCGGCCCAGTCCGCCAGCTCGCCGAGCGCGGGCTGCGCCGCCAGGATGTGGTCGAGGTAGTGCCCGATCACCGCGTCGACGAGCTGGTCCTTGTTCTTGAAGTAGTGGTACATCTGCGACTTGCCCGCACCGCAGGCCTTGAGCACCTTGTCGATGCTCGTCGCGGCCACGCCGTGCGTGTACATCAGATCCGCCGCCGTGCCGACGATCGCGTCACGGGTCCGCCGCCCCTGCTCCGTCACGGCCACTGCTTGCGCGTCCATGTACCGAATAGTACAGTCACCCTCGATGTACTGATCGGTACATCGACCTCCGGCGTAAGGAACCACAGGTGAACGAGCTTTCCCAGGGACTGAACGGGATCAAGGAACACGCGCGGGAGGTCATCCCCGCCGACGCGCTCGCCACCCTGACGGCCGAGCAGCGCCGGTACGCCGACCGCACGGACGGGTTCGTCAAGGCGGGCGACACGGTGCCCGGCTTCGCGCTTCCGGACGCGACCGGCGCCGAGGTGACGCTCGGCGAACTCGTCTCGGGCGGGGCGGCAGTGCTGGTGTTCTACCGCGGCCAGTGGTGCCCCTTCTGCAACCTGGCCCTGCGCGCCTACCAGGAGGAGCTGTCGCCGAAGCTGGCGGAGTCCGGCGCGCGGCTGGCCGCGATCAGCCCGCAGGCCCCGGACGGCTCACTGTCCACAAAGGAAAAGAACGAGCTGGGGTTCGCGGTGCTTTCGGACCCCGGAAACGAGGTCGCCCGCTCGCTGGGGATCACCTTCACACCCGCTGCCGGCGTGCAGGACGTGATGGCGGCGATCGGCTCGGACCTCACCGAGCACAACGCCGACGGCACGTGGGAACTGCCGCATCCCACCGTGCTCGTGGTGGACGGGACCCGGACCGTCCGGTTCGCCGACGTGCACACCGACTACACCGAACGGACCGAGCCCCGCGAAATCCTGGCCGCGCTGGCCGCACTCTGAATCAGTCGTCGAACGCCGTGTCGCGCGCGACCTTCTCCCACCGGGTCAGCTCGGTCCTGATCTGGTCGAGGTGCCCGCTCACGGCGTCGACGGAGTCCGCGCCGAGTGGAAGGCGCAACGGGGTTTCGGTCGCGTCGAGCGCGGTCAGGATCGCCGCGGCGGCCTTGGCCGGGTCGCCTGCCTGCGTGCCGTCGGCGTCGACGACGAGACGGCGGGTGGGGCCGACCGACTCGGCGTAGTCACCGATTTCGGTGCTGCGGCTCGTACTGCCCCACAGCCCGGTGCGGAACGCGCCGGGTTCCACGATCAGCACCTTGATCCCGAGGCGGTTCACCTCGTCGGCGAGCCCCTCGGAAAGCCCCTCCAGCGCGAACTTCGTGCCGCTGTAGGCCGAAAAGCCCGCGAACGACAGTTGCCCGCCCATGCTGCTCAGCTGCACGATCGCGCCGGACCGCCTGGCGCGCATGTGCGGCAGCGCGGCGCGGATGAGCGCGGCGGGGCCGAACACGTGCACGTCGAACAGCGACCGCAGTTCCTCGTCGGTGGTTTCCTCGAAGGCGCCGACGTGGCTGCGGCCCGCGTTGTTCACCACCACGTCGATCCGGCCGTGCCTGGCGACGAGGTCGTCGATTGTGGCTTCGACCGCCGCGAGGTCCGTGACGTCCAGCGCCACGGCCTCGACCTGGTCCGGGTGTGCGGCGACGACATCCGCGAGCGTTTTGGTGCGCCGCACCGCCGCGACGACGACGTCACCCGCGTTCACCGCGGCCTCGGTGATGGCGCGCCCGAAACCGCTGTTCGCCCCGGTGACCAGCCAAACCCTGCTCATCTGCTTCCCCTTTCGCCGGGGAGGACTCTGCTGGCAAACCGCTCGCGCGTCCAAGACCCGCTGTGATAACCCTTGGTTATGGACGTGCACGGTCGCGATCTCCGGTACTTCGTCGCGATCGCCGAGGAACTGCACTTCACGCGAGCGGCGGAACGGCTGTACGTCTCACAACCCGCGCTGAGCAAGCAGATCCGCGCGCTCGAAGGCCAGCTCGGCGCGCCGCTGTTCGAACGCGACCGCCGCGAGGTCCGGTTGACGCCGGTGGGCGAAGCGCTGCTGCCGCACGCGCGACGGGTGCTCGCCGAGTGGGAGGCCGCGGCCGGAGCCGTCCGGGTGGCGAAGGCCGCGCAGCGGGGGACGCTGGTGGTCGGGATGAGCACGAGTCCCGGCCGCGGCGGCATGCTCCCGGCGATCCGGTCGAGGTTCACCGCCGAACATCCGGAGGCCACGCTGACCCTGCGGCAGATCGGGTGGCACGACTCGACGGCAGGGCTCGCGGACGGCTCCAGCGATGCCGCCTTCGTGTGGCTGCCGGTGCCCGGCGCGCAGCGGTACGAGCACGTGGTGGTCGCCGAAGAGCAGCGGCTGGTGGCCATGTCGAGTGCGCACCCGCTGGCGGGCCGCGCCGAAGTGGACTTCGCGGACCTGCTCGGCGAACCGTTCCTCGCCCTGCCCGAAAGCGCCGGGCCGTTGCGGGACTACTGGCTGGCGCCGGAAGCGCGCGGCGGCAGGGCACCCGTGATCGGCGGGGAGATCTCGACACCCGACGAGACGTACGAGGCGCTTGTGGACGGTCGCGGCGTCTGCCTCATCGCGACCGGGAACGCGCCACTGCTGACCCGGGGCGACGTGACCGCGATCCCGGTGCGCGGCGTGTCGCCGAGCCGGCTGGCACTGGCCTGGCGGAAGGACGACACCCGCCCCCTGGTCCAGGCCTACGCCCGTGCCACCCACCTGGCGACCACCCCCGGCTGACGACATTTAGCCCGCTAAACGCAGGCCAGCGCCCCGGGGACCCACTCGCCCGCGGACGACGTTCAGCCCGCGAACCGCACTCGGCGCCCCACCCCGTACGGGCTTCCCCGGCGCGCAGAGCGCGCCGGGGAAGCCCCGCCAAGACTCACCTGTGCGAGCGGTTCACCGCGGAGACCACCGCGCGCAGCGACGCGGTGACGATCGACGGGTCGACGCCGACGCCCCAGAACACCCGGTCCGAGATCGCGCATTCGATGTAGGACGCCGCGCGCGCGTCGTCGCCGGGGGTGAGGGTGTGCTCGCTGTAGTCCAGCAGCCGCAGGTCGTACCCGACGGTGGACAGCGCGTCGAAGAACGACGCGATCGGGCCGTTGCCGCGCCCGGTGATCTCGTGCTCGTCGCCGTCGACCACCACGGTCGCGGTGATCTCGTACTCGCCGCCGCCGTTGTCCGCGACGTGCTGGCGCACCAGCTCCAGCGGCACCTTCGGCTCCAGGTACTCGGCCGAGAACGCGGTCCACATCGTGGCGGGGTCGACCTCGCCGCCCTGCGAATCGGTGTGGCGCTGCACGACCTTGGAGAACTCGATCTGCAGGCGGCGCGGCAGGTCGAGCTGGTGCTCGGCCTTCATGATGTAGGCGACGCCGCCCTTGCCGGACTGCGAGTTGACCCTGATCACGGCCTCGTAGCTGCGGCCGACGTCCTTGGGGTCGATCGGCAGGTACGGGACTTCCCACGGGTACTCGTCGACGGGCACGCCCGCCTTGTCCGCCTTCATCTTCAGCGCGTCGAGGCCCTTGTTGATCGCGTCCTGGTGGCTGCCGGAGAACGCGGTGAACACCAGGTCGCCGCCCCACGGGCTGCGCTCGGGCACCGGCAGCTGGTTGCAGTACTCGACGGTGCGCTTGATCTCGTCCATGTCGGAGAAGTCGATCTGCGGGTCGACGCCCTGGCTGAACAGGTTCATGCCCAGCGCCACCAGGTCGACGTTGCCGGTGCGCTCGCCGTTGCCGAACAGGCAGCCCTCGATCCGGTCCGCGCCCGCCTGGTAACCGAGTTCGGCGGCGGCGACGCCGGTGCCGCGGTCGTTGTGCGGGTGCAGCGACAGGATCACCCCGTCGCGGCGCTCCAGGTTCTTGTTCATCCACTCGATGGAGTCCGCGTAGACGTTCGGCGTCGCCATTTCGACGGTCGCGGGCAGGTTCAGGATCGCGGGCCGCTCCGGGGTGGGCTGCCAGATCTCGGTGACCGCGTTGCACACCTCGGCCGCGTACGACAGCTCCGTGCCGGTGTAGGACTCCGGCGAGTACTGGAAGCGGAAGTCGGTGTCGGAGTACTTGCCCGCGTACTCGACCACCAGGTCGGCGGCCTGCGTCGCGATCTTCTTGATGCCTTCGCGCTCCTCGCGGAACACCACGCGCCGCTGCAGCACGGACGTCGAGTTGTAGATGTGCACGATCGCGCGGGGCGCGCCCTCCAGCGACTGGAACGTGCGCTCGATCAGCTCGGGGCGGCACTGGGTCAGCACCTGGATGCGGACGTCGTCCGGGATCGCGCCCTCTTCGATGATCTCGCGCACGAAGTCGAAGTCCGTCTGGGACGCGGCGGGGAAGCCGACCTCGATCTCCTTGTACCCCATCCGCACCAGCAGCTCGAAGAACTTGCGCTTGCGGGCGGGCGACATCGGGTCGATCAGGGCCTGGTTGCCGTCGCGCAGGTCGACCGCGCACCACAGCGGCGCGGTGTCGATGCGCTTCCCCGGCCAGGTGCGCTCGGGCAGGTCGATGTCCTCGACCAGGTCGAACCACGGGCGGTAGCGGTGGACCGGCATCGACGTGCCGCGCTGCGGGTTCCACCCGGGCTGGCCCGCCGGCGCTGGCCGGGACGGCGTGCGGATGCGGCTCGATTTGGTGGGTTCTGGCGTGCTCATGCTGGGGATCTCCTGCTGGGGTGACGCTGGGCGTGACCGGCGGCATCACGAAGCCCCGCGACGAGGAGCCGGTCTGTCAGGCCCCGTCGCGGCAGCGAAGCAGGAGGAGAGCGCGTGCCACAAGCCCACCATAACCATGGCCCGCCGCGGTTGGGAAGCCGGTGCGAGTTCGAACTGTTATCTGCGCTGCTCCGATCACGTTACTGGCACGTAGCAATCGCCGCAGTGACGTGCGAGACTGCCCGGCATGGGTGTGCACGACGAAAGGCCCGCCAAGTCCGACGAGGCCGAAACCACCGTGGTGTCCGGTTCGGCGCATGCCGAGGTGGAGCGCGAAGAGCGCCCGAAGCGCGACGTCGACTGGACGAAGGTCCGCGGTCAGGTCGTCGGCTTCCTCGCCGGGCTGGTGCGCTGGGTCGGCCTGATCTTCGCCGCGATCCTGGTGCTGCACGTGATCTTCGTGATCGCCGAGGCTAACCCGGGCAACGGCATCGTGTCGTTCGTCAAGAGCTGGGCGGACCCGCTCACGATCGGGTTCAAGGACCTCTTCGTGAACAAGGAGTTCAAGCTCCAGGTGCTCATCAACTACGGCGTCGCGGCCCTCTTCTGGCTCATCGTGTCGGCGATCCTCGCGAAGATCATCCGCAGGGTCGGCGGCTCGGCCGTCTAGAACAGCGGGCTGCCCCACTCGCCGGTGAACGCGAACTCGCCGAGCGGGATGCGCTGCCTCGGCGCCTTCTCGCGGGCGACGCCGCGTTCGTCGCCGAGCACCTCGGGATCGCCGTGGTGGCCGATCGCGATCGCCACGCGGGCGCGCGCGTCCGGCGGCAGGGTGAACTCGCGCGCCACCGCGTCCGCGTCGAACCCGGCCATCTGGTGCGCGGCGAGCCCCTCGGTGACGGCCTGGAGCACGAGGTTCTGCGTCGCGAGCGCGAGCCCGTACTCGGCGTACGGGACTTCGCCCTTCTCGTTGGCCGTGACCATCACGCCGATCAGCAGCGCGCCCGCGCGGTGCGCCCAGCTCCGGTTCCGCTCGGTGAGGGTCCCCAGGATCCGGTCGAAGGTGCCGTCACCGCGAAGGCCCGCCAAGTACCTGGCAGGCTGGGTGTTCCCGAACGACGGTGCCCAGCGCGCGGCTTCGAGCAACGCGCGGAGCTGGTCCGCGCGGACCTCGCCGGTCTCGTCCAGCGCGCGGGGGCTCCAGCGTTCGGCGATGACGGTTTCGAGCGGCGCGCTCGTCTCGGCTGGCTTTCGCATGGCGTCACGGTAGCCAGGTCACCGTGCCCTATGTCACGCGGCCGAAAGTGCTCCCAGTATTTCCTTGAGGTTACGGAAAATTTGCGCGCTAATACCTCTTAACGGGTGGCGGGGCCCACACGGAAGAGTGGCGCGGGCCCATCTCCCCGGTAGGCTTTTGGCCAAATCAGGGACGCGGGGGCTCCTCGGTGCCCACCGAGGAGCAGACCCGGCCCGGAGGAGGTTCGGGCGTGGCCCTCGTGGTCCAGAAGTACGGCGGTTCGTCGCTGGAGAGCGCTGATCGGATCAAGCGCGTGGCGGAGCGGATCGTCGCTACCAAAAAGGCCGGGAACGACGTCGTGGTGGTGTGCTCCGCGATGGGCGACACCACCGACGAGCTGCTCGATCTCGCCGAGCAGGTGAACCCGGTGCCGCCGGAGCGGGAGATGGACATGCTCCTCACCGCGGGCGAGCGCATTTCGAACGCGCTCGTGGCGATGGCGATTTCCGCGCACGGCGCCGAGGCGTGGTCGTTCACCGGTTCGCAGGCGGGTGTCGTCACCACGTCGGTGCACGGCAACGCGCGCATCATCGACGTCACGCCGAGCCGTGTCACCGAAGCGCTGGAGCAGGGCTACATCGCGCTGGTCGCCGGTTTCCAGGGCGTTTCGCAGGACACCAAGGACATCACCACGCTCGGCCGCGGCGGGTCGGACACCACCGCGGTCGCGCTCGCCGCGGCGCTGAACGCGGACGTCTGCGAGATCTATTCCGATGTGGACGGTGTGTACACCGCCGACCCGCGCATCGTGCCCAACGCGAAGAAGCTCGACACCATCCCGTACGAGGAGATGCTCGAACTCGCCGCGAGCGGGTCGAAGATCCTGCACCTCCGCTCGGTGGAATACGCCCGTCGTTATGGCGTACCGATCCGGGTCCGTTCGTCCTACAGCGACAAGCCGGGTACCACCGTCGCCGGTTCGATTGAGGAGATCCCCGTGGAACAAGCGCTCATCACCGGGGTGGCGCACGACCGCTCCGAAGCCAAGATCACGGTGACCGGGGTACCGGACCACACCGGTGCCGCGGCCCGCATCTTCCGCGTCGTCGCCGACGCGGAAATCGATATCGACATGGTGCTGCAGAACATTTCCAGCACCTCTTCCGGCCGTACCGACATCACCTTCACGCTGTCGAAGGCGAACGGGCCCCACGCCGTTTCCGAGCTGGAGAAGATCAAGGCCGACATCGGTTTCGAATCGGTGCTCTACGACGACCACGTCGGCAAGGTCTCGCTCGTCGGCGCGGGAATGCGCTCGCATCCCGGCGTCACCGCGGGATTCTGCGAAGCGCTCGCCACCGCGGGCGTGAACATCGAAATCATCAACACCTCCGAGATCCGGATCTCGGTGCTGATCAGGGACGCGCAGCTCGACGACGCGGTGCGCGCGATCCACGAGGCCTTCGAGCTCGGTGGCGACGAAGAGGCCGTGGTCTACGCGGGGAGTGGTCGGTAGAAATGGCACCCACCTTGGCTCTGGTCGGCGCGACCGGCGCGGTCGGCACCGTGATGATCGACATCATCAACGGCAAGGAATCCGTGCCGTGGGGGGAGATCCGGCTCATCGCGTCGGCTCGCTCCGCGGGCAAGAAGATCACCGTGCGCGGCGAGGAACTGACCGTCGTCGCGCTGTCCCCCGAAGCCTTCGACGGCGTCGACGTCGCGATGTTCGACGTGCCGGACGAGATCTCCGCGGAATGGGCACCGGTCGCGGCCGCGCGCGGCGCCGTCGCGGTGGACAACTCCGGCGCCTTCCGGATGGACGACGAGGTACCGCTCGTGGTCCCCGAGGTCAACGCGGACCAGGTCGGCGCGCGGCCGAAGGGCATCATCGCGAACCCGAACTGCACCACGCTGTCCATGATGGCCGCGCTGGGCGCGCTGCACCACGAGTTCGAGCTGACCGAACTCGTCGTCGCCTCGTACCAGGCCGTTTCCGGCGCGGGCAAGGAAGGCGTCGACCGGCTCTACGCCGAGCTGAACGCCGTCGCGGGCAAGCCGCTCGGGGTGAAGGCCGGTGACGTGCGCGCGGAGCTGGAATCCGCGGGCCTGCCGATCGCGGACTCGCCGTTCCCGGCGCCGCTCGCGTTCAACGTGGTGCCCTCGGCCGGGTCCTACAAGGGCGACGGCTGGTACTCCGAGGAGCTCAAGGTCCGCAACGAGTCCCGCAAGATCCTCGGCATCCCCGGCCTGAAGGTGTCCGCGACCTGCGTGCGCGTCCCGGTGGTGACCACGCACTCCCTCGCCGTGCACGCGACGTTCGCGCGCGAAGTGACCGTCGAGGCGGCGCACAAGGTGTTCGGGGCACAGCAGTCGGTCGTGCTCGTGGACGACCCGGAGCGGAACGTGTTCCCGACACCGGCCGAGGTGGTCGGCGCGGACCCGACCTACGTCGGCCGGATCCGGCAGGCGCTGGACTTCCCGAACACGCTCGACTTCTTCGTGTGCGGCGACAACCTGCGCAAGGGCGCGGCGCTGAACACCTATGAGATCGCCGAAAAGCTGGCGCCCGAGTTCGCCTAGTGTCGCGCGTCTGAGGTTCGTTGACGGGTGGCGTGGGGCAGGATCTGATCGGCGGTCTTGGTCCAGGTGAACGGGTGGCAGCGGGTGTTCCA
>NZ_BAAANN010000061.1:0-35146 GCF_039529815.1 Amycolatopsis minnesotensis | reverse complement strand
CCAAAACCTCACCTGCACACCACGCGGCAACCGCGCCCGAACCACCATCACAACCTCCGATCACAACCGGTGTTGCAACGACCCCATGAACCCAAGCTTCCTTCGGGGAATCAACCGCACCCTGCCGCGCGCCGCGAAGGCCGAGAGCGTGGCGTCAGATGCCCCGAAGGCATCCTTCGGGGACCAAGCCCCGGGCGACTCCTCACTGCTGCCAACCCCGCTCGCCCGAATCGACGCACACATCATCACCGCGACCTTCGGACATCGGGGCCCCCGAAGGCGCCGGCCGCTTCTTCGCCCCGCCGCGATTGTGCGTTTTTGCCAACTTTTCGGGAAAATGCTGGTCAGGGAATCGCGAGCGCGTTACAGGTGTATTTGTCACATGACTGACCGTGGTCGCCGGTGATTCTTTCGTAGGATCACCTTTCCAGGTGGAAGTTCGCGTGCCCTGCCAACGGGAACCCGTTTTCGCCACGTTCGGCGACTGTTTTGCCGGGCGGTCCCGGATGTACGTCATTCGATCGGGTGACGGCAGGGATGTGGTCGCTACTGATTTCACGGTGGTCGCGGCGCACGGCGTCGGTTGTGGTTTTCCTTGGTGTGCCTGCGCTTGATAGCTTCCTGGCTCTCGCTCCCGTTGGTGCCTCGATATCGAGTTGGGGGATTGGCGCGTCCATATCGCGAGCGCTCTTTTCGGAGTCAACGAGTCACGAGTCTCGATCAGTGGAAGGACAGTTCATGCGGGTAGACCTGCTGCGTACCGGGAGTGTGGCCGGTATGGCCGCGACGGCGCTCCTCCTCGCCACCGTGCCGGTTTCGGCGGCAACGGCCGCCGGGGCCGGTTCGGCCTACGGCGCGTCGGCCAGCGTTTCGCTGCTGCCGGGCGTGCTCGGCGACAAGGGGCTGACGGTCAACACCGGAAAGCTCGCCAAATCCACCACGGAAGGCCCGACTTCGGCTTCCGTCGCCGACGCTCCGCTCAAGGGCCTGCTGACCGCGAAGGCGATCAGCAGCAGCGCGAAGCACGCCGAAAGCGGCGGCGTCACCTCGACGGCGTCGATCGTCGACGCGGCGCTGCCGGTGCTCGCGCCCCTCGCGGGCGGCGACGTTTCCGCTCGGGTGCTCAAGGCGAAGTGCGCGTCGACGGCGTCCGGTGTCACCGGCAGCTCCGAGATCGCGGGCCTCGACCTCGGCAAGATCGGCGCCGTGCCGGTGGCCACCGAGCCCAACCGGTCGGTCGGCCTGCCGGGGCTGGTGCAGGTGATCGTCAACGAGCAGATCAAGCACGACGACGGCAGCCTCACCGTGAACGCGCTGCACGTCAAGCTGCTCGGCGGCAAGGAAACCGCCGCGCTCGGCAGCGGCGACGTCGTGCTGGCGTCGGCCACGTGCGGCAAGGCGACCGCCACCAAGCCGAGCACGACCCCCAGCCCCGCCCCGACCACGAGCCCGGCCGCGCCGAAGCCGGGCAAGCAGGTCACCGAAGTCCCCGTCGGCGCGCCGCAGACCGGTGACGGCAGCCTCGCCGTCGCGAAGGGCTGAGCCGGTGAAGGCACTGCGCTGGGCCGCCCTGCTGGCGGCGCTCGTGGCCACCCTGCTGCTCGGCGGGTGCGGTTCCGACGCCCCCGCGCCCGCCGCCGCCCCCGAGGCGCCCGCCGCCGCGAACGCGGGCGAGACGAAGTCGCTGCCGGACTGGGTCGAGGTGCCGAGCATCGAGGCGAAGTCCTCGCTCGTGCCGCTGGGGCTCAACCCCGACAAGACGGTCGAGGTGCCGCCGGTCGACAAGCCGTTGCAGGCCGGCTGGTACGAGAACAGCCCGCCGCCTGGCCAGGCCGGTCCCGCGGTCGTGCTCGGCCACATCGACGGCAACCACCAGAAGGGCATCTTCTGGCGGCTGCGCGAGGTCAAGGCCGGGGACGAGGTGCGCGTCGGCACGAAGGACGGCAAGACGCTCCGCTTCACCGTCAGCAAGGTCGACCAGGTCGCCAAGGACGCGTTCCCGACCGACGCGGTCTACGGCGACACCGCCGATCCCGAGCTGCGCCTGATCACCTGCGGTGGCGTGTTCGACCACGACACCGGCAACTACCGCGACAACATCATCGCCTACGCCAAGCTCGCGAGCTGATCGAACGCGGGTGGCCCGGCCATGCCGGGCCACCCGTACCGGTAAACGGTCCACAAAGGACTAAGGGCGAAGGTAAGGGCCGGGTCAAGCCCGGTTCGAATTGTGACTCGGCTCTCCGCGGACTGCCCGCAAATTCGTTGTCTACCGCAAGCAAGTTACTTAGCATTGCTAAGTGACGGCGATGCGGGAGGTTTGATGGCGGTCGGGACTGGGGACAGAAGGCAGCGCCCCGCGGACGAACTGGGTCCGCGCTACAAGTGGATCGCGCTGTCGAACACGACACTGGGCATGCTGATCGCGACGATCAACTCGTCGATCGTGCTGATCGCGCTGCCCGATATCTTCAAGGGCATCGGGATCAACCCGCTGGAGCCCGCGAACACCAGCTACCTGCTGTGGATGATCATGGGCTTCCTGGTGGTCACCGCCGTGCTGGTGGTCAGCTTCGGCAGGCTCGGCGACATGTACGGCCGCGCGCGCATGTACAACATGGGGTTCGCGGTGTTCACGGTCTCGTCGATCATGCTGGCGATCACCTGGTTCGACGGCGACGCCGCGGCGCTGTGGCTCATCGGCTGGCGGATCGTCCAGGGCGTCGGCGGCGCCTTCCTGATGGCGAACTCCTCGGCGATCCTCACCGACGCGTTCCCCTCGAACCAGCGCGGTCTCGCGCTCGGCATCAACGGTGTCGCCGCGATCGCGGGCTCGTTCCTCGGGCTGGTGATCGGCGGCGTGCTCGCGCCGGTGAACTGGAACCTGATCTTCCTGGTGTCCGTGCCGATCGGGGTGATCGGCACCATCTGGGCGTACCTGAAGCTGCACGACACCGGCGTCCGCCAGCACGCGCGGATGGACTGGTGGGGCAACATCACCTTCGCGATCGGCCTGATCGCGGTGCTGGTCGGCATCACCTACGGCATCCAGCCCTACGGCACCTCGTCCACCGGCTGGGGCAGCCCGTTCGTGCTGTCCTGCCTGATCGGCGGGCTCGCCGTGCTGGTCGCGTTCGTGATCATCGAGACCAAGGTCGACAACCCGCTGTTCAAGCTCTCGCTGTTCCGGAACAGGTCGTTCTCGTGGGGCAACCTGGCGAACCTTTCCGCCTCGCTCGGCCGGGGCGGGCTGCAGTTCATCCTGATCATCTGGCTGCAGGGGATCTGGTTGCCGCAGCACGGGTACACCTTCGAGCAGACCCCGCTGTGGGCCGGGATCTACATGCTCCCGATGACGGTCGGGTTCCTGGTTTCGGCGCCCGCGTCCGGGATCCTGTCCGACCGCGTCGGCAGCAGGCTGCTCGCGTCGTCCGGGCTGCTGATCACCGCGATCACGTTCGCGCTGCTGATCGTGCTGCCGGTGGACTTCGACTACTGGGCCTTCGCCGGCATCCTGCTGCTCAACGGGATCGGCATGGGCATGTTCTCCTCGCCGAACCGGGCCGAGGTGATGAACAGCCTGCCCGCGGACGCGCGCGGCTCCGGCGCGGGCATGATGACCACCTTCCAGAACGCGGCCATGGTGCTGTCGATCGGGTTCTTCTTCAGCCTCATCATCGCCGGGCTGTCGAACAACCTGCCCGCGGCGATGGGCGCGGGGCTGCAGGCGCACGGCGTGCCCGCCGCGTCGGCGAACCAGCTCGCGCACCTGCCCGCGGTCGCGGTGCTGTTCGCCGCGTTCCTCGGCTACAACCCGATCCAGCAGCTGCTCGGGCCGCAGCTCGCCCAACTCCCGACGGACCAGGCGAACTTCCTCACCGGGCGCAGCTTCTTCCCGAACCTGATTTCGGGGCCGTTCCAGGAAGGCCTGCAGATCGCCTTCGCCTTCGCGATCGCGGTGTGCCTCGTCGGTGCGGTGGCTTCCTTGCTGTGCAAGGACAAGAAGGTCGAGAACGGCGAGACGGTCGGCTCCGAGCTGGCCGCGGTGGCCGGGGAGGCGTCCGGGACGAGCGAACTCGTCGGCCCCGCGCGCGAACGCTGAGCAACGGTGGCCGCCGGGCGCACCCGGCGGCCACCCCTCAACTGCCGTCGATGGCGGGGAGCCCGGTGCGGATCCCGTCCACGCACCACTTCCCGCCGCTGATGTTGTTCGCGCCGATGGTGCCCTTCGGCACCGTCGTGCCCTCGTCGTCCTTGGTCTCCGGCAGCGGCTGGCCGTTGAGGGTGCCGCCGAGGTAGCCGTTGGCGAAGCTGCGCGTGTCCAAGCCGAGCGCCACGGTCTCGAACCGCGGCTTCCCGGTGGCGAAGATCTTCACCAGCCGTGCTTTCACCAGCGTGGTGTCGCCGGAGCAGACGAACTTCATCGCGCCGTCCTGATCGCCGGAGTTCACCGCGTCGAGGAACGCCTTGACCGGCGCGGTGTACTCCCCTTCGGGGGTGGTTCCGGCGCTGGAGGACGGCGCGCCTGCCGACGGCGCGGGTGGTGGTGCCGCCGGGCTCGGGGCGGGTGCCGCGGCACCGGTGTCCTTGCCGAGGAAGAACCCCGGCGCGACGAACCCGGTCACCAGCACGGCGGCGACGACCACGCCGAGCGCGCCGAGCGCGATCCAGAGCGGTGCCCGGTTCGGCTTCGGCGGCGGGGGATAGCCGCCGTGCGGCGGGTAGCCGCCCGGCGCTGGCCGGCCCCACTGCGGTCGCGGTCCCTGCGGGTGCTGCCCCCAGCCGGGCCGCGGGGGTACTGGCGGCCCGGTCATCGGCAGCTTGTGAAGACGTACTCGATGCGCACGGGCTTCGCGGGCGCGCCGTCGAGCGGGTCGGTCTCGCCGGGGACGATGCCCGCCCTGACGATCCGGTCCAGCACCCACATGCCCCTGGTCACCTTGCCCATGACCGAGTAGTTCGGCGCGATGTTCGCGAACGAGTGCACGACGAAGAACTGGCTGCCGTTCGTGCCGGGGCCCTGGTTGCCCATCGCCACGGTGCCGCGCGGGTACTTCTCGGTGCCGTCGACCTCGTCGGCGAACTTGTAGCCTGGCCCGCCCTTCTCGACGGAGTAGAGGTCACCGCACTGCAACACCCCGAGCCGGGCCGAGTTCGTCAGCCGGAAGCACTGGGTGTGGTTGTAGAACCGCTGGTGGATCAAGCTGATCATGTTGTGCACCGCGCACGGGGCGTGGCCGGCGTGGTCGAGTTCGATGGTCACCGGGCCGTAGTTGGTCAGCAGGGTGACGTCGGTGGTGCCCCTGGCCGGCGCCTTGGGGCGGGGCGCGCGCACCGGTTTCGCGGCCGGGTTCTCGGGGGTGGGGGTGAACTCGCAGCTCACCGTCGGCGGTGCGGGGCGGGCGGGGGTGGCGTCCGCCGTCGTCGCCCCGGCCATGGTCGTGACCAGCGCGGCGGCGCACGCGATCGCCGGAACAGTCCATCGAGATTTCATAGCGGACAACCTAGCCACGCCTCGCGGGCTTCGGAATGCCCCGACCGCCACTTTGCTGCCGTGAAGGCGCCCTTCGGGGCATCAGCCTCACCGCGCCGCAAGGCGCGAGGGTCGAGGGTCGAGAACGCGGCGTGGGATTCCCCGAAGGCGTCCTTCGGGGCAAGAAACGAGGGGGCTACTTCCGCCAGGCGGTGCGGCGCTTGCGCATGTCCAGCACCAGCAGCAGGATCAGGAAGAGGCCGAGCCCGACGAGCCACACGTTCTCGGTGTTGTTCTCGTGGTTGCCGATGAGCATCAGGAACAGCACCGCCGCGGAGACCCAGCCCGCGATCCTGGTGGCCTTCGGGAAGGTGCCGTGCCAGCCCCACGCCGCGGACGGCTCGTCGCGCGGGTCCACCCCGGACGCCGACACCTCTGCGGGGCGCTTCTTCTCGACCGCCTTGCCAGCCACGACCACTCCTTGAAGACCGGACACTGCCCTTGCCAGCCGATGATCCCACACCGAGTGACGATCCCCGGAGCGGACCCGCGGCACGGGAGCACGCGACAATGTGCGCCATGGACTCACCACGCACCGTGCTCGTGCTCGGTTCGACCGGCTCGATCGGCACCCAGGCGCTGGACGTCGCGGCGAGGAACCCCGGGTTGTTCAAGGTGGCGGGGATCGCGGCCGGTGGCGGGGACCCGGCGGCGCTCGCCGCGCAGGCGCTCGCGCACGGGGTGGACGCGGTCGCGGTGACGAAGGCGACCGCGGTCGAGGACCTCCAGCTCGCGCTCTACGCGGAGGCGCAGCGCCGCGGCTATTCGCGCGGGGAGTTCCGGCTGCCCAAGATCCTCGCCGGTGCCGACGCCGTGTCGGACCTGATCGACGCTGTCGGAGTCGACGTCGTGCTCAACGGCCTGCCGGGGTCGCTCGGCCTGCCGCCGACGCTGCGTGCGCTGGCCACCGGGGCCACGCTCGCGCTGGCGAACAAGGAGTCCCTCATCGCGGGCGGGCCGCTGGTGCTCGCCGCCGCGAAGGAGGGGCAGATCGTGCCGGTGGACTCGGAGCACTCGGCGCTCGCGCAGTCGCTGCGGGGCGGCAGGCGCGACGAGGTCGACAAGCTGGTGCTCACCGCGTCCGGCGGCCCGTTCCGCGGGCGCACCAGGGCCGAACTGGCCGAGGTCACCGTCGAACAGGCGATGGCGCACCCGACCTGGGCGATGGGCCCGCTGGTGACGATCAACTCGGCGACGCTGGTGAACAAGGGGCTCGAGTTCATCGAGGCGATGCTGCTGTTCGACGTGCCCGCCGAGCAGATCGACGTGGTGGTGCACCCGCAGTCCATCGTGCACTCGATGGTGACCTTCCGTGACGGCGCGACGATCGCGCAGGCCAGCCCGCCGGACATGCGGCTGCCGATCGCGCTGGCGCTGAACTGGCCCGATCGGGTGCCGGGCGCCTCCGCCGCCTGCGACTGGTCCACGGCCACCTCGTGGACCTTCGAGCCGGTGGACGAGGTGGCCTTCCCCGCGATCGGCCTCGCCAGGCACGCGGGATCCGTCGGCGGCTGCCTGCCCGCGGTGTTCAACGCGGCGAACGAGGAGATGGTGGCCGCTTTCCTGGCGCAGAACGCCAGCTTCACGTCGATAGTGGACACTGTTGCGGAAGTGGTCGAATCGGCTGATGAGTGGCGTCGCGAGCCTCGTGACGTGGAAGATGTACTGGCAGCGGAACAATGGGCACGCGCCCAAGCGGTTTCCATGAGCACCGGAGGGAAGTAGGGGCGTGCTCGCCTACATAATCGGAGTGGTGCTCTTCGCGCTGGGCATCTGCATCTCGGTGGCCCTGCACGAGGCGGGGCACATGGTCGCCGCGAAGTCCTTCGGGATGCGCGTCCGCCGGTACTTCGTCGGCTTCGGGCCGACGATCTTCTCGTTCCGGCGCGGCGAGACCGAGTACGGCCTCAAGGCGATCCCGCTCGGCGGGTTCTGCGACATCGCGGGCATGACCGCGCTCGACGAGGTCACGCCGGAGGAGTCGTCGAGGGCGATGTGGCGGTACAAGGTCTGGAAGCGGACCGTGGTGCTGGCCGCCGGCTCGTTCACGCACTTCGTGCTCGGGTTCGTGGTGCTGTACCTGATGGCCGCGACGATGGGCCTGCCGAACCTCGAGCAGAAGCCGGTCGCGTCCTCGGTCTCGGACTGCGTCACGAACGCCAAGACGGTCGACGAGGTCAACAACCCGAAGTGCGCCCCCGGTGCCGCGGGGCCCGCCAAGCTCGGGGGCCTGCTCCCCGGGGACGAGGTGCTTTCGGTCGCGGGCAAGCCCACGCCGACCTGGCCCGAGATGGTGAACGTGGTGCAGGAGGCGGGCGGCCCGACCCGGTTCGAGGTGCTGCGCGACGGCCAGCACAAGACGCTCACCGTGGACGTGCCGAAGGTCGAGCGCCCGTTCAAGAAGGACGGCAAGGACGTCATCATGAGCGTCGGCGCCATCGGCGTCTCGGCGACGAAGAACTTCCAGTACGGGCCGATCGGCGCGATCGGCGGCACGCTGTCCTTCACCGGTGACGTGTTCGCGCGGACCTGGGAAGGGCTGATGAACTTCCCGAAGCGCATCCCGGCGGTGGTGAACTCCATCTTCGGCGGCGAGCGCGACCCGGACACCCCGATCAGCGTGGTCGGCGCCAGCCGGATCGGCGGCGAAGCGGTGGAAGCGGGGCTGTGGCAGCTGTTCCTGCTGCTGCTGGCAAGCCTGAACTTCTTCATCGGCGTGTTCAACCTGCTGCCGCTGCTGCCGCTCGACGGCGGGCATATCGCGGTCACCTGGTACGAACGCGTCCGCGACTGGATCAGAAAGCTGCGAGGGCGCGCCGCGGGCGGTCCCGTCGACTACACGAAGTTGTCGGCGATCACCGTCGTGCTCGTGCTGATCGGCGGTGCCGTAACCCTGCTCACCATCACCGCTGACATTGTTAACCCGGTCAGGTTGATGCAGTAGCGTTTTCGCAGTTCACGCCTCGTGATCACGATTCACGGGTGGAGTAGCGGGCGGTTTGGGCGTCCCGGCGTCGCGGTATCGTGGCGCTGTGACTGTCCCGCTTGGCATGCCAGCCCTTCCCGCCCCCGTGCTCTCGGAGCGCCGCAAGACCCGGCAGCTGCAAGTCGGGCCGGTCGGCGTCGGCAGCGAGCACCCGATCTCCGTCCAGTCGATGACCACGACGCTCACCTCGGACGTCAACGCGACGCTGCAGCAGATCGCGGAGCTGACCGCGTCCGGCTGCGACATCGTCCGCGTGGCGTGCCCGAGCGCCGACGACGCCGAGGCGCTGCCCGCGATCGCGAAGAAGTCGCAGATCCCGGTGATCGCCGACATCCACTTCCAGCCGAAGTACGTGTTCGCCGCGATCGAGGCGGGCTGCGCCGCGGTCCGCGTGAACCCCGGCAACATCCGCAAGTTCGACGACCAGGTCAAGGAAATCGCCCAGGCCGCGAAGGACCACGGCACCCCGATCCGGATCGGGGTCAACGCCGGTTCGCTGGACAAGCGGCTGATGGAGAAACACGGCAAGGCGACCCCGGAGGCGCTCGCGGAGTCGGCGCTGTGGGAGGCGTCGCTGTTCGCCGAGCACGACTTCCACGACATCAAGATCTCAGTGAAGCACAACGACCCGGTGGTCATGGTGCGCGCCTACGAGATCCTCGCCGAGCAGTGCGACTACCCGCTGCACCTCGGCGTCACCGAAGCAGGGCCCGCGTTCCAGGGCACGATCAAGTCGGCCGTGGCCTTCGGCGCGCTGCTGCGGCAGGGCATCGGGGACACGATCCGGGTTTCGCTGTCCGCGCCGCCGGTGGAGGAGGTCAAGGTCGGCATCCAGATCCTGCAGTCGCTCAACCTCAAGGAGCGCAAGCTGGAGATCGTGTCGTGCCCGTCGTGCGGGCGCGCGCAGGTCGACGTCTACAAGCTGGCCGACGAGGTCACCGCGGGGCTGGAGGGCATGGAGGTCCCGCTGCGGGTCGCGGTCATGGGCTGCGTCGTGAACGGGCCGGGCGAGGCCCGCGAAGCGGACCTCGGGGTGGCTTCCGGCAACGGCAAGGGCCAGATCTTCGTCAAGGGTGAGGTCATCAAGACCGTCCCCGAGCACCAGATCGTCGAGACGCTCATCGAAGAGGCCATGCGCATCGCCGAGGAAGCGGGCGAAGGCGCCGGATCCGGCGACCCGGTCGTCACCGTCGGCTAGCGACACGCCCTGAAGGTGACCTTCGGGGACTTGAGCGCCGCGAACTCCGCCCTCGCACGAGCTCGTGCTGTTCCAGCCGGGGTCCCGCCATGCCCTGAAGGGGCCCTTGACGGAATCTGATGCCGTGAAGGCGACCTTCAGGGCATAAGTGCCGCGCGCCCGCGAAGGCCGAGATTGTGGCGTCAGACGCCCCGAAGGTCACCTTCGGGGCACGCGCGGAGCGGTTACGCTGGGGAAATGACCGGCGAGTGGGCTGTCGCGCGGCCGCACCGGGCGCTGCGGCCGCTGGTCGCGCGCTACATCGGCTACACCCAGCACGGCATGCCGGCCGGCGTGCATCGCGGGCTGCCGTCGCGGTTCGTCACGCTGGTCATCAGCCTCGACGAGCCGATGCGGGTGCTCGGCATGCCGATTCCCGGGGAGAGCCCGCTCGCGGCGCGGGGCATGGTCGGCGGCATGCACACCGGGCCCGCGCTGCTGGAGCAGGCGCCGTTCCAGTCCGGCATCCACCTCGAACTGAACCCGCTGGGCGCACACGCGCTGCTCGGGGTGTCCGCCGCCGAGCTGAGCGGGCACCTCGTCGAACTCGGGGACCTCGGTTCGCCCGCGCTCGCGGCGTTGCCCGACCGGCTGACCGAGGCGCCGACGTGGCACCGCCGGTTCGAAATCCTCGACGAGACCCTCGGCGCCAGCCTCGGCGACGGTGACACGGGCACGCCCGAGATCGGCTGGGCGTGGCGCCGCATGCTCACCGCGGCGGGCCGGGTCAGGGTCGACGCGCTCGCGGACGAGGTCGGCTGGAGCAGGCGGCACTTCGGCGAGCTGTTCCGCCGGGAGCTGGGTCTGCCGCCGAAACAGGCCGCGCGGGTGCTGCGGTTCGAACGCGCCGGCGCCGTGCTGCGCGCGAGCGGGCGGGTCGACCTCGCCGCGCTCGCGGTCGACTGCGGCTACTACGACCAGGCGCACCTGACCCGCGAATGGCGCGCGCTGGCCGGGTGCACCCCCGGCGTCTGGATCGCCGAGGAGCTCCCATTTCTGCAATACGCGGAACCGGGGGCGGACGCAGACTCGGTGGCATGACTGAACAGCAACCGCACCCCACCGTCTGGGCCGCCTTCCGCTACGACGACGCGCACGCGGCGATCCGGCACCTCGTCGACGTCTACGGATTCCGCGAGGCGCTCGTCGTGCCCGGCGAAGGCGGCGACGTCATGCACGCGGAACTCCGCTGGCCGGAGGGCGGCGGCGTCATGCTCGGCTCGACGAAGTACTGCGACGGCAAGCACGACACGATCAAACCGGGCGGCAGCGGGGTCTGCGTGGCCACCGACCACGTCGACGCGGTGTACGAACGCGTCGTCGCGGCCGGCGCCGAAGTGGTCGACAAGCCGTTCACCACGGACTACGGCTCGTACTCGTTCACCGCTCGCGACACCGAGGGCAACCTCTGGACCTTCGGCACCTACCGCGGCGCCCCCTAAGGTACGGGCATGGTGACGGTGGCCGGCGTGGCGGAACTCGACGACGGGCTCGTGGCGGAACTGCACCGGATCATCGTGGACCTGGTGCGCGACGGCGCGCCGCTCGGCTGGCTCGACCCGCCGTCGGTCGCGGAGATCGCCACGCTGCTCGGCACCGTCGTCGCCGACGCGGGCAACGGCGATGCCGGGCTCGTCGTCGCCCGCACGGGTGACGACCTCGCCGGGCTGGGGTACTGGCGCCGCTACACCCGGCCGACCAACCGCCCGCACGCCGACCTGGAACGCGTCGCCGTGGCGGGGGCTGCCCAGGGCAAGGGCGTCGGCAGGGCGCTGACCACCGCGCTGGTGGACGACGCCCGCGCGGCCGGGATCGAGGTCCTCACCCTGGACGCCCGCGGCGACAACGCGACGGCACTGGGCCTCTACCGGTCCCTCGGGTTCACCGAATACGGCCGGCTGCCGGACTTCGTCGCCGTCGGGGAGCGCCGCTACGACAAGGTGTTCTACATGATCGACCTGCGCTCAGCCCGCGGGCCGCTCGAAGGTCAGCAGTAGCCCCTCCACCCCTCCCGGCCCGATCCTGCCCTTGACCTCGGCCGAGGTGATGGTCTTGAGCTGCCACCCGTCGCCAGCGTGGTCGTTGAGTATCTTCTCCAGCCGATCGCCCGACATCTTGCCGCCGATCATCTTTTCGCGGACTTCGACGACTTTGTAGCTGTATCGCTGCATCGCCCGATTCTCCCACCCCGGCGCGTACCGTGGCCGTTTCGTTCGGCCGCTCGGGTGCTTGGCAGGCCGTGAGAGGGGCCTTCTTTTCCGTTAGCCGTGATTATCTGGCAGGCTTAGGCCCGTGTTGCGGCTTGCTGGTGCGCGGCTGCTCGATGATCGGGACTACCCGGCGGTTCGCGCCGCCTTGGCCACCGATCCAGTGGCCAGTTGCATGGTCAGCGCCAGGGTCGAGGTTGCCGGTCTCGATCCGTGGCGGCTAGGCGGCGAACTGTGGGCCGCCGAGTCCCGCACGCCCAGACCCGTTCGCGTGCAGGGGCTGTGCTTCTCCGGCCCCAACCTGATCCCGTTGCGCGGCAACATCTCGGCCATCCGCTCGTTCGCCGACCGGGCACTGCGCCGCCAGCGCGCGTGCTCGTCGCTCGTCGGCCCCGCCGAGCAGGTGATGGCGCTGTGGGACGAGCTGGTCACCGAATGGGGGCCGGCGCGGGAGGTCAGGGGCGACCAGCCGTTGCTGGCGATCGACGCGCTGCCCTCGGTCGCGCCGGATCCGCTCGTCCGGCAGGTCAGGCCGGACGAGATCAACCGGTACCTGCCCGCCGCGATCGCGATGTTCATCGAAGAGGTCGGCGTCGACCCGCGCGCGGGCGACGGCGGCGTCAGCTATCGCGCGCGCGTGGCCGAGCTGATCGCGGGCGGCAGGGCGTTCGCCAGGTTCGAGGGCGATCGCGTCGTGTTCAAGGCCGAGATCGGCGCGCTCTCGACCACGGTCGGGCAGATCCAGGGCGTGTGGGTGCACCCGGACCGGCGCGGCCACGGGCTCGGCACCGCGGGCACCGCCGCCGTCGTGACGAGGCTCGTGCGGGGCATGGGCCGCACGGCGAGCCTCTACGTCAACTCGTTCAACGCGCCCGCGCTCGCCTCGTACCGCAAGATCGGGTTCGACCAGGTCGGCCAGTACGCCACGGTCCTGTTCTGATCCTCGCGCCGCCACGGTGCGGCTACCCGGCGAACGGGCCTGTTCCGGCATACTGCTTCGCTGTGGGGTCGGCGTTCTTCCGGATGGTGGTGCTCGGTGTCGTCATGGCGCTGGCGGTGTCCGGCTGCGCGCTGTTCGGCGGCGGGGACGGGCCGGACGAGGTCACCGACGAGTTCCTGCACGCGCTCGCCGACGGCGATGTCAACCGTGCCGCCGACCTGACCGACGCACCCGACTCGGCCCGCGCGGTGCTCGGGCAGGTGCGCGCCGCGCTCGCGCCGGAGTCGGTCGGCGTGAGGATCGGCAGGGTGCACACCGCCACCGGGTCCGCTAAGGCCGACGCCGCGTTCGACCTCCAGTGGCACCTGCCGCGCGGCCGGAACTGGGCGTATTCGAGCGCCGCGCAGCTTTTCGAGGAGAAGGGCGCCTGGAAGCTGCACTGGCTGCCGTCGGTGGTGCACCCCGACCTGGCCGCGCAGCAGACGATCGCGGTGCGGGAGGTCCGCCCCGAGCCCGCGCCCGTGGTCGACCGCGACGGCATGGCGCTGCTGTCGCCGCAGTCCGTGATCGGGGTCGTGCTCGACCCGGCGAAGGCGGGCGACGTCGCGGCGGTCGCGGACAAGCTGGCGACCGTGCTGCACCCACTGGACGGCACCATCACCAAACAGTCCCTTGTGGACGGTGCGAAGGCGCTGAAACCCGGCGGGACGCTGCCGGTCGCGAGCCTGCGCGCCACCGACTACCAGCAGGTCAAGCAGTCCATCTACGAGCTGCCCGGTGTCCGGTTCGCCGAGCAGACGCGGCTGCTGCCCGTCGACAGGACAGTGGGCGCCAGGATCCTGCCCGCACTGCGCTCGGTGGTCGAGCACCAGGTGCTCGGCGAGGCAGGCTGGCGCGTGGTGACGCTCAACGCGGGCGGCGGCGAGGTCGCCGAACTGTTCGCGCAGCAGCCCAAGGCGGCCGACGCGGTGGTGAGCACGCTGAGCCGGAAGGTCCAGGCAGGCGCCGAAAGCGCGCTGGCGCCGATCGCGGGGCCTGCCGCGCTGGTGGCCATGCGGCCCTCGACCGGCGAGTTGCTGGCGGTGGCCCAGAACGCCAAGGCCGACGAGCAGGGCATGATCGCGCTGACCGGCCGCTACCCGCCGGGCTCGACGTTCAAGCTGGCGACCGCCACCGCCGCGCTGACCTCGAACGTGGTGCGGGCCGACACCCCGTCCGACTGCCCGTCGACCGTCACGATCGACTCCAGGGTGGTGCCCAACGACGACCTGTTCTCGCTCGGCACCGTGCCGCTTTCCAGCGCGTTCGCGCATTCCTGCAACACGACCTTCGCCAAGCTCGCCACCCGGCTCCCGCCAGCCGCCCTGACCGGCGCCGCCCGTGACCTCGGCATCGGCGCCGACTACGAGCTGCCGGGGCTCACCACGATCACCGGCTCGGTGCCGCCCGCGGAGACCCCGGTGCAGCGCGCCGAGAACGGGTTCGGGCAGGGCACCGTGCTGGCGAGCCCGTTCGGCATGGCGGTCGCGATGTCCACCGTCGCGTCGGGGCACATCCCGGTGCCCACGCTGTTGCGCGGCGTCGCGGTCGGGTCGAAGAACCTCGGCAACCCGATCCGGCCCGACGTGCTCGAGTCGTTGCGGTCGATGACCCGCGAGGTCGTCACGGCGGGGACCGCGGGCGCGTTGAAGGAGCTGCCCGAGGTGCACGGCAAGACCGGGACCGCCCAGTTCGGCGACGGCACCCAGTCGCACGGCTGGTTCGTCGGCTACGAAGGCGACCTCGCGTTTTCGGTGCTGCTCGTGGGTGGCGGGACGTCGAAGCCCGCCGTCGAGGTGGCGCACCGGTTCTTGACCTCGGTGGGCTGAGTGCCGCGGAGACCGTCGTCGTAGGCTGGGGACATGTCCCAGCGTGCTCCGTTGAAGCCCGGCGTGCAGTCGGCGCGCCGTCCCGTTCCCGCCAGCATCGAGCGTCCCGAGTACGTGGACAAGCCGGCACCGAAACGGGACACCGGAAATGGCGTGCGCACGCCCGAGGTGATCGAGGCGATGCGCGTGGCGAGCCGGATCGCCGCGCAGGCGCTGCAGGCGGGCGGCAAGGCGGTCCAGCCGGGCACCACCACCGACGAGGTGGACCGGGTCGTGCACGAGTTCCTGCTCGACCACAAGGCGTACCCGTCGACGCTGGGCTACCGGAGCTTCCCGAAGTCGTGCTGCACCTCGCTCAACGAGGTGATCTGCCACGGCATCCCGGACTCGACCGTGATCGAGGACGGCGACATCTGCAACATCGACGTCACCGCCTACATCGGCGGCGTGCACGGCGACACCAACGCCACCTTCCTCGCCGGTGACGTCTCCGAGGAGGCGCGGCTGCTCGTCGAGCGGACGCACGAGGCGACGATGCGCGCGATCAAGGCGGTGCGGCCGGGTCGCCAGCTCAACGTGATCGGCAGGGTCATCGAGGCCTACGCGAAGCGGTTCGGCTACGGCGTGGTCCGGGACTTCACCGGCCACGGCGTCGGCCCCGCGTTCCACACCGCGCCGACCGTGCTGCACTACGAAGAGCCGTCGGTGACCACGGTGATCGAGCAGGGGATGACCTTCACGATCGAACCGATGATCACGCTCGGCACCATCGAGTACGACGTCTGGGACGACGACTGGACGGTCACCACCCAGGACAAGAAGTGGACCGCGCAGTTCGAACACACCTTGGTGGTCACCGAGTCGGGCGCCGAAATCCTGACCCTGCCGTAGGCGGACCACTGCTCTGCCTCGGGCCGCGCGCCCTGATGGGAGCTTTGGGGAGTCTGGTGCCGCGAGGGGCCCCTTCAGGGCATGTGCGCTGCCGTGTTCTGGGGGCGTGAGGGGTGAGATTGTGGCGTCAGATTCGCTGAAGGCGTCCTTCAGGGAATGACCGCACTGGCGAGCCCCGGCGGGCCCGCACCTCCGCCACCCCACCTCACCGGAAGCAACGCACGCATCACTGCGTCGTTCAGGGCACGGGGAAGCGCGGTCAGGCGTCCGCGACGCCTGCTTGGTCGGGGAGGGCGGCGAGCAACTCGTCGAGGAATCCGCCTGCTTCGGCCGTCGCCCGTTCCGCGTCCTTCGCTTCGATCGCTTCGAGTAGCCCGCTGTGGCCGATTTCGGCGATGTCGCCGCTCGGTTGCGCGGTGGCCGCGACGCTGGCCATGACCACCTCGGTGAGTCCGAGGTACAGCTCGGCGAGCAGCGTGTTGTGTCCACTTCGGACAACCGCGAGGTGGAACTCCGTGTCGGTGTGGGCGAAATCCTCGGTGCGGCGTTCGGAATGCGCGCGGTCCCGCTCGGCGAGCAGTCGCGCGAGCTCGGCCAGTTCGTCCTCGGTTCGGTGCAGCGCGGCGAGCCTGGCGCCTTCGACTTCCAGCGTGCGCCGCACCTGCAGCACCTCGCGCAGCTCCGAGCCGCACAGCCTGCGGATCGCGCCGGACACCTCGCTGGTCGCCCTGACGTAGGTGCCGTCGCCCTGGCGCACTTCGAGCAGCCCGCTGTGGGAGAGCGCGCGAACCGCCTCGCGGACCGTGTTGCGCCCGACCCCGAGCGAGGCGACCAGTTCCGGCTCGGTGGGGATGCGCTCGCCGACCGGCCACTCACCCGCGGCGATGGCGGCGCGGAGCTGCCCGATCACGTCGTCGACCAGGCCGGAGCGTCGTGCGGTGGCGAGTGGCATGGGCTGCACCCCTTCTCGGCGGACCAGCAAGTGAGAATACCGTCACGGTCGTTTCATCCAATCATCCCATGTCTGCCATAGTAGGCGCATGACGTCGCCGAAGCTTGCCTCCGAAAGTGGCCTGGAGCTGGAACTCGACGGTGCGATCGAGACACCGCCGTCGAAGGACCGCTCCGCGGTGCTCGCGGGGACCGGGTTGCTCGCGGTGGCCGTGGTGCTGACCGCGCTCAACCTGCGGCCCGCGATCACCAGCGTCGGGCCACTGCTCGGCGAGGCGCGCGAGTCGCTCGGCGCGTCCTCGACCTGGGCCGGCGCGCTCACCACGCTGCCCGCGCTGTGCTTCGCGGTCGCCGGGCTCGCCGCGCCCGTGCTCTCGCGCCGCGTCGGGATGGGCCCCGCGGTCGGCATCGCGCTCGGGGTCCTCGGCGTCGGGCTGGTGCTGCGCGTCCTCGACGGGCCGCTGGTGGTGCTCGGCGGCACGCTGGTGGCCTCGGCCGGGATCGCGTTCGCCAACGTGCTGGTGCCGGTGGTCGTGAAGAACTCGTTCCCGGCGAAGGTCGGGCTGATGACCGGTGTCTACACCGCGGCGCTGCAGGCTGGCGGCGCGCTCGGGTCTTCGGTGACACCGCCGCTCGACACCGCGCTCGGCGGCTGGCGCCCCGCGCTGGCGAGCTGGGCGGCGCTGGCCGTGCTCGCGCTCGTGGTGTGGGTCTTCGCCGCCCGCCGCAAGGCACCCGTCGACGCCGATGGTGAGAGCACGGTCGAGGTCGCGCGCTCGTTGCTGCGCAGCCCGCTCGCGTGGATCATCACGGTGTTCTTCGGCATGCAGTCCTTCCTCGCCTACGTCGTGATGGGCTGGCTGCCGGAGGTCCTGATGGACGCGGGCGTGTCCAAGGCGAACTCGGGCCTGATGCTGGGCCTGCTGTCGATCATCGCGGTGCCGATCAGCCTGATCGTCCCGCCGATCGCCGCGCGCCAGGGCAGCCAGACCTGGTGGATCGTCGGGCTGGGCGTGTTCGGGCTCGCCGGGATGTTCGGCCTGCTGCTCGCGCCGTCGGCCGCGCCGCTGCTGTGGACCGTGCTGGTCGGCTTCGGCATGAGCGTGTTCTCGCTCGCGCTGACCACGATCGCGCTGCGGGCGCGCACCGGCGCGGAGACCGCGAAGCTCTCCGGCATGGCGCAGGGCTTCGGGTACCTGATCGGCGCGACCGGCCCGTTCCTGTTCGGCTTCCTGCACGACCTGACCGGCGCGTGGACGGTCCCGTTCAGCATGCTGATCGTCGTGCTGGCGGTGCAGATGGTCTTCGGCGGCCTGGCAGGTCGCAACCGCTACGTCTAGTCCAGCTCCAGGTTGAGCAGCGCGTTTTCGATCAGCTCGGGCATGGCGGGGTGGATCCAGTACTGGCCCCTCGCCATGCTCCGCGCGTCGAGGCCGAAGCTCATCGCCTGGATGAGCGGCTGGATCACGGTCGGCGCCTGCGGCCCGATGATGTGCGCGCCGAGCAACTGCCCGGTCGCCGGATCGGCGAGCAGCTTCACGAACCCGCTGGTGTCCTCCATCGCCCAGCCGTAGGCGATCCCCGCGTAGTCCTGTTTCGACGTCACGAACCGGATGCCGCGATCGGTGGCCTGCCGCTCGGTGAGCCCCACCGACGCGATCTGCGGCGAGCTGAACACCGCGTGCGGCACGAACCGGTGGTCGGCCTCGACCCGGTCGTCCGGGTTGAGCAG
This sequence comes from Amycolatopsis minnesotensis, assembly GCF_039529815.1. Lineage (NCBI taxonomy): Bacteria > Bacillati > Actinomycetota > Actinomycetes > Pseudonocardiales > Pseudonocardiaceae > Amycolatopsis > Amycolatopsis minnesotensis. The sequence goes on along the minus strand of NZ_BAAANN010000061.1, from coordinate 16,801 downwards.
GTTGTGCTGCACCACCCGGGATTCGTGGTTCGCCACGTGCTTGAGCTCGTAGGGGGAGGACAGGTCGCCGAGCGCGTAGATGCCCTCGACCGAGGTCTGCTGGTACTCGTCGGCCACCACATGACCACTGTCCAGTGTGGACACACCGGTGGCCGCGACGTCGAGCAGGTCCGAGTTCGGCCTGCGCCCGGTCGCGACGAGCAGCACGCCCGCTTCGACGGTTTCCGCACCCTCCGGGCCTTCGAGGTCCAGTGCGACCCCGGTGCCGGTTTTGCGCGCGCGCAACGTCTTCCGGTGCAGGCGCACGTCGAAGCGGCGGCTCGCCAGCTCCGTGAAGCGCTCGCTGATGTCGGCGTCCTCGGCCCGCAGCAGCGCACCGGAGCGCGCGATCACGGTGACCTCGACGCCGAACGACGCGAAGACGTGCGCGAACTCGGCCGCGATGAACCCGCTGCCGAGGATGACCATGCGCGAAGGCAGCTCGTCGAGCCGCATCACCGTGTCCGAGGTGTAGTAGGGCACCTCGTCCAGCCCCGGCACGTCGGGGGCCACCGCCCGGCCGCCCGCGGCGAGAACGAACCTGTCCGCGGTGATGGTGACCGGCTCGCGCCCGTCGGAGTAGGTGACCCGCAGTTCCTTGTGCCCGACGAACCGGCCTTCGCCCTCGTGCACGGTGACGCCCGCGTTTTCCTGGTGCGAAACCCGGTACTCGCGGCCACCGGCGGCGATCGGGTCGATGCGGCCGAAGATCCGGTCGCGCACGTCCGTCCAGCGGACCCCGTCGAGCGTTTCGTCGACGCCGAACAGCGCGCTCTTCGCGGGCGTGGCGGCGATGTCCGCGGTGTGCACGAACATCTTCGTCGGGATGCAGCCGACGTTGAGGCAGGTGCCGCCGAACACGCCCTTCTCCACGATGGCCGTCTTCCAGCCCGCGAACCGGCCGTCCAGGACGGAGTTCCCGGATCCGGTGCCGATGATCACCAGGTCGTAGTGGATCGCTTCGCCGCTCATACCAGCGAAGGTACCCGGACCCCGCATCGCCGTGGGCGTGACCATCGACAACCGCGAACCGGGAATTCGCGTGCTCTCGCCGGGGCGCGGTGCTACAAGGGATGCCATGGGCCTCCCCGCGCCGCACCGCCACTTCCTCGACGACGTGCTTCCCCGGATCCGGCAGGATCCGCGGGTGACCGACGTCGCCCTTTCGGGGTCGATCGCGAACGGGCACCCCGACCTCTACTCGGACGTGGATCTGATCGTCGTCGTCGAGGACGGGGCGTTCGACGCGGTCATGCGGGAGCGCCTCGAACTGATCGGCTCGTGGACGGAGCTGGTGGTGGGGTTCACCGGCGAGCACGTCGGCGAGCCGCGCCTGATCATCACCCTGGTCGGGCCGCCCCTCCTGCACGTCGACTTCAAGTTCGTGCGCGCGGCCGACTTCGCCGAGCGGGCCGGGGAACCCCCGTTCGACCTCCAGTGGCTCGAGGACCGGTTCTGGGTCTGGGTGCACTACGGCGCGACGAAACTCGGCCGCGGCGAACTGTTCGAGGCGATCGGCATGCTGAGCCACCTGCGCGACGCCGTGCTGGGCCCGCTGGCCGCCCGCCACGCGGGCGCGCTGCCCCGCGGGACGCGCCACCTCGAAACCGTCGCACCGGACGAAGCGCGTGCCCTGCGGGCGACGCTGTGCGGGTACGACCGGGCTGACGCCGGCCGGGCGTTCCTGGCCGCCGTCGACCTGTACCAGCGCTGGCTCGGCGAGCCGGTCGAACGGCGCCACGTCGCCGAAGCGCTTGCCGTGCAATACCTCCACGACGTCCTCGAACAGGCGAACTGATCTCCTCAGCCGCCGGTCGCGGAGAAGTGCATGATGTCCTTGGGGCTGTTCCAGCTACCGCCCCACGTCCAGCCGATCGCGGTGAAGGCCCGGACGGTGGCGTCGCCGGGGAGCACCATGCCAGGGCGTGCGGCGGCCCGGTTCTTGTAGGCCGAGGCCAGTTCCGGCACCACGATCTCGCCCTTGACGTAGGGGTTGCAGAACGGGTTGAGGTCGATCGCGAGCCCGGAGGCGTGCGCGGACCAGTTCTTCTGGCCACGGGTGGGGCGGCAGACGAACGCGCTGGTGTCGTTGCCGTCACCGGTCGGCGCGGCGTCCAGCTCGGGTGCGCTGGTCACCCGCATCTCCTCGAACGGGAACCGGTTGGCGTAGAGCTGCCCGAACACCTTCGTCACCGCGTCGGCGACGGAGGCGTTCACGATCATCTCGCCGGTGTGCGGTTTCCCGTCGAAGCCCCAGAACGACATCGTCAGGTAGGCGAGGTCCTCGGCGGCCACCGGGCACGCAGCCTGCCAGGTGCTGCGGGCGAGCACGTTCGCGGGCACCGGGCTCGTCGTCGCGGCGTACTTCCCGCCGACCGGCGGCGGCAGGATGTCCTTCGTGGGCAGGCTCCGGTTCACGAGCACCGACGGCGTCGGCTGGATCTCCCCGTAGCCGTCGGAGCGGCGCGGCAGGGGATGCGCGCCGACGACCCAGGCCGCCGCGGGAGCCGCCGACGACGTCGTCGGCGGGCGCGAGGTGGTGCTCGGGCGCGCGGAGGTCGTCGTGACCGGTGCGACGGGCGGCGGAGGCGCGGTCACCGGTGCGGGATCGCCTCCGCACGCGGTCAGCAGGAATACCGCCGCGGCCACCGTCCCCAGTTTCAGCGTTCGCACCCGTCCAGCTTGACAGAACGCTCAGTGAGGACAACGTCCACCCGATTCAGCGACACCACGGTGGTGATGTTCGGTCTAGGGTGTTTCGGGCCGCACCCGCACGCATCGGAGCGTGTCGACCGCACAAGGTCACTCTGCCGGTGCGGCGGCGTTCCCGATCTGGGATCGAACACGCATCCGGTGAAGGGAGCACGGGGCATGTCAGAGAAGGCACGGCGCACGGCGGCACTGGCCGGAACGGCGGCGGTGATCGCGGCGGCCGCGTTCCTGCCCACCGCTGCCTCGGCCGACGGCGCGGCGTCCGCCACCCCCGGCTCGCAGGCGCAGCCGCGCATCGTCGGCGGCGGCAAGGCGTCCATCGACGACTACCCGTACGCGGTGTACCTCGCGGACAGCAACGGCAACCAGTTCTGCGGCGCCGTGCTCGTCGACAGGTCCGCGGTGGCCACGGCCGCGCACTGCGCCAAGGCGTACCCGCGCGCGGACCTGCGCGTGGTCGCCGGGCGCGAGGACAAGCGCACCTCGGCCGGCGCGGTGTCGACGGTGTCGAGCGTCTGGGTCGACCCCGCCTTCCGCGAGCCGGGCCAGGGCAACGACATCGCGGTGCTCAAGCTGCCGTGGGCGCTCCCGTTCGAGCCGGCGAAACTGCCGGGCAGTGCCGATCGCTCGCTCTACGACGAGGGCACCAAGGCCACCGTGCTCGGCTGGGGACGCGTCGCCGACAACGGTGCCAGGTCCGACTACCTGCGCAGCGCTGTTGTGCCCGTGGTGAGCGACCGGAGCTGCGCGGGCAGCTACTCGAACTACGACCCGAAGAGCATGGTGTGCGCGGGATACCCGCAGGGCGGGATCGACGCCTGCCAGGGCGATTCCGGCGGTCCGCTGATGGTCGGCGACACCCTGATCGGGATCGTCTCCTACGGCGAAGGCTGCGCCGCGCCGAACCGGCCCGGCGTCTACACCCGGGTCTCCTCCTACCTCGACGAGATCGAGAAGCACGCCCGGTAGCCGCCCGTGCTAGGCATGTGCCGTGAGTCTTCTGGAACGGCGCGGCCCCGAACTGACCGCTGAGCAGCTGTACGAAATCCTCCGCCTGCGCTCGCAGGTGTTCGTCGTCGAGCAGGAAAGCCTCTACGCGGACATCGACGGGCGCGATCTCGTCGCGGACACGCGTCACCTGTGGTTCGCCGGTCCGTCCGGAGTGGACTCCTACCTGCGGGTGCTCGCCGAGCCGGACGGCGGGGCCAGGATCGGGCGCGTGGTCACGGCCGCCGCGGCGCGCGGGCGCGGGCTGGCCGGCAAGCTGATGGAGGCCGCGCTCGACCTGGTCGGCAGCGCGCCGTGCGTACTGGATTCGCAGGTCTACGCGCAGGGCTTCTACGCGAAGTTCGGGTTCGTCGCCGAAGGGGAGCCGTTCGACGAGGACGGCATCGACCACATCACGATGCGGCGGGCGCGCACGAACTGATCACCTTGACCGCGGTGTCCAAATCGGACTCGGTGAGATCGGCGCGCACGGTGAGCCGGAGCCGGGAGATGCCGTCCGGCACCGACGGCGGGCGGAAGCAGCCGACCCGCACGCCCTGTTCCGCGCACCGCGCCGCCCATGCCACCGCCGCCTCCGGGGACGGTGCGTGCACGGAGATCACCGCGGCGTCCGGCAGGCTGACTGTGAACCCGGCGTCCTTGAGCTGTACCGCGAGCGTTCCGGCGGCGGTGAGCACGCGCGAGGGCAGCTCAGGCTCCGAGCGCAGCACGCCGAGTGCCGCGAGCGCCGCCGCGGCGCTCGCGGGTGCCAGCGCGGTGTCGAAGATGAACGAGCGCGCGGTGTCCACGAGGTGCTTGATCACCCGGCGCGGGCCGAGCACCGCACCTCCTTGCGCGCCAAGGGATTTCGACAGCGTGATGGTGGTGACCACGTCCGGCGCGCCTGCCAGCCCCGCCGCGTGCACGGCACCCTGACCGGCGTCGCCGAGCACACCGAAGCCGTGCGCGTCGTCGACGAGCAGTGCGGCGCCGTGCGCGCGGCAGGCTTCGGCCAGTTCGGGCAACGGCGCGAGGTCGCCGTCGACGGAGAACACCGAGTCCGTGACGACGAGCGCCCGCTCCTTGCGGCGCGTGGACAGCGCGTGCGTGATGGCCGCGAGGTCGGAATGCGCGACGGCGGCGATGTCCGCCCTGGACAGGCGGCAGCCTTCGATGAGCGACGCGTGGATGTACTTGTCCGTCACGATCGCCGACTCGTGGCCGGACAGCGCCGTCACGGCGCCGAGGTTCGCGGTGAACCCCGAGGAGAACACCAGCGCGGCCTGCGCGCCGCAGAAGCGCGCCAGCTCGTGCTCCAGCTCGGTGTGCAGCTCGAGGGATCCGGTCACCAGGCGCGACCCGGTCGAACCCGCTCCCCATTTCAGCGCGGCGGCCGCGGCGGCTCCGGCGACCCGCTTGTCCTTCGCCAGCCCGAGGTAGTCGTTCCCGGCGAGGTCGAGGTCGCGATCGCCCGCGGCACGAGGACGCAACTGCCGGACGAGCCCGGCGTCGCCGCGCTTGCCGGCCTCCGCGTCAAGCCAGTCGAAAGTCTGCTCGGGGGGAGTCGGGGCCGGGGAAGTCACATCCCGCAGTGTCGCATCGCCCCCGCCCGCGTCCGGCACCGACACCCCCGGGTGCGCCAGGGTTCCGCGCCCGCCCCGAAGGGCGCCTTCGGGGAATCTGACGCCGCGATCTCGCCCTTCGCGGCGAGCGGGATGGCAGCGCCGATGCCCCGAAGGTCACCTTCACGGCGTCAGATTCCCTCAAGGGCCCCTTCGGGGCATGCGCTCCGGAGCGGAGCAGTCCCGCGAAGGCCGCGACATGCACGCCCCTGAAGCCCCCTGCACGGGCATGAGCGCGGAAACGAGACAGAGGCGCGAGCTGCGAAACCCCGGCACATGACATGACAGCGCATGGCGCTGCCGATGCCCTGAAGGACGCCTTCGCGGCGTCAGATTCGCCGAAGGGCGCCTTCAGGGCATGCGCACCCTCAGCCGACTTCACCACTCGACAGCTAAAGGGGCATTTTCGGGGCGTGGCCGACACGAAAGCGGCCGGTGCCCCGAACGGGACACCGGCCGCTTTGGCGAAGAAAAGGATCAGTCGTGCGAGCCGCGACGGGCCGGGCCGCGGTTGGAGCGCTGCTGCGGACGACCGCCGCCGCCGCGGTTGAAGCCGCCGCCCTGCCTGCCACGGCCGCCGCCGAAGCCGCCGCCACTGCCGCCGTGCCCGCCGGAGCCGAAGCCGCCGGAACGGCCGCGCGGGCCGCCACCGCGACGCGGCGAGGGCTCGCGACGCCGCTCGATGACCGGCTCGCCGCTGGGCTCGCGGGCCCCGGTGATCCGGTTCAGCTCGGCGTCGCCGGGGCGCACCATGGTGCTCTCCGCGCGGACACCGGCCCGGTCGGTCATCCGGCGGACCATGCGCCGCTGGTCGTTGGTGACCAGCGTGACGACGGCGCCCGAGGCACCGGCGCGCGCGGTGCGGCCGGAGCGGTGCAGGTAGTCCTTGTGGTCGGCGGCCGGGTCGACGTGCAGCACGAGGCTGATGTCGTCGACGTGGATGCCGCGCGCCGCGACGTCGGTGGCGACCAGCACCGGGGTGTGGCCTTCCTTGAAGTCGGCGAGGACCCGGTTGCGCTGGCCCTGCGTCTTGCCGCCGTGCAGTGCCGCCGCGTGCACGCCCTGCTCGCGCAGCCGCTCGGTGAGCCGGTCGACGTGGTGCTTGGTGCGGACGAACATGATCGTCCTGCCGTCGCGGGCGCCGATCTCGGTGATGATCTGCTGCTTGTCCTGGCGCTGCACCTGGAGCACGTGGTGGTCCATGGTGGTGACGCTCGCGGTGACCGGCGCGACCGAGTGCTCGACCGGGTCGGTCAGGTACGAGTCGACGAGCCGCTTGACGTCACCGTCGAGCGTCGCGGAGAACAGCAGCCGCTGCCCGCGCGCCGGGGTGAGGTCGAGGATCTCGCGGACCTGCGGCAGGAAGCCCATGTCCGCCATCTGGTCGGCCTCGTCGAGCGCGACGAAGTTGATGTCGGAGAGCACCGCGGTGCCCTGGCGCACGTGGTCGGACAACCGGCCGGGGGTGGCGATCAGCAGGTCGACGCCGCGGTTGAGCGCGTCGGCCTGGCGCCCGAAGGCCATCCCGCCGACGGCCGTGCGGCACCACAGGCCGAGCGACTTCGCGAGCGGGGTCAGCGAGTCGGCCACCTGCATGGCCAGCTCGCGCGTGGGCACCAGTACGAGCGCGCGGGGGCGCTTCGCGCGGGCCTTGCCGCCGTCGAGCCTGGCCAGCAGCGCGAGGCCGAAGGCGAGGGTCTTACCGGACCCCGTCTGCGCGCGGCCGAGCACGTCGCGGCCGGCGAGCGCGTCGGGGATGGTGGCCGACTGGATCGGGAACGGCTTGTCGATACCGGCCTCGCGCAGCGCGCGGAGCAGCGGCTCGGGGAGGTTCAGGTCGGCGAAGGACTTCGTCGGTCCGGTGCCGAGCATGGGGGTCTTGGCCGATTCCTGAACAGGGCGCTGGCGCGGCTTGTGGGCCGGGCGCGTGGACTTGCCGGAATCGAAAGCGATGGTCACGAACTGCCTCTCGGACGTGGCACGTCACAAGGAGGCCCCGGCTGCCCGCGCGCAGGCGGGCAAGATGGTGTGCGATGGGCGTTCACAGGGACGAACCCGGCACACCACGGTGATGCGCCATTGGTTTACAGGATTGCCGCGAGCCGTTCAGGGTGGCTCTGGAGGCGACGGACACACATCCACGCCGCCGGTTGCGGTCTGTGATCAGCCTACCGGATCCCCTGCTCGGCGCTCAAACCGAGGCGCGGAGTGTGACTGAAAACGCCCCGCTCCGCGCCTCGATCGTGGTGCGGATCACCCTAGTCCGGCGACAACGCGCAGCTCAGCCACCAGATCCGCCTCGGACGGGACAGCGACGCCCCGCCCGGAGAACCACTTCGCGAGGTTCCGGACGTCGCGGGCGAGGAACTCCTCGCCCGCCGGGTTCGCCACGACATCGACCACCTGCGGCAGGTCGATGAGCACGAGCCTGCCGTGGTGCACGAGCACGTTGTACGCGGAGAGGTCGCCGTGCGCGAGCCCCTCCGCCGCCATCGCGGTGATCGCCGCGACGGCCTGCTCCCACAGGTCGTCCAGGTCCGCATCGGACGGTCGCACCTGCGCGAGCCTCGGCGCCGCGGTGCCGTCTTCCGAGCCGAGGAACTCCAGCAGCACTTCGGTTCCGCTGCGCTGGACCGGGTAGGGCACCGGTGCGCCGACCGTCCACAAGCGACCGAGCGCGGCGAACTCCGCGGCGGCCCACTGCTCGGCGATCAGGTTGCGCCCGAACGAGGTCCGGTTCTCGATCGCGCGCATCTCGCGGGACCGGCGCATCCGCCTGCCCTCGAGATAGCCCGCGTCGCGGTGGAACATCCGGTGTTCGGCGCCGCGGTAGCGCTTCGCGGCGAGCAGCGCGCCCGGCCCGTCCGGCAGCTCGCGCCGGATCAGGTGGACGTCGGCCTCCTTGCCGGTCTTGAGGACACCGAGCTCGGTGTCCACCGCGGCCAGTTCGGTCCGCACCCAGTCCGGGCGCGGCTTCGGCCCCTGTTCGGCTTCGCCCCACGTGGAGTAGCGGTCGGCGCCGCCGGGGATTTCCGGCTCGGCGTAGGCGTCGTCGCGCAGCCTGGCGATCCGGGCGCGCTCTTCCTCGGTCATCCGCCCGCTGCGGGACCGTTCGTCGTCGAACTTCGGCTTGCGGTTCTTCCGGCGGGCAGGCCGGTACTCGAGGTTTTCGAAATCGTGCTCGTGCACTGGAGGGTCTCCTGGATGAGGGATCCGCCGGGTGCGCGCAGACGCGGTTCAGCCCCGGCGGGCGGGTGGACGGGGGACGGCAAATCCCCGGACAGTCCTTGACACGGGGCACCTCCCTCACGACATCCACCGGCTCCCTGCCGGATCCGGGACAGCATGCCGGGCGGGCGCGGCGGCCCGCAACCGAATTACCGCGACGCGGTCACCAGCTCGCCGCGCGAGGAGACCTTGAGCTTGCGCAACACGCTCGCGACGTGCTGTTCCACGGTCCGGCGCGACAGGAACAGCACCTCGGCGATCTCCCGGTTCGTGTGCCCGTCGGCGAGCAGGCGGGCGACGTCCTGCTCGCGCGGGGACAGCTCGTCGCCGTAACCGCGCCGTCCCCGCCGCGACGGCGCCACCGCGCCGGTCGCGCGGTAGGTGTGGCGGCAGCGCGCGGCGTCACGGGTGGCACCGAGCTCGGCGAACACGTCCGCCAGCCCCGAGAACGACTCGGCCGCGTCCGATTCGCCCATCACGAGGCGGCTCTGCGCGAGCCGCTCCTTCGCCAGCGCGGCCGGGTACGGCGCGGTCAGCCGCTCGTACCCGTCGCTCGCCTCGTGGAAGAACTTCACCGCGTCGACGTGGTCGTGGCGGTGCGCCGAGATGATGCCGCGGCAGCACACCAGCGCGACGATCGCCAGCGGCGCGTCGAGTTCGCTCAGCGTGCGCTCGGCTTCGTCGACGAGCGCGGCGGCGGCCTCTTCGCGGCCGGTACGGCAGAACGCTTCGACGGCGACCGGGAGCAGTTCCCCCGCCCACGGCCAGACGCCCTTGGCGCGCAACAACTCCAGCCCGGCTTCGGCGCGCGCGGCGGCTTCCTCGTCGTCGCACTGGGACAGCAGCATGCCCGCGATCCCGGCGTGCGTGGCGAGCACGACCGGGGTGACCGCGTTCTCCGGCTCGTCGGGGCCGACCGCGGTGAAGTGCGCCGCGGCGCGGTCCCATTCGCCGCGCGCGGTCGCGAGCAGGCCGAGCACCAGCGACAACTCGCTGGTCATCGGCAGCAGCTCGCGGTACTCCTCGAACAGCGCACGCGCCCTGTCGTCGAGCGCGTCCCACCTGCCGGTGAGCCAGTCGATGTGCACGCCGGTCGAGCGCGCGATCCCGATCAGGTACGGCGCGCCGCAGTCGGACGCGAGTTCGACCGCGCTGCGCACCATGCTGGCGCCGCGCCGGTAGTGGCCGATCCACGCGCAGGCGTCGGCGAGGTTGGCGTGCAGGCGGGCGAGCTGGCGCTGCTGCTCGGCGGAGGAGACCGCGGTCGAGACCGTGTCCATCGTGGCCAGCGCGCGCCGGTCGCCGGTGTGCAGCCGGGACGGGAGGTTGTTCGCCTGCAGGGTCAGGGTGAGCGTGCGATCCGTGGTCGTGGCGATGACGTCGTCGACCTGGTCGAGCCACCGCAGGTGCTCGGCGAGCGGGGAGGTGCCGATCCACGGCTGCGCCAGCACCGCCATGCCGCGGCCCGCGAGATCGGGCCGGTGGCCGAGATCGTTGACCGCGAGCTCGACCTGGATCCGCGCGGCGTCGAGCCCACCGGCCTGCCGCATCAGGAGCAGGCCGAGGCTGAGCCGGATCTGCCCGCTGTGCGTGCGGGACAGCCGGTCGTCGGACAGCAGCCGCTCCAGCGCCGAGGTCACGTCGTGCTGGGCGACGCCGTTGTTGGCCAGCCTGCTCAGCTTCACCGCCATCCGGTCCACATCGGACGAAGCGAGCCCCGGCTCGGACAGCAGCGAGCACAGCAGTTCCGTCGCCGTCGCGAGGTCGCCGATCGAGGCGGCGGCGTCGGCGGCGGCCTCGCCGTAGGTCAGCGCGTCGGCGAACGCGCCCGCCTTCCGGCTGTGGTGGGCGAGCTGGACGAGCGGTTTCGGGCTCTGGTCGCGGAGCAGGCACGCCGCGCGGCGGTGCAGCTCCTGGCGGTCGGGGCCGGGGATGGTGCCGTAGACGGCCTGCCGCGCGAGCGGGTGGCGGAAGCCGTAACGGCAGTCTTCCAGTTCGAGCAGCGCGTGCCGGTCGAGCGCGAGCACGAGCGCCTGCCGTGCCCGCCGCGGCGTCAGCCCGGCGACGGCGCCGAGGAGCTGCGAGGTGGCGGGCACGCCGAGCACGGCCGCCGCTTCGGTCATCCGCCGCGCGGTCACCGAAAGCCCGGCGAGCCGTTCGACCGCGGCGTCCCGAAGCAGGACGGGCACCTCGACGGCATCGAGCAGGCGGCGCGCGGCCATGCCGTCGGCGTGCATCGCGCCCTGCGGGTCCAGCGCGTGCACGGTTTCGGAGACGACGAACGGGATACCGGCCGTGCGCTCGTGCAGCAGCGCGGCGAATTCGGCGGACACCTCGCCGCCGAGCAGCTCGCCTGCCAGCCCGCGCACGCCGTCGGCGTCGAGCGGGCGGAGCTGCAGCACCGTGCTGGTGGTGCCGACGGCCGGCCGGTAGGCGCCGCCGAGCGGGATCCCGCCCGGCACCTCCTCGCGCCGGTAGGTCAGCAGCAGGCTCGTGTCGCGCGTCGGCTCCGCCATCAGGAAGCGCAGTAGCTGCCGCGACCCGTCGTCGCACCAGTGCAGGTCCTCGACGACGAGCAGCACCGGGCTCAGCGCGTCGAGCAGCTCGCGGACCGCGCGGAAGAACCGGTGCCGTTCGGCGCGGTGGTCACCGAGCGCGGGCGGGGTGGCGGGCAGGTGCGCGCCGAGTTCGGGGAGGTGGGGCCGGAGCACGCCGGTGACGCCGTTCAGCGGGCGCGCGTCGGGGAGGTAGCGCCCCGCGTCGCGGAGCGCTTCGAGCACGACGCCGTACGGGAACGGTTCCCGCAGCGGCTGGCTGCGCCCGGCCAGGACGCGACGGCCAGCCAGCTCGGGCTGGCCGAGCAGTTCGGTGACGAGCCGCGTCTTCCCGACCCCCGCCTCGCCTTCGACCATCATGACCGACGGTGGGCGGGTGCCTGCCGACACCAGCGAGCGGAGTTCGTCGGCCCGCCCGACGAGCACGGCGGAACTCGTCCTGCCAGCACTGCGCACCATGGCTGCTCCTGATCCAAGCTGCGTTCGATTCACGAAAGCGGCACAGAACCCAAATCACCCCGACGTGTGAACGGAGCTTAGATCTCGACGGGGTGATCACGGAACCCACCCGGTCGGTTACCGAACTTTCGTATGGCCCGGTCAGACGGGGTTCCGGGCATTAGTTACGTAGTCATACGGACCGCAGCCTCGCTTGTTCGGCCAGGTGTTCCCCCCAAAAGTGAGGAATGTGTGGCTCTCAGTCACAAGGTTCTCCGCCGTTTCGACCCGACGTGAACCACCTGTTCGAGTGAACGGAGCTGTTGAATGCGTGAAGCTCATCGAAGGCGGCGTGCGCTCGCGGGCGCCTCGGTGGTCGCCGGTGCCTGCGCCGCCACCGTCATGGCGCTCGCCGGTCCCGCCGCCGCCGCGCCGACCGGGCACATCCTCAACGCGAACGCCCCCGGTGCCGTCGCGGACTCCTACCTCGTCCTGCTGAAAGCACCGCAGGCACCTGGCGAAGTCACCGCCAAGGCGGCCCGCCTCGCGGGCGCCTACGGTGGCGAGGTGCGCCGGACCTACGACTCGGCGGTGCGCGGGTTCGCCGTGCGGATGTCCGAGGCGCAGGCGAGACGGCTCGCGGCCGATCCCTCGGTCGCCTCGGTGGAACAGGACGCGGTGGCGCACGTCAGCGACACGCAGCAGAACCCCACCTGGGGCCTCGACCGGATCGACCAGAAGAACCTGCCGCTCGACAAGGCCTACAGCTACGCCAACAAGGGCGAGGGCGCCACGGTCTACGTCGTGGACACCGGCACCGACCTGAAGCAGTCGGAGTTCGGCGGGCGCGCGAGCAGCGGCTACGACTTCATCGACGACGATGGCGACGCGTCGGACTGCCAGGGGCACGGCACGCACGTCGCGGGCACCGTCGGCAGCGCGACCTACGGGGTGGCGAAGGGCGTCAAGATCGTCGCCGTCCGGGTGCTGAACTGCCAGGGCACCGGCCAGTACTCCCAGATCATCTCGGGGATCGACTGGGTCGCGAAGAACGCGAAGGGCCCGTCGGTGCTGTCGATGAGCCTCGGCGGCGGCGCGGATTCCAGTGTGGACCAGGCCGTGCAGGGCGCGATCCGCGCCGGGATCACCAACACCGTCGCGGCGGGCAACGAGGGCCAGGACGCCTGCAACGTCTCCCCGGCGCGCACGCCGGAGGCGATCACGGTCGCCGCGAGCGACGCGCAGGACAAGCGCTCCATCTGGAACTCGTCCCAGTCGTCGAACTACGGCCGCTGCACGGACCTCTTCGCGCCGGGCTCGAACATCACGTCGTTGAAGAACGGCGGCGGGACCACGCAGATGGGCGGCACCTCGATGGCCACCCCGCACGTCGCGGGCGCGGCGGCGCTGTACCTGACGGCGAACCCCGGCGCGACCCCCGCCGACGTCGCGAAGGCGCTGACCGACAACGCGACGCCGGACAAGATCACCGACGTGAAGGGCTCGCCGAACAAGCTGCTCTACACCGGGTTCATCGGGAGCGGCACCCCGAACCCGCCGTCGTGCGCCGGCGGCACCAACGCCGACGACGTGTCCATTCCGGACGCGGGCTCGGCGGTCACCAGCACGGTCACGATCGGGACGTGCGATAGCAAGGGCACCGCGGCCACCAAGGTCTCGGTGGCGATCAAGCACGGCTACACCGGCGACCTCAGGATCGACCTCGTCACGCCGGGCGGGAAGACGATCCCGCTCAAGCAGGCGGGCGGGGCCTCCTCCGTCGACCTGTCCACGAGTTACACAGTGGACACTTCGGCGGAGAACCGCACCGGCGCGTGGAAGCTCCAGGTGCAGGACGTCTACCAGTACGACAGCGGCACGATCGACAGTTTCGGGGTGAGTTTCTGATGCGCAGGACGGCAAAGGCGGCGTTGGCGCTGACATTGCTGGGCTCCATGGCGGCGGTCGGCACGGCCACCGCGGCAGCGGCGCCCAGTGCGGCCGAAGGCACCGTGGTGCAGGCGAAGCAGCACTACGGCGACCAGTACATCGTGGTGCTGAAGGACACCTTCGGCGTGCAGTCCTCGGCGGCGTCGCTCGCGCAGCGCTACGGTGGCGAACTGCGCTCGACCTACACGGCCACGATCCACGGCTTCTCGGTGCGGAAGATGACCGAGCAGCAGGCGCGCAGGCTCGCCGCCGACCCCTCGGTCGCGACCGTCTACCAGGACGGCACCGCGAGGATCGCGGACACGCAGAAGAACCCGACCTGGGGCCTGGACCGCATCGACCAGAAGAGCCTGCCCCGCGACAACTCCTACACCTACGGCAACACCGGTGAAGGCGTCACGGCGTACGACCTCGACACCGGGATCAAGCCGGACAACCCCGAGTACGAAGGCCGCGCCAGCGTCGGCAAGGACTTCGTCGGCAGCGACGGCATCGACTGCAACGGGCACGGCTCGCACACCGCGGGCACGATCGGCAGCAAGACCTACGGCGTGGCGAAGAAGGTCAAGGTCGTCGGCCTGAAGGTGCTCGGGAAGGACTGCTCCGGCAACGGCCCCGACTCCGCCGCGGTGGACGCGATGGAATGGGTGACCGCGAACGCGGCCAAGCCCGCGGTGGCGAACATGAGCCTGACCATGGACCAGGTCGGGGTCGGCGACGACGCGATCAAGAAGTCCATCGCCTCCGGGGTCGTGTACTCGGTGGCATCGGGCAACTCGTCGACGAACGCGTGCAACACCAGCCCGGCCCGCGTGCCCGAAGCGATCACGGTGAACGCCTCCGACGAGAACGACAACCGCGCGTCGTTCTCGAACTACGGCACCTGCACCGACATCTTCGCGCCGGGCAACAACATCACCTCGCTCGGGTTGTCGAACGGCAGCAGCGCGAACATGAGCGGCACGTCGATGGCCACCCCGCACGTCACCGGCGCGGCGGCGCTCTACCTCTCCGCCAACCCCGGTGCCACCGCCCAGCAGGCGCGGGACGCGCTGGTGAGCGGCGCGGTCGACGGCGCGATCAAGAACGCGGGCAGCGGCTCGCCGAACAAGCTGCTGAACATCTCGTTCATCGGCGGCACCGGCCCCGGCCCGAAGTGCGGCGTGAAGTCGAACACCACGCCGGTGTCCATTCCGGACGCCGGAGCCGCGGTGACCAGTTCGGTGACCCAGGACGGCTGCGACGGCAAGGCGTCGGCGAGCCTGCCGGTCAAGGTCGACATCGCGCACACCTACACCGCGGACCTCGCGGTGGACCTGGTCGGCCCGAGCGGCGCGGTGTACGCGCTGCGGAAGGCCGGCGGTGTCGGTGAGGCGGCCGGGGTGCACACCACCTACACCGTCAACGCGTCGGCCGAACCGGCGAACGGCACCTGGAAGCTGAGCGTCAAGGACGTGAACCGGTTCGACACCGGCTCGATCGACGGGTTCTCCATCACCTTCTGAGCAGGGCTTGTTCTCGGCGGTGCGCCGCGGCCACGATGGTCGCGGCGCATTGTCGTTCTTTGGAGGACAGGTGGGCAGCTACGACGCGGTGATCGTCGGCGGCGGGCACAACGGGCTGGTCGCGGCGGCGTACCTCGCCCGCGCGGGCAGGTCGGTGCTGGTGCTGGAACGGCGGGACGAGGCCGGTGGCGCGGCGGTGTCCTTCCGCGCGTTCCCCGGGGTGGACGTGCGGCTGTCCCGCTATTCGTACCTGGTGAGCCTGCTGCCCAAGAAGGTCGTCGCCGAGCTCGGGCTCGGGATCGAGCTGCGGCGGCGCCGGATGTCCTCGTACACCCCGGTCGGCGGCTCGGGCCTCCTCGTCGACACCGGTGACGGCGAGCGGACGGCCGCGTCCTTCCGTGCGGTCACGGGGTCCACATCGGACTTCGAGGCGTGGCGGCGGTTCTACGGCATGGCCGCATCGGTCGCGGACACGGTGTTCGAAACGCTCACGAAACCCTTGCCCAGCAAGGAAGATCTCCGCGCTCGCATCGGTCGAGAGGTCTGGTCGGTGTTGTTCGAGCGCCCGATCGGCGAGGCGCTCACCGCGCGCTTCGCCGACGACACCGTGCGCGGCGTGGTCCTCACCGACGCGCTGATCGGCACCTTCGCCGCCGCGGACGATCCCGGGCTGCGGCAGAACCGGTGCCTGCTCTACCACCTGATCGGCAACGGCACCGGCGACTGGGACGTCCCGGTCGGCGGTATGGGCGCGGTCACCGGCGCGCTGGCCGACTCCGCGCGGGCGGGTGGCGCCGAGATGGTCACCGGGGCCGAGGTGCTCGCGATCGACCCCGAGGGTGCGGTGCGCTACCGCGTCGGCGATCGCGAACACACCGCCGGCGCCGGGCACGTGCTGGCGAACGTCGCGCCGACCGTACTGGCGGGGTTGCTGGGGGAGGAGCCGCCGGAGCCGCCGGAAGGCGCGCAGTTGAAGGTGAACATGGTGCTCTCACGCCTGCCGCGCCTCCGGGACTCCACTGTGGACGTTCGCGAAGCGTTCGGCGGCACGTTCCACGTAAACGAAGGCTACGAGCAACTGGCCACGGCTCATGGTGAGGCGGATGCGGGCCGGATCCCGTCGTTGCCGCCGTGCGAGATCTACTGCCATTCACTGACCGACCCGTCGATCCTCGGTGCCGCCGAACGCGCCGCGAGCGTGCAGACGCTGACCCTGTTCGGCCTGCACATGCCCGCGCGGCTGTTCCGCGGCCGCAACGACGAGGCGAGGTCGGAAGCGCTGCGCTCGACCATGGCTTCGCTGAACAGCGTGCTCGCCGAACCGATCGAGGACTGCGTCCTGCGCGATCCGGACGGTTCGCCGTGCGTCGAAGCGAAAACGCCGCTGGACCTCGAAGCCGAGCTGGGCCTTCCGGCGGGGCACATCTTCCACCGGGACCTTTCGTGGCCGTACTCCGACGAACTGGCGGGAACCTGGGGCGTGGAAACCGCGCACTCGCGCGTCCTGCTGTGC
This sequence comes from Amycolatopsis minnesotensis, assembly GCF_039529815.1. Lineage (NCBI taxonomy): Bacteria > Bacillati > Actinomycetota > Actinomycetes > Pseudonocardiales > Pseudonocardiaceae > Amycolatopsis > Amycolatopsis minnesotensis. Next base: position 252 of record NZ_BAAANN010000061.1, on the reverse strand, counting down.
GGCGCGGGCGCCGTCCGGGGCGGCGGCGTCAGCGGCATCCCCGGCCACAACGCCGCCATGCACGTGCTGCGCGGGTAGAGCGCCGCGCCCCGAAGCCCACCATGACGGCATCCAGTGCCGTCATGGTGGGCTTCAGGGCCACGAAGGGGTTACTGGATGGTGAGGGTGTAGGTGGCGGTGCCGGTCTTGCCGGTGGAGTCGGTGGCGGTGACGGTGATGGGGTAGGTGCCTGTCTGGAAGGGGGCGATGACC
>NZ_BAAANN010000060.1:0-36608 GCF_039529815.1 Amycolatopsis minnesotensis | reverse complement strand
ACCACGTGCTGCGCGGCGAACCGGGCTGGACCTTCACCACCAACGACACCGGCACCCTCACCGTCACCACCCCGAACGGCCGCAGCTACACCGAAGAACCACCACACACCGGATTCGCCTGACGAACCACACTGTCCTTTATGGACTTCGGAGTGCGCTGGGGGGTATTTGACCTCGGAACCAGGGTCGGATCCAGCGGCCGAACAGGTCATCCGATGTTCATCGCGGCACGTCGCAATATGGTCGGCGCCGGTCCGGAGCGGACGTCCTAGCATGGGCCGGACGGATGATCAGGGGAGGATGCCTTGCCGGTCGGCGACCCGCTGAACCACAATCTCTTCAAGGCGTTGCTGCAGAACACCACGTTGATGCCAGCGGACCTCGGCCTGCTCGGCGAGGGCCCCGACCAGGAAAGCCGGTGAGTTCGCGGTGACGTGGCAGGTCGGGGAGGTCGTCGACGGCCGGTACGAGGTTTCGGGGGTGCTCGGGCGCGGCGGGATGGGTGTGGTGCACCGGGTCCGGCACCTGGCGTGGGCCGTCGAACTGGCGGTGAAGAGCCCAGATCCCCGGCTGTTCCAGGACGAGGAACAGCAGCGGGAGTTCATCGCCGAGGCGGAGACCTGGGTTTCGCTGGGGTTGCACCCGCACGTGTGCGGCTGCCACTACGTTCGCGTGCTCGACGGTGTGCCGAGGCTGTTCGCCGAGTACGTGGCGGGTGGCAGCCTGTGGGACTGGATCGAGGACCGGCGGCTGTACGCGGGCGGGCCGGACGAGGCGCTGGCCAGGCTGCTGGACGTGGCGGTCCAGATCGCGTGGGGCCTCGACCACGCGCACGGCCGGGGGATCGTGCACCGGGACGTGAAACCCGCGAACGTGCTGCTCGACGGCGAAGTGGGCGACGCGGTCACGGCGAAGATCACCGATTTCGGGCTCGCGAAGGCACGGCGGCTCGTCGCGCTCGCTCCCGGTGCCACGCAAGGGGTGAGCGTTCCGGTGCCGGGTGATGGTGGCATGACCCCGCGGTACGCCTCGCCCGAACAGGCCGCGGGGCATCCGGTCGGGCGGCGCACCGACATCTACAGCTTCGCCGTGTCACTGCTGGAGATGGTGACCGGCGGGGCGAGTTGGATGGCCGGTCCCGCCGCGGGCGCGGCACTGGCGGCGATCCGCGCCGGGCAACCGGGCTCGCCCCCGCTGCCATCGGCACTGGCCGACCTGCTCGAAGCCTGCCTGGCCCGGGATCCCGCGCGCCGCCCGTCCTCGCTCACCGCGGTCGCCGCCGAACTGGCGCGCATCTACCAGGAGGTGACCGGCACGCGGTACCCGCGGCACGAGCCGGTGGCCGCCGAGCTGCGCGCCGACGAGCTCAACAACCGCGCGCTGTCGCTGCTCGACCTCGGCCGCGCCGCCGAGGCGGGGCAAGCGTTCGCGGCCGCGCTCTCCGCCGACCCGCAGCACCGGGAAGCCACCTACAACACCGGGTTGCGGCGGTGGCGGAGCGGGGACATCACCGACGAAGCCCTCGTCGCCGATCTCGATCGCGTCCGCGAGTCGGACGACGATCCGGGCCAGTCGCGGCACCTGCTCGCCAAGGTCCACCTCGAACGCGGCGATCTCGTCGCCGCCCGCAGGCTCCTCGACGGCAACGGCGCGGGCGACCCGGAAGTCGCGGCCACCCTGACAGCCGTCCAAACAGGACAGGTGCGCGACGCCAAGTGCCTTGGTACGAAAGTGATGCGCTGGCGGCCGAAGGGGCTGCGCGGTCGCTGGCGCGAAGTCGAACAGCTGATGGGCATCGACGACACCGGGACGCCGACCCGCATCGCGGGTGACGCGCCATTCGCGCTGACCGGCTGCCGGAACGGGGAGGCGTGGCTGTGGGACCTGCGGACCGCCGAGTACCTCCGGACGTTCATCAAGCACGACCCCGCGGTGCACGCGGTCGACCTCACCCCGGACGGCTGCTTCGGCGCCACCGCGGGGTCGGACGCCACGGTTCGCGTGTGGGACCTGGCCGCCAGCAAGTGCCTGCACACCGTGAAAGCGGCACGGCACCCGGCTGAGCAACCACGTCAGTGCGCGGTCCGGCTCAGCGCCGACGCGAGATACCTGCTCTGGGCGGGCGGCGGCACGGTGCTGCTGTGGGATCTCCGCACCGGCAAGCGACGGAAGCTCCACCGCGATCGCAACGGGGGAGGGGGAAGTTCGGCGATCGACCTCCGCGGCGGATGCGCGCTGTTCGCCGACCGCACCCACATCCGCCTGTGGGACACCGGAACCGGTCGCCAACGGCGCGTCTGGGAACTTCCCGAACCGTCGGCGCCCAGTGCGCTGAGCCTCAGCGCCGACGGGCGCTTCGTGGTGACGGGCGCGGCGCACACCGGGGCGATCCGGCTCTGGGACGTCGAAACCGGCGACTGCGTCCGCACCATGACCGGGCACACGAGCACGGTCCAGGCGCTCTCGATGAGCGACGACGCGCGGTTCCTGTTCTCCGGCGCGCAGGACGCGACCGTCCGCTTCTGGCGCACGGACACCGGATGCTGCCTGCGCACGTTCCGGACGGGGGAGGCCTATCCGCGCGTCGAGGACGTCCTGCTCGACGGCGACGGCGGGGCCGGGGTCTCCGTGGACGACGAGCAGACGGTCCGGCGGTGGCAGATGCCTTCGGGGTACACCGCGGCGCACCAGCTCAGCCGCCCGCGCCCGTACCTCGAACTCGCCGAACTGCACTCCCTGGTGGAAAAGCGGGTCGGCGACGCCGAGCGCGCGATCGCCGCCAGCGCTTTCCCCGCCGCGCTCGACCTGCTCACGCGAGCGCGGGAGGTCCCGGGATACGAACGGGAACCGCGCACGCTCGCCGCGTGGCGGACGCTGGCCGCACACTCGGCGCGGACGGGTCTGCGGGACGCCTGGCCGTCGAAGGTGCTGGCGACCGGTTCCGTCGCCGCGGCCGATCTGGCAGGCGACGGCCGGATCGCGGTGACCGGCGGGTTCGACGGGATGATCCAGGTGTGGGAGGTAGCGGGCGGCACCAGCGCGCGCGTCCTCGAATGGCCGCGGCGCGGCGACGGGATGGACGCGGTGAAGTCGCTTTCACTGAGCCAGGACGGGAAACGGGTGCTGTCCGGGCACGTCAGCGTCGCAGAGGGCCTGAGCGGTTCCATCCGGCTTTGGTCGACCGAGACCGGTGAATGCCTGCGGGAGCTGTCCGGAACGGACTTCGTCCCGGAGGACGTGCGGTTCTCCGCGGACGGGAGGAACGCGGTGGCCGGCCTGATGGGCGGCAAGGTCCGGCTGTGGGACCTGAGCACGGGAAGACCACTGTGGACGGTGGATGCGCATCCGGGTAAGTCGATCACCGGCAGGGCGGGGGTGAGCGTCGTGCGGCCCGATCCGACCGGCCGCTTCGTGGTCTCGGCCGGGTACGACGGCTTCGTTCGCCTGACCGCACTGGGAAGCGGCGAGGTCGTGCGTTCCATCGACGCGCACGACGACGTCGCGTGGTCGGTGTCCCCGAGCGCGGACGGGCGCTTCCTGCTGTCCACCGGCGGGCACCGGGACCGGAACATCCGGATGTGGGATACCGGTACGGGCGAACGCGTCGGGCAGTTCGGGATCCCCGGGCACGAGCCGGAGACGGCCCAGTTCACCACGGACGGCCGCTTCGCGGTGTCCGCAGGACTGGACAGCACGCTCCGGGTGTGGGACGTCCGCGCCGGGAAGTGCGTGCGCCTCCTGCAAGGGCACCGGAAGGGCGTGACCGGCTTGGCGATGACCTCGGACGGCCGATCCGTGCTGTCCTGGAGCATCGGCGACAAGACCGCGCGCCTGTGGGAGCTCGACTGGGCGCTCACCGCGCACGCGCCGTCGGACTGGGACGACGGTGCGATGCCCTACCTGACCGCGTTCCGGCAACGGTGTCCGCAATGGACCAGGCCCGATGTGGACGCTCTGCTGCGCCAGCTCCAGGACGCGGGATTCGGCTGGCTGCGCGCCGACGGGGTGCGGGCCCGGCTCGGCCACCTCGCGCCGGGAGCGGCCGGGTGACGCGACCCGCCACCGTCACGCTGCGGGAGAACCCGGCGAGCGGCATCCGGACCGCGGCCGAACCGCGCCGGGCGCTGTTCGCTGGATCACGCTGATTCACCGAATTCGAGTAGCGAAATCGGGAACTCTGCCGGATTCCCGCCCGTCCGGCGACCCTGCGTAGGGCTTCACCCGGATTTGACCCGGGACGGACCTTCAAGGCGTGTTGACACATCCTTTGCAATCCCTTTACTTTGAGAGAGCGATGATCGTCTCGGTCTCGCGGTCCGCATCCCGTTCGGAGGTATGGCATGGACAAGCTGGTCAGGGTGCTCGCGCAGGAAAACGTCTGGTCCAAGTGGGTCGCGGCGAATTCGGCGCCGAGCGCGAACAAGGACGGCTGCATTTCCAGGTCCAAGGAGGGCTGCATTTCCCGGCCGCGGCCCAGCAACGGCTGACGGATCTCGTTGCCGGTGTCCGGCGGCCGGTGCGGCCGCCGGACACCGGTGTGGAAAAGGACGGGTGCACATGACGAGTCAGCCATCGGCCGAGATGGTCGACCGGGTCCGTGGCGTCCCGCTGTACCGGGACGCACTGGCCAGCGGTGAATTCCCCATTCTCGAAAAGGACGTCATAGCCAGCGGGTTCCCGGACAACTGGATGACCCCGGAACTCGCCGCGGCGCTGGAATCGGGTGCCGCGGAGTTCGTGCTGTCCACCGGGACGAACCACGCGCGGATGCAGCTGATCCGGCCGCCGTACTTCCTGCTGAAGTCCTACTACCGGCTCTGGAGCGAACATCCGGACATCGCGCACACCTGGGCGAACGGCTGCCCCCGGGTGTCGCTCACCACGGTGCTGGCCACCGAACACGTCGCGAGGGTCAACGCCAAGGCGCGCGGCGAGGCGCCCGCCGAACGGCCCGGCCTCGCGGACCGGCGCCTCGACGACCGCACCGTCTACGTCAACCAGCGCCTCGACCCGGCACTGTGGACGCGCGAGGACGTCGTCCGGATGCTCGACGAGATCGAGGAAACGCGATCGGCCCATTCGAGCGGCCGCTATCACCTCGATTGTTCCGGTTACCACCTCGCGCATCTCGTGCGGAAAGCGCGGCACTGGGATCTGACCGATCGGCTGCCGAGGCCGGACAGCATCATCCACGCCTACGAATACACGCCGGACAACGTCTCCTGGTTCCTGCGCGAACACTTCGGCTGCCCGATCATCGACCTTTTCGGCAGCACCGAACTCGGTTATCTCTACTACAGCGACAAGGACGGGCGGTACCACCCCCACCTCGACCAGATGAAGGTCGAACTGATTCCGGTCGAGCAGGGCAGCACCCTGTTCAGCATCATCGTCTCCAGCATCCGCAATCCGCACATGCCGCTGATCCGGTACCGGTCCGGCGACTGCGCGCGCACCGTGGACGGGAGTCCCGACCCCGAGCGGATCGCGCGCTTCTGCGGCAGGGAGAAAGAGCTGATCCGCGTCGGCTCCACCCTGCTGTGCCACGGCGATCTAGACCGGTGGATCGGCGAAAGCGCGCCGCCGGTGTTCCTCTACCGGTTGCGGATGACCGGGGCGGCGGCCGGGGAACTGGAGTACACCACCTTCGACGACGAGCCGCTCGACGAAGCGACGGCCGGTTCGCTTGCCGCGGCACTCGCCGAAAACCTCGAGCTGGCCGTGGCACCGGTGCACCGCGAGCACATCCCGATCGGCAGGTCCGGCAAGTACGCCTGGCTGCACCCCGAATCCCGGAACACCGAGCCCTTTCGAAGCTAGGAGAGCCGTGCCCGTTTCCGCCGCAGACCTCCGTTCCCTGCTGGGGGAACCGCTGTTCGCCGAGGTCGTCGAGTACTTCACCGTGAAGACCGGCGAGCCTGCCGACTACGTCGAACGGCAGACCCTCGAATGCCTGCGCTACCTCTACCTGGTCTCCGCGCATTCCGACGAGCTCGCGGGCCTGTTCCTCCCCGTCGAGCAGGAGATCGACGAGATCTGGCACTACCTGATCCTCCAGACCCGCGAATACCGCGAGCTGTGCCAGCGGCTGCCCGGCGGGTTCTTCGTCGAGCACCGCAGCATCAGCTACACCGAATACCAGGAGGAACCTCCCCGCGAGCGCTCCGCGGAAGAGGCGTTGCGCTGGATCCCCTTGTACTGCAAGGAGTTCGGCCCGTTCGACGAGGGCGCGCTGCCACATTGGACGATGGTGCGGTTCCTGCACCAGGAGCTGGACATGTCGCTGGCGGAGATCGCGGCGGTCGACAAGGCGGCCATCAGCTGACCGTGGCCGTGACGCGAGAAGCCTTGGTGCGGGACGTGCAGGCGACGGCGAGCCCGGTGACGAGCTGGACCGCCAGCACGACGCCGAACGCCGTCGCGTGCCCGTATCCGGTCAGCGTCGCGGCGAACACCGTGCCGAGCACGGCCACGCCGATCGCCATCGAGCCCTGTTGAACGGTCACCAGCAGTCCGCCGCCGACCCCCGCGTATGCGGTGGGCACCGCGCCGAGCACCGAGATGTTCGCGGTGCCCACCACCAGCGCCTGGCCGAGCCCGATCAGCACCAGCCCCGGCAGCGCGCTCCACACCGCGCCGCCGAGCCATCCCAGGGGAAGCGCTGCCAGCAGCCAAGCGATGCCTGCTCCCTGCACCAGTGCGCCGTACGGGGTCACCCGGTCGGCGAGCCTGGTGCGCAGCGCGGGGATCGCGAACGAGCCGAGCAGGAACGCCAGCGACATCGGGACCACGGCCAGCCCGGCGAGCAGCGGGTCGAGGCCGAACCCGTGCTGCAGCGTCAACGGCAGCGCGAACAGGAACCCCGCCCACGCCGCCAGGAACGGCGCGAGCATCAGCAGCCCGCCGCGTACCTTCGGCTCGGTGAGCACCGACGGCGGCAGCAGCGGCACCGCACCGGAGCCGGCGACGCGTTTTTCGGTTCGCCACAACACGATCGCCAGTACCGGGACACAGGCGAGCAGTGCGATCGTCCACAGTGGCCAGCCGAGCACCGGGCCGCGGTTGACCGGCACCAGCAGCGCCAGCACCATCGCGCTCAGCAACGCGGTGCCCCGCAGGTCCACTCCGGCCGGGTGGTCCGATCTGGTGTCCGGAACCACGAACGCGGTCAGCGCCGCGGCGGCCAGCCCGAGCGGCAGGTTGACCAGGAACACCAGGCGCCACGAGGTTCCCCACAGATCGGCGTGCACCAGCACCCCGCCGAGGAGCAGCCCCAGTATCGCCGCCAGCCCGCTGACCGCCGCGTACCGGCTCATCGCCCGCGCGCGCCGGTCCGGCGGCACGGCGGCCTGGATCGTGCCGAGCACCTGCGGCGGGATCAGCGCCGCCGTCGCCCCCTGCAGCACCCGCGCGGCGATCAGCCAGCCGGGGGAGGCCGCGAGCGCGCACAGCAGCGAAGCGAGCACGAAACCCAGCAGGCCCAGCACGAGCACGCGCCTGCGGCCGAAGGCGTCCCCGAGCCGTCCGCTGAGCACCAGCAGGAGGGTGAACGCGATGCCGTAGCCCGCGACGACGAGTTCCAGATCGGCGGTGCCCGCGCCGAGTTCCCCCGCGATAGTGGGCAGCGCGACGTTGACGATGAACGAGTCCATCATCGGCAGCAGGGTGCCGAGCAGGACGACGCCGAGCCCGAGCGCGGACAGCGGGCGGCTCATGCGTCGTCCACATGCGACAGTGTGAACCCGCGGTACCCGTCGCGGGCAACGGAATCGCAGATGCCGCGGTAGACGTCCAGACCACCGGCGTAGGGCATGAACACCCTGGCCTTGCCCTCGATGTTCGCGCCGAGGTAGTAGGAATCGGCGTGGTGGTAGAGCGTACGGCCGGCCGCGTCGGCGACCTGGCCAGTCCAGTCGTCCTGCGCGCCCTGGTCGGCCTCGGCCGCCTGCCCGGTGGAGCGCAGGTGCCGCAGCAGGTCGGTGATCCAGGCGACGTGGTGCTCGATCGCCCTGAGCACGTTCGACAGCACCGTGGTGCTGCCGGGGCCGGTGATGGTGAACAGGTTCGGGAACCCGGCGACCGCGAGCCCGAGGTACGTCTCGGGTCCCGAAGCCCACCGCTTCGCCAGCGATACGCCGTCCCGGCCGGTGATGTCGATCCTGGTCAGTGCTCCGGTGAAGGCGTCGTAGCCGGTGGCGTAGACCAGCACGTCGACCGGGTAGCCGGCGCGCGCGGTGCGGACGCCGGCCTCGGTGATTTCCTCGATCGGCTCGGCGCGCAGGTCGACGAGCCGCACGTGCTCGGAGTTGAAGGTGCCGAAGTAGCCGGAATCGACGCACAGCCGTTTCGTGCCGATGGGGTGGCCGCGGGGGACGAGCCGCTCCGCGGTCTCGGGGTCGTGCACGGTGGCCCTGATCTTGGCACGGACGAAATCCGCGAGCAGCGCGTTGGCTTCGAGATCGCGGCCGGTGTCGGTGAACGTCGCCACGATCCCGGTGCCGCCGGTGGCCCACCGCTGTTCCAGCGCGGCTTCCCGTTCGGCCTGTCCGGTGTCCAGAATGGACTGACCGGTGCCCGCCACCACGTGCCCGAACCGGGTCGTGCTCGCCAGTTCGACGCGCTCCTCGTACCGCTCCGGTTCCGCGGCCAGCTCGGCCTCGGTCAGCGGGCGGTTCCCCGCCGGGACGCTGAAGTTCGCGGTCCGCTGGAACACCACGACTTCGGCGGCCGTCGCGGCGATCTCCGGGATCACCTGGATGCCCGACGACCCGGTGCCGATCACCCCGACCCGTTTCCCGGCGAGGTCGACCGGCTCATGCGGCCACCGCCCGGTGTGCAGGCGCTCGCCGCGGAACCGCGACGCGCCGGTGATGTCCGGGACCGCCGCGGCGGACATGCAGCCGACCGCGGTGACGAGGAACCGGCACCGCACCTCGTCGCCGAGGCCGCCGCGCTCGGTGCGCACGAGCCAGGTCGAGGACGTTTCGTCGAAGGCGGCCGCGGTGACCCTGGTGCCGAACGTGATCGACGGGAGCACGCCCGCCCGCTCGGCGAAGTGCTCGGCGTAGCGGCGGATCTCCGGCCCGGTGGCGAACCGCTCGCTCCACCGCCAGTCCCGGTGCAGCTCGCGGTCGTGCAGGTAGCAGTAGTCCAGGCTCTCGATGTCGCAGCGCGCGCCGGGATACCGGTTCCAGTACCAGGTTCCGCCGACGCCGTCCCCGGTTTCGAAGGCGTGGCAGGTGAATCCGCTCTTCCGCAGCTCGGAAAGCATGTGCAGGCCGGCGAACCCGGCCCCGATCACGATGGCGTCGTAGTCGATCCGCGCGTCATCGCCCAAGAGGCTCCCCTTCTCCCGGCGCCGCTTGGAGCACCGTGCTGATCGTCGAGCGCCCGCGTCGCAGGCCGCCGCCGGGTTTCAGCCTACCGGCAAAACGGACTTTACGGCTATATCGGTCGTAAGATGGGTGGCGCAAGCGTGGAGCCGCATAGGGAGTCGCCGCCGGGTGCTTGGTCCCTGAAGGTCGCCTTCGGGGAATCTGACGCCGCGATCTCGCCCCTCGCGGCGCGCGGCGTGGTGCTGCTGATGCCCTGAAGGTGCCCTTCGCGGCGTCAGATTCCCTCAAGGGCCCCTTCGGGGCATGCGCAGCGGACCTCTATCGAAGCGTCCTTCAGCGTAGAGGGTCAGCGAGATTCATTCGCCGAGCTGGGAGATTCGGCGCGTGTTGGCGATGAGCACCTCGGTGGCCCGGCCTATCCAGTCGGTGATCGCGGCCAGTTCTTCGGCGCGGTAGCTCGTCGTCAGCTCGGCCATCTGCGCGGCGAACGAGGCGGAACCCGTTGCGCCGTAACGCTTTTAGCAGCCGTCGAGGGCGGCGCGGAAGGCCGGGGCGAACCGGCCGGAAGCCACCGGCCTCGCCGTCCCGGTCATGGTGATCTCGTCGTCTTCGATCCGGATTTCGATGGCGCCGCCGGGCATCCGGACCTCGACGGTGTCGCCGACGAGGCCGAGCGTGCGGACCGCGGCCGCCGCCGCGCATCCGCTGCTGCCCGAAGCGAGGGTGTACCCCGCGCCCCGTTCCCAGATCTCGATCTCGATGGCGCCGCGGCCGAGCACGCGGACGAGCTGCACGTTCGAGCCCTCCGGCAGGCTCGGGTGCCGCCCGATCGCGGGCCCGAGTTCGCGCGCCAGCTCGGGGGAGATCTCCGCGAGCGGCACGACCGCGTGCGGGTTGCCGACGTCCACCCTGGTCACCCGCAGCTCCCGGCCACCGGCGGTGAACGCCTCGTCGACGGCCGTCAGCCGCGCCTTCCCCATGCCTACCTCGACCACGCCCGCGATCGGATCGAGCACCCCGACCGGGGCCGTGCCGGCGATGGTGCGGAGTGCGAACCGTGCCGGGTAGCGGTAGTGCTCGGTCAGGTAGAGCGCGAACATCCGGAGCCCGTTGCCGCTCTTCTCGCACTCGCTGCCGTCGGAGTTGAAGATCCGCAGCCGCACCGGGTCCTGGACGGCACCGGGGTCGCAGGGGCCGATCGGGCCGAGCAGCACGCCGTCGGCGCCGACCCCGAAATGCCGGTCGCACAGCAGCCGCACCGCTTCCGGCGTCGGCTCGAACCCGGTCAGCCGGGGATCGACGACCAGGTAGTCGTTGCCCAGGGCCTGGTACTTGACGAAGTCCACGACTAGTCAGCCACCACCAGGCGCACGGCCAGCGCGGTGAAGATCGTGCCGCAGCCGATGTTGAGCCCCCGCGCGACCTTCCGGTTGCGCACCAGCTTGCCGAGCTTGCCCGCGGCCAGCCCGATCGGCCCGTCGATCATCAGGTCGACCAGCACCAGCGTGGCGCCGAGCACGAAGAGCTGGAGCCCGACGTTGCCGAGGGCAGGGTTCACGAACTGCGGCAGGAAGGCGACGTTGAACACGATCACCTTGGGGTTGAGCACATTGGTCAGCACCGCGCGCCAGAAGCACCGCCAGTGCGAAGTCCGCGGCGGCGCGTCGTCCTCGTCGGGGTTCAGCGCGCTGCGGTCCCGGAACGCCATGACCGCCAGGTAGACCAGGTACGCCGCGCCCGCCCAGCGCAGCCCGTGGTACAGCACGGGGAGGTAGGCGAACAACGCGGACAGGCCGAACGCCGCCGCCGCGGTGTGCACCGCGAGGCCGACCGAAACGCCCAGCGCGGCCATGAACCCCGCGGCGGGCCCGTGCCGCATGCCGAGCGCGAGGATCATCAGCATGTCCGGGCCGGGGATGATGACGAGCACGATTGCCGCCACCAGAAAGGCCAGGTAGAGCGAGGCGTCGACCATTCCGCGAATTCTCCCTTGCTGGGGGTGTCCGTACCAGGTATGCCACATGGCGGCGTTACCGCGGGTCGGCCGCCTCGATTTCCACCCGATTGTCGTGGAACACCGCCCCGCCCATATCCGAATCCCGTTCGGCCACGGTGGCGTTGATCCCGGCGCCGCCACCGGTCAGCTTGCCCCAGTGCCCCTTGGTCGTGGTGACCACCCCGGCGCGCACCCGATCGTCGACCAGCGCCAGCGCGGTGAACGAGCCCCGGTCGTTGAAGACGCGCACGACCTGGCCGTCGGCGATCGCGCGCCCGGCGGCGTCGCCGGGGTGGAGCACCACCTGCGGCGGCCCCGCCCGGCGCGCCAGTGCCGGTTTGTTCGCGAACACGGTGTTGATGAAGAAGTGCGACGCACCCGCGACGAGGATGAGCGGGAACCGCCGCGCGAGTTCGCGGTCGCCGTGTTCGCGCGGGGGCGTGTACCCGGCGAGCGGGTCGAGCCCGTCCCGGCAGGCGAGCTCGGACCGGAACTCGAGTTTTCCCGACGGGGTGGGAAAACCGCGGTCGAACGGCACGAACGAACGCGGGTAGTTCAGCCGGGCCCAGCCCTTTTCGCGAAGGCCGTCCAGCGTGATCCCGTCGAGGGAGGGATGCGAGAAGTCGAGTAGCTGCTTGGCGAGTTCCTCGTCGCTGTCGTACAGGCTCGGTTCGGTGAGCCCCATCTTCGCCGCGAGCCTGCGGAAGGTTTCCGTGGTGGACAGGCATTCCCCCGGTGGCGCCACCGCCGGTTCGTTCCAGGCGACGTAGAGGTGGCCGTACCCGTCGTGCACGTCGAGGTGCTCGGTCTGCATGGTCGCGGGCAGCACGATGTCCGCGTAGTCGGCGGTGTCGGTCTGGAACAGGTCGATCACGACGGTGAACAGGTCCTCGCGCGCGAGGCCGCGGCGGATCCGGTCCTGGCCTGGCGCGCTGGTGAGCGGGTTCGCCGCGTACACCACCAGCGCCTTGACCGGGGGATCGTCCAGGTCGAGCAGCCCCTCGCCGAGCCGGGTCATCAGCAGGGTGCGGACCGGGGCTTCGAGCAGGTCGTCGCGGGCCAGCGCCTCGCGGTCCCCGCCGAAGTAGCCGTCGGTGGAATAGGCGAGGCCGCCGCCGGGGTACTGCCAGTCGCCGGTGACCCCGGGGACGCAGGCCAGCACGCGCAGCACCTCGCCGCCGCCCGCGTGGCGCTGCACGCCGACCCCGGCGCGGATCGCGGTCGGCCTGGTCCCGGCCAGCCGCCGCCCGAGCCGGACGAGCTGCGCCTCGTCGACGCCGGTGATCCCGGCGACCCTGGCCGGGGTGAACTCCAGGATCCGGCGGCGGAACTCCGGCCAGCCGACGGTGTTCCCCGCCAGGTACCGCTCGTCCTCGCGGCCGAGGGAGACGACGACGTTGAGCAGGCCGAGCGCGAGCGCCGCGTCGGTACCCGGCACCGGCGCCACGTGCTCGTCGGCCTGCTTGGCCGTCCTGGTGCGCACCGGATCCACCGCCACCACGTACGCGCCGCGCGCGCGGGCACGCTCGACGAACCGCCACAGGTGGTGGCCGGAGGTGAGCGTGTTGACGCCCCAGAGCAGGATCAGCTTCGACTCGGCGAGCGATTCGGGATCGATGCCCAGCGTCGTCCCGGTGGCGTACCGGGTGCCGGCCAGCCCGGCGATGGAGCAGATGGTCACCTCGTGCCGCGACGCGCCGAGCACGTTCCACAGCCTTGCCCCCGCCCGGCCCTGAAGTCCTTGCAGGTAGCCGAGATTGCCGGTGCCCTGGTACGGCCAGATCGCCTCGCCGCCCCACCGCTCGCGCACCGACGCCAGCCGCTCCGCGATCTCGGTGAGTGCCTCGTCCCAGCCGATCCGCTCGAACCGGCCCTCGCCCTTGGCGCCGACCCGGCGCAGCGGGTGCCGCAGCCGGTCCGGCGCGGCCGCGTGCTCCAGGTACTGGTTGACCTTCACGCACAGCGTGCCGTGCGTGAAGGGGTGGTCACGGTTGCCGCGCAGTTTCACCGCGGTCCCGTCCCGCACCGTGACCACCCAGGCGCACCCGTCCGGACAGTCCAGCGGACAGGCGCCGGCGACCTCGTGCTCGGTCATCCGGTCACGTCGCCGGGGCTTCCGCACCACCCGCCAGCACCGCGCTGTCGTGCTCTTCGCCGTACCACTTCTCCTTCCAGCGGGAGAAGGAGACGATGAGGATGTCGCGGTAGGCGTCTTCGCCGTCGGGTTGCAGATCGGTGACGTCGTGCATGATCGCCCTGTCGTCGAGCAGCGCGGCCTGCCCGGGCAGCAGCGTGCCGCGCCAGAACGGCTCGTCCTTTCCCGGGCGCCACAAGCGCATTTCGCCGCCCTTGACGTTGTGCCGAGCCAGCACCGCGATCATCACGTACTCGTGGCCGTCCTGGTGCACGCCCTCCGGGGTGAGCTGGCCCGGCTTGTCGGAAAACGCGCGGCTGCGGTTCTGGTGCACGTTGATCTGCCAGTCCTCGCCGTCGTCGAGCGGCAGCGGACCGTCCGAGACGACCTTGACCACGGGGGTGAAGTCCACCGAGATCGGCTCGTAGTGCCGCCGGATCCCGCCCGCCACCGGGTTGAACTCCTTGAACGCGGTGTACGCGCGCGGTGGCAGCAGCGCGAAACCCCAGCCGTCCTCCTTGTCGAAGGTCATCTTGTACTGCGAGAACCGCTTGTAGCGGGTCTGGTTGCCCATGTACGGGTCGAGTTCGACGTCGTGGTAGCTCTCGAGCACGTCCGGCGGGATGGGCGGCAGGTCGATGAGCACGAAACCGGGGTCCGGAATGGGCATCGCTTCTCCTGTTCTGCGGTGGTGGGAACGGATTCGCTACGAGCGGGCCGACGCGCTGGCGAGCCGTTCGTCCAGGTGCCTTCCCGAGGAGTTCAGCCGCCAGAGCGAGCCCCTGGCGATGCCGCGGCGCATGGCCTCCGACGAGCTCGCGGGCAGGACGACGTTGTGGAACCAGCCCGCCGCGTGCTGGGAGTCCACCGTGATGTGCAGGCGGTGGTAGGTGATGCCGACGTCCGGCAGGCCGAGCCGCTCCCACGCGCGCACCACGTTCTGGAACCGGTCCGGCACCAGCCATTCGGTCATGCCGAGGAAGCCGACGGCCTCGCCGTAGAGGTGCCGGTACCGGCACAGCAGCACGGCGAGGTTGCCGGAGAGCAGATCGGTCGCCGTCATCGAGTCTTCGAGCTCGTCGTCGGTGATGTCGAAGACTTCGTAGATCTTGTTGAACAGGTAGGTGTGCACCTCGGCCGGGTCGCCGTTGCCCATCTCGTCCCAGAAGTTGTTGGCGATCTCCATCTTGGCCTGGCCGATGGTGCCCACCTGCATCATCGCCAGCAGATCGTCGAACCGGCCGTCGACGAGGGACTCCTGGATGACGTAGGTGCGCAGATCGGCGCGGCTGGCGTGGTGGTTGATGAAATCGACGTAGTACGGGTGCTTGAACACCCGGTGCCCCCGCGCCATCCCCTTGAGCCAGGACAGGTACGGCTTTCCCTCGCCCGGCATGCCTTCGAAGGTCTCCGGCGGGATGCGGGCGTCCTCGGCCGCGATCGTCGCCTGCTCCAGCAGCCTGGTCACCTCGTGGAGCACGATCGAGCCCTCGGCGGAATCGCCGACCGGCAGTTTCATGTGCGTCTCGTAGATACGGGACAGCAGGAGCTGCTGGCAGTGGAACGCGGCGGGGTCGCCGTCCGTTGCCCTGCTGTTCATCAGTTCCACGGCGTGCACGACACGGTCACGGTCGTGGCCGAGCTCCGCGTCGAGAACGGCCGCGGGCACGGTGAGCCAGGTGCTGATCTGGTCGACGACCTCGGACCCGGAATCGACGTCGGCGGTGAACTCGACGCGCAGCCGAGAGTTAAGCAAGGCAATGCCCCTTCCGGACAAAAGGAACCAGCTAAAACGCACGTGCGGGTGCTCCCGCTAATTGATCAAATCCCCCATGTGTGAATCCCCTGAAATGCGATGTCCTTTTTTACCGTTTCTGTCCCGGTGTTGCGACCGCCATTCGGGCGAAGTGGGGGGAACGCATCTCGATTAATTCACCGGTGCGTGGCGGAAATGATCTAGCCGCATTGTGATCGGGGGCCGCACGGGTTCCTGCGAGGGCGGACTTCGACGCTCTGAAGGTCCCCGCAGGTCACAGTGACAACGCGTGCGTCGGTTCCGTGCGATGGGCGGCGGAAGCGTGGAGCCGCGCGGGGGACGCCTTCACGCCACGTCATGCCCTGACGGATGCTCCTGGAGAGGTCACCGTGAGGTCCCGCCGCGGCATGCCCCGAAGGGAGCCTTCGCGGCGCCAGATTCCCCGAAGGCGTCCTTCAGGGCGTGAACCCCGGGGCGTCCTCGGCCAGCGTCAGGTACACCGGCGCGCCCATGGCTTCGGCCATCGGGATCCGCTCGACGCGCAGGCCGCGTTCGCGCAGCCATGCCACGAGGTCCGGCCACAGCAGCGGGGGTACCGCCAGCGTGCGCGTCCGTTCGTCGTCGGGGTCTTCGCCGGTCGTCATGTCCGTCAAGCCTGCCAGACCATTCGCGCGCCGTCCGGCAGGTTCCTTCGGAAGTGTGCTCGGCGGAACCAAAGGGGATCCGCTGCTGCTGGTTGGTGCCGATGTCGGCGAGCAGCACCTCGCGGCCCCCGCCGGGCGTGTTGCAGCCGGTGAGCGGGCCGCGCGGTCGCGGTGCCCGCGGCGAACGCCAGGACGAGGCCGACGGCCGGCAGTTCCGCGGCCCAGCGGCAAGGTTTTTTATTCATCATGTCCCCATTCGAACAGTGGGGTAAAAACCGGCAAGGCGCGGACGGTGTGGCGCAGGCGTGACCGGGAGGTCGACAGCGCATTACCGAAAAGCTCGGGCCGCGGCCGTAGTTGTCCCGGCGCCGCGATTGTCCGAAGAGGATTTTTGTCACCGCGCCGTATTGGGCGCCGGTGATCGGGGGCGGGCGGCAACCGGTTGTCAAGTGTTCGCACGGAAGTTCCCGGGATGCGGATGGTTGTGCCATCTCTTGGGTGAGCGTGCCAATCTCGCCTGACCCAGCCACTCCCCCGAAAGGCGAGTCCCGACGTGCGCACCCACCACAGGTCCCTGCTGGCTTCAGCGCTCGCCGTGCTCGCCGTGGCTGGCGCGCTCACCGGTTGCGCCAGGGCGGGCAGTTCGGACGCGCCTGCCGCGAACCAGGGCGCCGCGAGCGAAGTCCGGCTCGGGTACTTCCCGAACGTCACGCACGCGCCCGCGCTCATCGGCGTCAAAAAGGGCTTCTTCACCAAGGAACTCGGCTCGGCGAAGCTGACCACGCAGACCTTCAACGCGGGCCCCGACGAGGTCAACGCGCTGCTCGGCAACTCCCTCGACGTGGCCTTCATCGGCTCCGGGCCCGCGATCAACGCCTTCACCAAGTCGAAGGGCACCATCCAGCTCGTCTCCGGCGCGGTGTCCGGCGGCGCGCAGCTCGTGGTCAAACCGGACATCACCGGCGTCGCGGGGCTCAAGGGACGGACCATCGCCACCCCGCAGCTCGCGAACACCCAGGACGTCGCGCTCAAGAAGTTCCTCGCGCAGAACAAGCTGACCGACCAGGTCAAGATCACCAATCTCGACAACCCGAAGACGCTCGACGCGTTCCGCAAGGGCGAGGTCGACGGCGGCTGGCTCCCGGAGCCGTGGGCGTCGCGGCTGGTCGCCGACGCGGGCGCCAAGGTGCTGGTGGACGAGAAGACCCTGTGGCCTGGCGGGCGGTTCCCGAGCACGGTGGTCATCGTGCGCAGCGAATTCCTCCAGCAGCACCCCGAAACCGTGCGCGCGCTGTTGGCGGGCGAACTGGCCGCGATCGACTGGGCGAAGTCGAGCCCCGCCGAGGCGAAGACCGTCGTCAACGACTCGCTGAAGGAGCTCGCGGGCAGCACGCTGAGTTCGGCCGTGCTCGACCGCGCCTTCGACGGCATCGAACTGACCACCGACCCGATCCCCGGCGAGTTCGGCCAGCTCGCGCAGGACTCGGTCACCGCTGGCGTGGTCAAGTCCGCGGTGGCGCTCAAGGGATTCGCCGATTTCGGCCCGCTCAACAAGGTGCTCGGCGCGCGCCGGCTCCCCGCCGTCGAAGCACCCGACCTGACCAAGTGATCCGGAAGAGGGCGACACCGTGACCAGTACCCAGACCCGCGTCGCGGCCGCTGTCCGGCTCGATGGCGTGCGCAAGAACTTCGGCGACGTCGTCGCGCTCGACGGCGTCGACCTGACGGTGGCCCCGGGCGAGTTCGTGTGCCTGCTCGGCGCGTCGGGCTGCGGCAAGACCACGCTGCTGAACCTGGTCGCCGGGCTCGATCGGCCCAGCACGGGCGAGATCACGCTGAACACCTCGAGGCCGGCGGTGATGTTCCAGGAGGCCGCGCTGATGCCGTGGCTGACCGCGACCCGCAACGTGGAGCTGCCGCTGCGGCTGGCCGGGTTCGGCCGCGCGGAGCGCCGGGAGAAGGCGGCCGAACTGCTGGAGCTGGTGCGCCTCGGTGGCGTGGGCGGCAAACGCCCGCACGAGCTTTCCGGTGGCATGCGCCAGCGCGTCGCGCTCGCCCGCGCGCTGGCGGCGACCCTGCGCGTCGGCGGCGATCCGCACCAGGCGCTGCTGCTGATGGACGAACCGTTCGCCGCGCTGGACGCGATCACCCGCGACGTGCTGCAGGGCGAGCTGCTGCGCGTGTACGCCCGCACCGGGACCTCCGTGCTGTTCGTGACGCACGACGTCCGCGAAGCCGTCCGGCTCGGGCAGCGCGTGGTGCTGCTGTCGTCGAGGCCGGGCCGGGTGGTGCGGGAATGGGACGACCTGGCGCGCGCCGACGCCGAGGAGCTGACCGCGGAGATCACCGGGCACCTGCGCGAGGTGATCAGCACCCATGCCGCGGCCTGATCGCGCGGCCGAGGCCGATCCGGGCCTCGACGCGGTCGGTGCCGGGCTGGACAGCCTCGACACCCCCGCGCACGAGCGCCGTCCCGGGCTCGGCCGCCGCTTCCTGCGCGCCTTCGTGCCGCCGCTGGCCGCGCTCGCGCTGCTGGTCGTCGTCTGGCAGCTCCTGTGGGCCGCGGCCTTCTGGCCGGAAACCCAGCTGCCCGCGCCGCTCGCGGTGTGGGGCCAGCTCGAGGAGGTCTTCCGCAGCGGGCGCGTGTTCGAGTTCGTCTGGACCTCCGTGCACCGCGCGGTGCTCGGGTTCGCGATCGCGGTGCTGCTCGGCACGCCGCTCGGCCTGCTGGTGGCGAGGGTGCGGTTCGTCCGCGCGGCGATCGGCCCGCTGCTGTCCGGTCTGCAGAGCCTGCCTTCGGTGGCCTGGGTGCCCGCGGCGGTCCTGTGGTTCGGGCTGAAGGACGGCGCGATCTACTTCGTCGTGCTGCTGGGTTCGGTGCCCTCGATCGCGAACGGGCTGGTCTCGGGCATCGACCAGATCCCGCCGATCCTGCCGCGCGTCGGCGCGGTGATGGGCGCGAGCAGGCTCGCGGCGGCGCGGCACATCCTGTTGCCCGCGGCGCTGCCGGGTTTCCTCGCCGGGTTGAAGCAGGGCTGGGCCTTTTCGTGGCGTTCGCTGATGGCCGCCGAGCTGATCGCGCGGTCACCGGACCTCGGCGTCGGCCTCGGCGCTTACCTCAACGAAGGTTCCTCGCTCAACTCCATCGAACGGGTCATCGCGGCGATCTTCCTGATCCTGCTGGTCGGCGTCGGGATCGAGCTGCTGGTGTTCCGTCCGCTGGAGAACATCGTGCTGCGCGCGAGGGGCCTCACGACCTCGCAATGAGCGGCTATCGTGGTGGTGCCCGACGAGGGGAGCGGTCATGCCGGCACGTCCCGAAGGCAGCGGTGGTGGCTACGACGAACCCGGCCACGACGACTTCGAACGCGACGCCTGGCAGGAATTCACCCCGTGGCGCCCCGGTGACCCGTCGACCTCGGACGAGGCGCCCGCGAGCTACGCCGGGGGCTTCGCCGCGCCGTCGCGCTACACCGAGGATCGCGGCGAACCGCCGCCGGAGGTTCGCGATGGCGAGCGCACCGACGACACCACCTCTCGCGGGTTCCGGTGGAGCGAGGACAGCCGCAAGCTGCGCGCCGGTGACGACGTGCGCGCGGGCAGGGCGCTGGGGGAGGGCGTGATGTCCTCGGTGCCACCCGGCGAAAAGGGCCGCATCGTCAGCACCGAGGTCACCGCGTTCGGCGAGCGCGGCACGGTCCGCTTCGACAACGGCTACGAGCTGGAGAACGTCGACCTCGACCACTTGGACCGCCGGGGCTGGTTCGACTGACCGAACCACCGGCACTTTTGCCTGCCGCGCGAGCCGGGCGGGACATGATGGACCCATGGCTGACTGGGTGCGCCCGATCCGGGCGGGGTGGGTGGTGCGCGGCGCGGTGCCGGGCCCCGATGTGGACGAGTTCGCCGAACCTGACCAGGTGACGGCGGCACTCGCGGCGCGAGGCGGTGGTGAGGGGACCCTGCTGGCGGCGCAGCACCCGCACCGCACCCCGGAGGCGATCGCGCGGGGCCTGGACATCGCGGCGGCGCTGCCCGAGGCGCGTGCCGCGTTCAGCAGGCTGCGGGCGACGCACTACCGCGGCGTGACCGACGTCGTCGCGCCGTACCGGGTGGACGGTTTCGACGGGACCGCGCTGGGCGTGCTGTGCGTGGTCGACCCGTCCGCCGTCGGCGAGGACGGCGTGCGCCGGGTGCGGCACACCGAGGAGGTCTACCCGGACGTGGTCGCCGAACGCGCGGCGATGCTCTCCGGGCTCGGCTGCGCGAGCAGCGCGGCGATGCTGGTGCCGTCGACCGCGAGCACCGAGCTGACCGATTTCGTCGCCGAGCTGTGCGCCGGCCTCGGCGAGCCCTCGGTGTCCACTGTGGACTCCCAGGGGCGGGTGCACCAGCTGTGGCTGCTCGGGCCCGGCTACCGGCAGAACGAGCTGCTCGCCGTGACCGGTGCGAGCTCGCTGCTGGTCGCGGACGGAAACCACCGGGTCGCCGCCGCCACGGTGGCGGGCGGCGGCTCCCTGCTCGCGCTGGTGACCAACGGGCCGAGGCTGCGGATCGGCCCGATCCACCGGGTGCTGCTCGGCACGGGGTTCGACGCCGGTGAGCTGACGCGGCGGTGGCGCGCGATCGGGCTGGACGTGACCGTCTCCGCGAGCGCGGATCCGCCGCGGTGCCCCGGCGAAGTGGTGGTGCTCGCCGGGAAGGAGGCGTTGCGCGTCCGGCTCCCGGTGCCCGATCCGGGTGCGGTGCCGGTGATCGACCACGCGGTCGTCGAGAACCTGATGATCGAACGCGCGCTCGGCGTCGACCCCGCCGGCCCGTCGCTGCGCCCGCTGGCGGGGCAGCGGACCGCGCCCCCGGAGGCCGACGCGGTGCTGCTGCTGGCCCCGGTCCCGTTCTCCGATGTGCTCGCGGTGCACGCGGCGGGGGAGCGGATGCCGCGCAAGGCCACCTACTTCACCCCGAAACCGCGCAGCGGCCTGCTACTGGCCGACATCTCGGAGTGACTTTCGCCTTTCGTCACCGAAGGCGTCCGTCAGGGACTTGAGCGCTTCTGCGTGTAGTGGCCCCGGGCCAAGTAGCTCTTCGCGTCGACCGGGTTCCCCGTGGTACAGCGGGCGTTCCGCGTAGAGCGGCTCCACCGCGCCGGGTGGCTGGCCGGTGGCGGGATCGGGGGGTTGGCCCTACTCCGAAAGAACTGTGTGTGCCTCACACTGTTTCTAGCAGAGCAACCCGCCAAGGAGGCCCGAAATGAGCACCTCGTCGTTCACTCCCGTCCGCGTCACGGCCCGGTCACCGCGCATGGCACGCGCCTGCCGGGTGATCACCGGGATCTGGCTCGGCGCGACCGCCGTCCAGTTCGTTGTCTGGCTGCTCGGCTGCGTCATCGGGCTGACCTTCGTCGCCCCGTTCTGGCTGTGGAGCGCATTCGTCGGCGGCGCCGTCGTCGCGGCGCTGCGCTGGACGGTCGCCGTCGACGGGCGTGACGGCCGATGAGCGGGTGCGCCGGGATCTCGACCGCGCGCACGACTGCGGATTCCGGAATTCTTTCCGAGGCTGAGCGGAGTTCGCGAAGAACACGCGCGGTGCATTGATCGAACCGGTGCCGGGGGTGAAGTATGAACCCCGCGCTCCCGCACCGCCAGGCGCGGTTCGTGACGGGGCTGACCGCCAAGCCGGCGAGCGCGCCGCGGCTGGGCCCGCCGCGCCGACGCGGTCCATTTTGCTCACTCGCGTAAGCGTGTCGGCATCAGAATTTGTTTCGCATTCGCTTCGGGGTGACAATCGGCGTTTCCGGTTCTCGTGCGCCGATGACTATTCCCGGTGTGAAAAGTGAAAGTAACACTGTGGGCTTGCCCAATGGATTAATTACCCACTACCGTCTTTTCAGGGTGATCCGGGCCCGGTTCTCCGTCGAGTGTTTCAGCTGTTCCGTGTTCATTCAACGATGAAGGAGCTGGATGTGACAGTAACGACGATGCGTTCCCGCGGCCGCCTGCTCGCCAGGGCCGGTGTGCTCGCCGCCGCGGCCGCCACGGCGGTGACGGTGCTCGGTGCTGGTGCTGCCAGCGCCGCCGACAAGCCGCTCGACTGGAAGGGCGCCTTCCCGATCATCGGCGACCAGACCGTGAAGACGGTCGTCCACGTGGAAATCCCCGCGACGGCGAAGATCGGTGAGCCGCTCTCGGTGCCGTTCAGCCTCGACGCCGACGTCGGCACCAGTGCCGCGGACGGGCTGCGCCTTGTCGGCGCCAAGAAGCTCGGCGGCTCGATCGACGCTTCGGTGAGCCTCAAGCTCGGCGACAAGGCGATCCCGCTGCAGATCAAGCTGCCGATCCCGGACACCGAGGTGCCCGCGGAGGGCACGCTGAAGTTCACCGCACAGGGCAAGGTGGACTTCACGGTGCCGCAGGGCATCCAGCCCGGCGAGGCGACCACCTCGGTCGACCCGAAGTCGGTTTCGCACGTGACGACCGACGCCGCGGACCCGTCGCTGGCGAAGTTCGACGTGAACCTGGCGCTCGACCCACCGAGCCAGGACACCGTGCTGGGCAAGACGCAGGTGAGCTGACCCGCACCCCGGTTCGCGGGCGCCCCCTCAGTGATGAGGGGGCGCCCGTTTCACCCAAAGCCCTGCCGGTCAGCGGCCCTGGAGTGACTTCACGTTGTTCCCGAAGGTCCAGCCCTTCGAGCCGTCCCAGTTGAGCGACCACGTCATCAGGCCCTTGAGCCCGCCGGAGAACGCGTTCCACGCCTGCGAAACGAGGCCCGGCGACATGTAGCCACCACCGGCACCCGGCTGCGCGGGCAGACCGGGGACCTGCTTGTCGAGCGGCACCTTGATCGTGGTGCCCTGCACGACGAGACCCTTGTCGAGGCACTTCGTCTGCGCGGTGAAGCCCTGCACGGTACCGGCCTGGTACGAATCGCCGGCACAGCCGTACATGCTGCCGTTGTAGTACTGCATGTTCAGCCACCAGAGCCTGCCGTTGTCGGCGTACTTCTTGACGATCGGCAGGTAGGCGCCCCAGATCGAGCCGTAGGTGACGCTGCCACCGGTGACGTAGGCCGTTTCGGGCGCCATGGTGAGGCCGAAGTTCGGCGGCATCTGGCCGAGCACGCCGTCGATGATCCGGACGAGATTGGCCTGCGACGCCGAAAGCGAGTTGATGTTGCCGCTGCCGGTGAGGCCGGTTTCGATGTCGATGTCGATCCCGTCGAAGTTGTACGCCTTGAGGATCGGCACGATCGTGGCGACGAACCGGTCGGCCACCGAGGACGAGTTGAGGTCGATCCCCGCGGTCGCGCCGCCGATCGACATCAGGATCGTCGCGCCCGCCGCCTTCGCCTGGCACATCTCGGCGGGGGTGGCGACCTTCACGGTCGCGTCCATCCCGTCCTCCCACAGCACGGTGCCGTCGTTGCGGATCACCGGGAACGCGGCGTTGAGGACGTTGTGGCCGTGCTGCGCGATCCGCGCGTCGGTGATCGGGATCCAGCCCAGCGGCGGGTGCACGCCGTTCGCGGCGCCGTCCCAGTTTTCCCAGTACCCCTGCAGGACCTTGCCCGACGGCTTCGACTTCACCGCGCAGGTCTCCGCGGGCGGCGCCGCGCTCGCCGGGCTCGGCGCGAGCGGTGAAAGTGGTGACAGCGCAAGGCCCGCGGCCATGGCGATTCCGAGCGTGCGGGTCAACCGACCGAGCATGACAAGCTCCCATCTCGACGCTGGGATGAAAGGAACAAAACGCGGCCGTCCGGCTCAAGGTAGCCGCGGACGGCTGGTCGCCACTACCTACTAAAGGGTGGTCTAGACCAGATGGCGCTCAGGCCGGTGGGTGGTGCGGGATGCCGCGGACGGTGTGGTCGGCGTAGCCGAGTGCCTCGTCGACGAGCGCGGAAAGGTGGTCGCTGGTGATCCGGTAGTACATCCGGCGTACGAAACGGTGGACGACGAAACCCCGATCAGGTCCGGCGCGAAGTCAACCGGGCATCCACGCTGAACCGCTCCGCCCCCACGAAGGCCCACCACCCCAGCAGCCCGATCAACAGCCACTCGGGCTGGTAGAAGAGGTTGCTCAGGAACGAAATGGGCGCCGGGTGCTTCTCCAGCAGCGGCGGGGCGATCGTGGTGACCAGTGCACCCACCATCACCAGCGCCAGTACGAGCGCGGACACGCGGGTGCCGACGCCGATCGCGAGTGCGACGCCGCCGAGTAGTTCGAGGACCGCGACTACGGGGGCGAGCACGTCGGCGAACGGGATGCCGGACGCGCGGAACGTCGCGGCGAACGCGTCGGAGTCGGCGAGTTTGCCCACTGCTCCGCTGGTGAACATGAAGCCGACGGTGACGCGCAGGACCAGCATCGGCACCCAGCCGAACCCACGAAGCGAACGAAGCGACTGAAGCGACTGAAGCGAACAAAACGAACGGAGCGAACGAAAAAAGCGCATGAAGGATCTCCGGAAAGAGCGAAGGGACGTCGGGCGAAGAGAGCCGACGGCCTAAATCCGGAGAACCGAGTGGAAGACGGGTTTCACCGCGTGCGCGGGCGGCCGGACCGGCGGCAGCCGGGGCACCTCGTGCGTGGCCGGTGGTGACATGATCCCGAAAACGGGTGCCACCGGGGGAGCGGTCGTAGTCTGGAGCGGTTCCCGGTCCGCGGCACGCACGGTCGCCGAACAGTCCGAAATGGATGGTGAAACCGCGATCCCGTCCGGCGGCGCGGCGGCGGAGCTGTGCGTGCAGGCGGGTAGCCCCACCGCGATGGCGAGCGCGCAGAGCACCGCGGCGATCGTGGCCACGGCGCTGTTCACCGGCGAGGAGGCGCGCACCAGGCCACGGTAGCCGTCGCGACCGGCGGGCGGCGACCGCGAGTGCGCGCGTTCACACCGTGTGAATGCGCGGTGAATGTTTCCCGCACGGGCGAGGCCGCGCCGGTGAACCTGCTGCTCGGCAGGGAAGAACGAGGTGAACGCTCACACTCCGGCGCCGGTCCCTACCGTCGGCCGTTGTCACGGGGGACGGTGCCGCGCACCGTACCGGAGAGCTGGGCAACTCCGCCCGGCGACCGGCACACGTCCGTGCCGCCCCTCCCGGCAAAGGAGAGCTCCGTGGACCGCACATCCACTCGGCGGAGTGTTCGCATTTCGCTCATGGCAAGCGCCGCCGCCGTCGCTTGTCTCGCGCTGTCGCCGTCCGCCACCGCGGCGACCGGCGACGAGCACGGCCTGCCGAACGGTCTCATCCAGACCCAGACGCACACCCAGGTCCGTGAGATCGCCCCGATCCGGGCCGCCGCTTCGACCGCGTCCGCGCGCGTTTCGGGCCAGCTGAACTACAGCCAGCAGGTTCAGCAGCAGAACCAGTGGTGCTGGGCCGCCGACGGTTCGAGCATCGAGCAGTCGCTCGGCGGCAGCGCGAACCAGACGCAGTTCTGCGCGGCGGGCAAGGGCGGTTCCGGCGGGTACTGCCCGAACCAGGCGGCGCAGATCTACGAGATCGTCCGCGGCTTCCAGGGCACCGGTTTCCGCGCGCAGGACGCGAACGGCCCGATCAGCTTCGCCTCGGTCAAGAGCCAGATCGACAGCGGCATCCCCAACCTGACCGGGATCTACTGGACCCAGGGCGGCGGGCACGCCGAGGTGATCTACGGCTACGACTCGTCGAACCAGTCGATCATGATCGGCGACCCGTGGCCGACCTACCAGCGCTACCAGACCTGGAGCTACAGCCAGTACGCCGGAAACAACGGCCAGTTCCGGTGGAACGACACTATCGTGAACATCGCGAAGGGATAGCCGGAACCCATGGGCTGGATCTGCCGGAAGGTGGCTTCGTTGTTCGTGCCACTGCTGTTCGTGACCGCGTTCGCCGCCCCGTCGGCGTTCGGTGACCAGGGCGGTGTCGTGCCGCCGGCCCCGCCGTCACCGGCGGACGTCGACGCCGCGGTGCACGCCGCCGCGACACCGCAGGCGATCAGTTTCGCGAAGACCAACTTCCGGCAGGTCAACCACATCGACCCGGACCGCGTTTCGGTCGCGGGCCGTGGCACGCCGGTCTACGTGCTGAACCCCGACTTCGTGCGCGGTCGGACCGGCGTGCCGGCGGGTGTGCTGCAGTACATCGCGGTGACCGCGACCGCGCCCGGCGGCGAGGTCACGACACTGCGGTCCACCCCGGAAAAGCCGGGCGCGTGGACGGTCGCCAGCGCGATCTCCGGCAACGACGAAGAGGTGCTGAGCAAACGCTTGCGCCCGGGATCGGTGCTGCTCAACGAACCCCAGATCAACGGGTGGTACGAGCTGACCTCCACCGGCGTGGTGCTGTTGCAGGCGAGCCTGCCGCAGTCACCGGTCGGCGGGTTCCTGTCGCTCGCGGACTACCAGGGCCAGGTGCACACGCGCTACGCGGACAAGATGCCGGGCTCGGACTACCAGAAGAACGGTGGTATCGGGTTCAAGCAGAACGTGGACACCCCGGCCGCCCCCTCGACGGACGACGGCACTTCGCCGTTGCTCGTGGCCGGGATCGCCGGTGCCGCGGTGCTGGTCGCGCTCGGCGGGGCGCTGGCACTGCGGCACCGCGCGAAGCAGCGCGCTCAGTCCCAGAGGAAGTCGACGCCGGCCAGCCCTGGCCCGATGGTGTCGAAGTAGGCGCTGACCACGCCGTCGCGCCCGCACAGGAGGGGCTCGCTCAGCAGCGGGTCGAGCCCCTCGCGCGCGCGGACGACCCTGGTGCAGCGCACCGGCAGCGCGGTGGGGTCGAAGTGCAGGTGGATGAGGTACACCGACATCCTGGCCCGCACGGTGCGGAAGAAGGTCGACGACGGCACCGGGTTCGCGGTGGTCAGCCGGAAGCTGAACACGTGCACGTCGCCCTCGCCGAGCCGCCGGTCGAACAGCAGCTCGAAGACCATGCCCGCGGACGACCGCCGCTTGCGCACCCGGCCGATGCGGCACCCTTCGACGGCGTGCAGCTCGGTGGCCTCGATGTCGACCTCGGGCTCGCCCTGATGGGTCACCACGAAACTGTCCGGGCCGTGCCCGCGGGCGCGAACCACCATCGTGGAGCCGACCTCGTAGACGTTGCCCCGGCCGGTCATCCGCACCGTGTCGAGCACGGTGACCACGTCGAGCCCGGCGTTGCACGGGTGGCCGGAAAGATCGGTGAACTCGTCGAGCAGCGCGCTCGTCTCGGCCCAGCTCTGGCTCAGCTCGGGGATGGACGGCTGCCGTTCGTCGGCTTCCGCGGCGCGCTGCTGGGGTCCGATCAGCACGACCAGGCTGTCGCCGGGCAGCCGCAGGACGTGTTCGAGCGCGCGGACCGCGGCGAGCGACCGGGGCACCGACGGATGGCGGAGCCCGCGCTGCCAGTAGCTCAGCGTCGACTCCGCGATCGCGACGCCTTGGGTGTTCAGCCGCGCCCGCAGCCGTGAGAGCGGGAGGCCGCGCTGGGTGATGGCCTCGGCGAGCGCGCGGTGGAACGGGCCGTAGCGCAGTGCGTGGACCAGCGCCGGGGCGAGTGCTCTCGGCGGGTCCGTCTCGACGAGTTGGTGTGCTTCGCGCTGCATGGGACACCTCGTAAGGCCGCATGGATCCCCGCCGCCGTGCGGCGGAGGTCAAAAGCATGCGTAGCGCGTGCGTGTACCGCAACCTTCTAACGTCGGGTGCGGTGAGTTCTTCCCGTTCCGGCGCGGTCACCTTACGCTGTTATACGTGAAGCCTATTCGCGTAAAGCTCGCCGTCCTGCCCGTGCTGGCCCTGCTGGGCGCGCTCGTCGCGGGTGCGCCCGCCGCGTCGGCGCAGCCCGCCCCGGTGCGCGCCGAACCCTCGTACCAGACCTGGATCGCCGATATCGAAAAGGTCACCGGCCCGGCCAACACCTACCTCGACGAACGGCTCGCCAAGCCGGGCGGCAAGCCCGCGCTCGTGTTCGACATCGACAACACCACCCTGGAAACCCACTACCACTTCGACCTGGTGACGATTCCCGCGATTCCGCCGATGCTGGCGCTCGCGAAGCGGGCGAAGGAGCACGGCGCCGCCATCTTCTTCGTCACCGGCAGGCCGGACATCCTGCGCGATCTCACCGCGAGCAACCTGGCGCGGGTCGGCTACCCCGTCGACGGGCTCTTCCTCCGGCCGACGCTGAGCACCGAACCGCTCAACGTGCCCAAGACCCGTTCGCGCGCGGAGATCGAGAAGAACGGCTACACGATCGTCGCGAACCTCGGCAACAGCGCCACCGATCTCGTCGGCGGGCACGCCGAGCGGACCTTCAAGCTGCCCGACTACGACGGCCTGCTGGACTGACCCGATCGGTCGTGGTGGTGCTGGCTACACCATGAACAGGCATGCCCGCGCGGTCGAGCGGACCCCCTTTCCGAACCTACGTTTGTCGTGCCCACAGAGGTGGGGCAGGCGTGGTGGAAAGGGAAATGATGAGGACACAGGGGCGGACGGCGGACCGGGCCGAGACGAGTCCACAGGTGAGTCCACAGGTGAGTCCACAGCGGACTCACGGGACCTACGCGCTCGCACTGGAGTCGGTGCGCAAGGTGTACGGCTCCGGCGACGGCGCGATCACCGCGCTCGACGGGGTCACCGCCGGCCTGCGCCGCGGCAGCTTCACCGCGGTGATGGGGCCGTCCGGTTCGGGCAAGAGCACGTTCCTGCACTGCGCGGCCGGCCTCGACCGGCCGACTTCGGGGCGGGTGCTGCTCGGCGGCACCGAGCTGTCCGGGCTGAGCGAAACCCGGCTCACCGAGCTGCGCAGGCAGCGGATCGGGTTCGTCTTCCAGGCCTACAACCTGTTGCCATCGCTGACCGTCGAGCAGAACATCACGCTGCCGTTGCGGCTCGCCGGGCAGCGGGCGGATCGGGGCTGGCTGCGCGAGGTCGCCGAACGGGTCGGCATCGCGGCGAAGCTGGGCGGGCGGCCTGCCGAGCTGTCCGGTGGCCAGCAGCAGCGGGTGGCGATCGCCCGCGCGCTGGTCACCAAGCCCGAGGTGCTGCTGGCCGACGAGCCGACCGGCGCGCTGGACACCCGCACCGGGCGGCAGGTGCTGGAACTGCTGCGCGGGCTCGTCGATTCGACGGGCCAGACGGTGCTGATGGTGACCCACGACCCGGTCGCCGCGTCGTACGCGCACAGCGTGCTGTTCCTCGCCGACGGGCGGTTCGCCGGTGAGCTGAGCGCGCCGACGCCGGACAAGGTCGCCGAGCGCATGACCCACCTCGGGGAGTGGTGAGCGTGCGCGACCTCGCCTGGCAGACGATCAAGGCGCGCAAGGCCGGGTTCGTCGGCGCGTTCCTCGCGGTGCTGTGCGGTACCGCCGTGGTCGCCGCGTGCGGAATGCTGATGGAGTCGGGAATCAGCTCGGGGGTGCCGACGCAGCGCTACGCGGCCGCGTCCGTCGTGGCAGGCGGCAACCAGACGGTGAAACCACCCGGCTCCGAAGCCCTCGAATCCCAGCAGGTGACCGAACAGCCTCCGCTGGCGGCCTCGGCCGCGAACCGGATCGCGGGTGTGCCGGGGGTGCGCGCGGCGATCGGGGAGGTGACCTTCCCGGCGAACGTGGTCACCGGGAGCGGCCCGCTGACCGGGCCCGGGGGAACGCCGTCGCTCGGCCACAACTGGGCTTCCTCGGAACTGGCGCCGTTCGCGTTGCGGGCCGGTGCGCCGCCCTCGGCGCCGGACGAGGTCGTGCTCGACGCCGAACTGGCGCGCCGGGCCGGGGTTTCCGTCGGCGCGCGCGTCCGCCTCGCGACCACGGGCGGCCCTGCGCCGTTCCGGGTGTCCGGGATCGCGGCACCGCCTGGCGCGGACGGGTTTTCGCGGCAGTCCGCGGTGTTCTTCTCCGACGCTCGGGCGAACGAGCTGTTCGGCCGCCCCGGCCAGGTGAGCGCGATCGGGGTGCTCGCCGCCGACAGGACGGACGCGGGCGACCTCGCCGACCGGATCGAGGAAACCCTTGGCGCCGAACAGGTTTCGGTGACCACCGGGGTGGACCGGAGCACGGTCGAGTTCCGCGACGTCGGGCAGACGCGCGGGATGCTGATCGCGATTTCCGGGTCCTTCGGCGGGACCGTGCTGATGGTGACGCTGTTCGTCGTGTCGGGCACGCTGGCGCTGGCCATCGAGCAGCGGCGCCGGGAGTTCGCGCTGCTGCGGGCGATCGCGGCCACCCCGAAGCAGATCCGCAAGCTCATCGGCGTCGAAACCACGCTGGTGGCCGCGATCGCGGCGGCGCTCGGCAGTGTCGCGGGCATCGCCGTCGCGCAGGGCCTGCGTGCCGCGTTCGCCGCGATCGGCGTGGTGCCGGCGGATTTCGCGCTGACGATCGGGCCGTTGCCGCTGGCCATCGCGTTCGTGCTCGGGCTCGGCGCGGCACGCGCCGGGGCGTGGACCGCGGGAAGGCGTCCGTCGAAGATCTCGCCCGTCGAAGCGCTCGGCGAAGCCTCGGTGGAACGGCGCGCGCTCGGCAAGGCGCGCGCCATCGCCGGCGGCGTGTTCCTCGCACTCGGCGTGGGGGCGTCCACGGTGCCGCTGTTCCTGCACAGCCAGATCGCGGGCGCGCTGAGCGGGGTCGCGGCGCTGCTGTTCGTCATCGGGCTCGCGCTGCTGGGGCCGAAGGTGGTCGCGCTGGCGGTGCGGGTGATCGCGGGCCCGCTGAGCAGGCTGTCCAGGGTCGGCGGTTACCTCGCCGCCGCGAACACCAGTGCCAACACGCGGCGCATGGCCGCCGCCGTCACGCCGCTGATGCTCGCGGTGGGGTTCGCGATCACGAACTTCTTCAGCCAGGCCACCACCACCGCCGCGGTGCAGGACGAAACCCGGCTGGCGACGACGGCCGACCACGTGCTCACCAGCAGCACCGGTCGGCTTTCGCCCGAAGTGGCCGAGGCGGCACGGCGAATCCCCGGAGTCGCGGCGGCGACCTCAGTGGTCCGTACCAATATCATCGTCGCGAAGGCCGAGGGGAACGGGAAGGCCGTCGAGAAGAAGCCGGTGCAGGGTGTCGACGGCGGTCAGGCGCGCGGTCCGCTCGATTTCGGTGCCGTCCAAGGGAATTTCGCCGATCTGCGCGGGGACGCGGTGGCGCTGAGCGCGTCGGAGGCGAGCTGGCTGGACAAGAAGATCGGCGACCGGGTCGACTTCCACTTCGGCGATGGCGCGCCGGCGAACCTGCGGCTCGTCGCCACCTACGAACGGGACTTCGCGTTCGGCGACTACGTGCTGCCCGCCGCGCTCGCCCGCGCGCACACCACCGACCGCATGGACAGCTCGGTGCTCGTCCGGTTGGCCCCCGGCGGTGACGCCGCGGCGCTGGGCGTGCTGGCCGAGCGGTACCCGGGCCTGGTGGTCAACGGCAGGGAAGCCGTGCGGGCGGCGGACCGGAGCGACGCGTCCATCCAGTTCTGGGTCAACCTGGTGGCCATCGGCGTGATACTGGCCTACATTGCGATCTCGGTCGGCAACACGCTGGTGATGACGACGGCGCAGCGGCGGCGCGAGTTCGCCCTGCTCCGGCTCGTCGGCACCACGCGGGGCCAGGTGCGGCGCATGATGCGGGCGGAGGCGTTCGTGGTGACCGGGATCGCGATCGTGGTCGGCTCCCTCATCCCGGTGCTGCCGCTGACGATGCTGAGCATCGGCTTCACCGGCACCCCGGTGCCGTCCGGGCCGGTCGCGGTGTACCTCGGCATCATCGGCGCGGCGGCGCTGCTGGGCCTGCTTTCGCTCGCCATACCCACCCGGCTCGGCCTCCGCGCCCGTCCCATCGACGCCATCGGCCTGCGCGAGTAGCGCGCCGTATGCCTTTCGGGGTAGCCCGCTCGGCGGAGGCCGGGCGGGATATCCGCGACCGGGGACGGTCGTGCCCAGCGCCGCTCGTGCGGTTGCCTTCTCCGGGACGGTTTCGGTTTCGGAGATGCGGAGGAGCGTGCGATGGGGGCGAGGCGAGCGCGGAAACCGCCACGGGGAGGGACGCGGCGGGTCTTCGCCGTACTCGTGGTCGCCGCGCTCGCCGCCGGGTGCACGGGCGCGGGGGCGCAGCAGCCGGGGCCGGGCAGCCCGCAGGCCCGCTTCTACCGGCAGGTCGTGAAATGGGACCTGTGTGAGGAGTTCCTGTGCGCGCGGCTCACCGTGCCGATCGGCCTCGCCCCACCGGCCGGTACGAGCAGGTGAGACCGGTTCGTGTGATGCTTTCCGCGGCGGGAGAAGCGGACGGGCGGGAGCGGCGGGACATGCGGCAGAAGCTGGCGCGGTGGCGACGGCCCGGCGCGGGCTTCGCGGTGGCCGTCGACGTCGTCCTCATCGCGTTCGTGGCCGTGCTGACCCTCGCACTGGCCGATCTCGTCCCGTCGTGGGGCTGGCCCGGTGTGCTGGAATCGACCGCGCCCGTGCTGACCGGGGTGCTCGCCTGCGCCGCGGTGCTGATCGGGCTCCGGCGCGTCTGGCCGGTGGCCGCGCTGCTCGGCGCGGCCGTGCTGTTCGGCCTGTTCCCCGCGACCGGTGCCGCGTGCGCCGCGGTCGCCTACGGCGCGGGCGGGCGGCTGCGCACCACGGGCCGCCGGTGGGCGGTGTTCGGCCCCGCCGCGCTGATCCCGGTCGCGGTCGTGCTGCTCACCCAGCCCGCGTTCCGGTGGAAGTACGTCGTGGTGGTGATCGCCATTTCGACGATCATCTGCATGGCGGTGCCGGGACTCGTCGGCACCGTGCAGACGCAGCAGGCGAGGCTCTTCGTCGCGCTGGGCGAGCGCGCCGAATTCCTCGCGCAGGCAAGGCATTTCGCGCGGTCGGAAGCACGGCTCGAAGAGCGGTCGCGGATCGCTGGTGAGATGCACGACCAGCTCGGCCACCGGCTCAGCCTCATCTCGGTGTACTGCGGCGCGCTCGAAGTGGCCGCGAAGGGCCAGGAACCGAAGCTCTACGAGGCCGCGCACCAGGTCCGGTCGACCGCGAGGACCGCGCTCGACGAGCTGCGCCACTCGCTCGGCGCGCTGCGGCCCGACGCCGAACCGGCCGACTCGGAGGAGGCGACCGGCACCGAAGCGGACGTGGCGCGGCTCGTGGAATCCTCGCGGGCCGGCGGAATCGACGTCACGCTCGACTGGCGGGGCCCCGATCTCGCCGCCGCCCCGCCACCGCTGCGCCGCGCGGTGCACCGCGTGGTGCGCGAGGCGCTGACCAACGTGCACAAGCACGCGGCGGCCGCGCCGGTGACGGTCACCGTCGACCACGGTGACCGGGTGCTGGTCGAGGTGCGCAACGGCCCCGAGCCCTCCGGCGCCGCACCGGACCGGTTGCCCGGCACCGGCCGCGGCCTGGTGGCGCTCCAGGAACGGGCGCGCCTGCTCGGCGGGAAGCTCACCGCGGGCGCGGAGGACGGCGGCGACTTCGTCGTGTCGATGTCGTTGCCGACCACCGCGCTCCCGGTGCACGAACCGTCCAGTGTGGACACCCCGGTGGCCGCGGACGAGCCCGTCGCGGTGGGACGGCCGGTCGCCGGGCTCGTCTCCGGGCTCATGCTGGGCACCGGGCTGGCGGCGGTGGACGCGCTGCTGCTGATGACGCTCGCGTTCGTGCCGCCGCTCGCCCCGGTGGACAGCGAGGACCCGCTGGCCAGCGTCCAGCTCGGCATGACGCCCAACGAGGTCGAGGAATGGTTCGGCCCCAACGAGCCCGTCGCGGAGATCGCCGCCGGCGGCCACGAGCCGCCACGACCCGACGGCACCGAATGCGCCTACGTTTCGGCCGACGACTCGCCCGACGCGGCCGTCGCGGCGGTGTTCCGGTTCTGCTTCGGCGAAGACGGGCTCGCGGAGAAGACCGTGTTCGAGATCGGCCTTCCGGGGCGCCCGGAATGACCCCGATCCGGGTACTGCTCGCCGATGACGAACCCCTGCTGCGCGCCGGGGTCGCGCTGCTGCTGAGCCAAGCCGACGACATCGAGGTGGTGGCCGAAGCGGGCGACGGAGCGGAGGCGGTCGAGGCGGTCCGGCGACAGCGGATCGACGTCGCGCTGCTCGACATCAGGATGCCGAAGGTGGACGGGCTCGCCGCGCTGGAGGAGATCGCCGCGGTCGCCCCGGAAGTGCGGGTGATCGTGCTGACCACGTTCGGGGACGACGCCTACGTGGCACGGGCGTTGCGGGCGGGCGCCGCCGGTTTCCTGCTCAAGGACGCCGAGCCGACGCAGATCCTGCACGCGGTGCGCGCCGCGACCGCGGGTGACGCCGTGCTTTCCCCGCGCGTGACCCGGCAGGTCATCGAGCGCAGTCTCGCCGCCGGTTCCGCGGGTTTCGCGGGTTCCGGCGGGGACGAGCGCGCCGCCCGTGCGCGGGAGCGCCTTCGCGCGCTGACCCACCGCGAACGCGAAGTGCTGGTGATGCTGGGCCACGGCATGGCGAACGCCGAGATCGGCAGGCGGCTCGACCTGTCCGCGGGCACGGTGAAGGTGCACGTGAGCCGGATTCTGGTGAAACTCCGCTGCGCGAACCGGGTGCAAGCCGCCATCCTCGCCAACGACGCGGGCCTTCTGGCGGAATAGGGCCTCCGCGGCCCGCTCAAATCCCCGAAGGACGCCTTCAGCGACCCAAGTGCGCACCTTCGCCGCGCTCACGCCCCGGTATCCACAGTGGCCGTCCACTGTGGATAATCCACGATGGACGAAAGATCACTGCTCGACCCCGGTCAGCGCGCCGTTCGTGCCGGTGTTCGGCAACGCCCACGGCTGCACGCCGCCGGTCCCGGCCACCGGCGGGTCCGGTGGCGGGTTCGGCGTCGCGCTCCGCTGTCCCAGCCAGCTCAGCACCGGGCCGAGCTGCGACTTCAGCGTGTTCACGTTGTGCCCCGCGTCGGGGATGGTCCAGGTGAACAGCTTCGTCGGGGAGACGAGCGCGGACTTGATCGTGTCGATGGCGGCGAGTTCGTCCGGCTCCCGCTGGCCCGCGATGGCGAGGATGTCGAGCGCGGGCGGGTTCTGGTGGAGCGTTCGGCTGACCGTGTTCGCGTCCCCGATGTCCTTGCGGCCCTTGAACAGGTCGCCGCCGGTTTCCACCCCGGTCTGCGCCTTGTCGTAGCCGCTGATGCTGATCACGTTCGCGTACCACTGCGGGTGCCGCGCCGCGAGGTTCATCGCGCAGTAGCCGCCGGAGGACCAGCCGACCAGCGACCACGCGCGCCGTTCCGGGGACACGCGGAGGGTTTGCACGGCCCACTGCCGGACGTCGGCGGACAGGTAGGTGTCGTTGGCGCCGCCGTTGACCGCGTCGACGCACTGGGAGTCGTGGTTGATCCGGGGCTGGCCGCTGGGGTCGGGGATGATCACGACCGACGGCGGCAGCTTGCCCTTGCTGATCGCGGCGTCGAGCGCCTCGGGCAGCTTGTAGGTGTTGATCGCCACCTCCGGGCCGGACGGGTAGTTCGGGAACCATTCGACCACCGGGAAGAGCCGGTCCTGCCACGCCGGATCCGCGTAGGCGGCGGGGAAGTAGACGTTGACGTCGCGGTCGATCCCGGTGCGCTTGCCCTTCACCCGCATGTGCACGGTGGATCCCTTGCCCTGCAGCGCGCGCTGGTAGTTGGCCTCGGCGAGCCTGCCCAGCCCGGCGCCGTTGGCGCCGCCCTCGCCGTTGGTGCCCTCGCCGGGGTTCACCGAGGTCCCGATCAGCGAGCCGAGGGTGGGGAAGAACCCGCCGATCATGTTGAGCGCGAGCCCGCTCGACATCAGCACCAGCAGCACCGCGAGCACGGTGGACGCGCTGCGCAGCGTGCGCTTCCAGCGCCACTTGTCCCAGAACCACGGCACCGCGATGACGGCGAGCAACGCCAGTACCGAAACGATGATGAGGCCGAGTGAAGAATCCAGCCGAATACTGCTCGCGTGCATGTTTTTGAAGACGCCTCATGACAGGGCGAAGTTGTCACGAGTGAGCAGGCTTTCAGTTCTTTTCCGGACAACCCGCCCAGGTATCGCTGTGAGCCGGATCACTTGAGGGAGAAAAGGTCACCAGAAAGGAGCCGTTCGGGCAACTGATCGGGCATCTCGCCGCAGGGACGGGGGCCCGATCGCCGCACATCACCCAGGGGTGTCGTCGTGGTCTCGAACGGACGTTGTCCATGGCGTTGTGGCTGGACAGGGACGAGCCGAACCTGAAACTGTCCTGGTCCATGACGGCGACGAAGGTGAGCATCGATGATGCGCTGCGGGTAGTGATCGCGATGCACAGGCTGATGCGGAGCCTGCGGCGCAGCAGCAGCACCGGGTCGGTGCACCCGACCCAGCTCATCGTCCTCGCCCTGCTCGCGCAGCACGGCCCGATGCGGATCGGCGCGCTGGCCGAGCGCGTCCCGTGCTCCCAGCCGACGGCCACGACCGCGGTCGCCGGCCTGGAGGAGGCCGGGCTCGTCCAGCGCGAGCCCGACCCCAGCGACGGCCGCGCGACCCACGTCGTCGCCACTACGGCAGGCGAGGTGACCATGCGGTCGTTCGCGCACTCCGAAGCCAAGGCGCTCGCGGACAAGCTTTCGGAACTGCCCGCCGAGGACCTGCGGCTCCTGCTCGACGCGACCCCGGTGCTGGCCGCGCTCGCCGACCTCCCGGTGCGCGTCCAGCGCTGAGTCCCGGCTCAGCCGTTGTCGGCGCTGGTGTTCACTTCGCCGTTGACGCCCTTGGGGAAGAAGCCGCCGGAGGTGGCGGCCTTGGGGGTCAGGTAGACGATGTTGAGGACCTGTCCC
>NZ_BAAANN010000059.1:0-37510 GCF_039529815.1 Amycolatopsis minnesotensis | reverse complement strand
TGTTCCGGTCCCGGTTCAGGGAAACCGGATTCGACACCATCCGGACGCAACTGAAAGAACAAGGGCCGCACGCACACGGCTTCGTCCTCGTCCAAGACGGCGAAGACACGGACCTGTTCAACGCGCACGTCGATCCCGACCGTGAAGTCCACTTCATCAGCGGCGAGAGCGGTCTTGAATTCGATCCGCCCGCCGATCACGGGCTGCGGGTGTGGTTCATGCCCACCGCCAAAGCACTCCCCGGCAGCACACCACCACACGACCACACCACCTACCAACCCTCCGAAATCACCGACACCACACCCAGCCACCCCACCACCCCCTCGCTGGCCGTGTCCGGTTTCGAGTCCGATCTGGAACGGAGCAACGCGCCACCCGCCGAGGACGGCGCGGCCGATCCGCTCACCGAAGAGGACACGGCATGGATCCACCGGATGGTCACCGGCTTGGAACAGCGTGCGGAGGACGTGTACCGGCGCGAAGGAAAACTCGACGAGCACCGGACGCAGGGGCCCCGGTTGTTCGGCAATACCGGCATTCCCCAGGTGCCCGACGCGCTGAACGTCGATCTGCGCGAGCTGACGCTGCGGCAGACGTGGGGGCTGCTCAAGCACGCGGACATGGTCGGCTCGGTTTTGCCCGACCGGCCGCTGACCACGGACGAACTCGACGAGGCGGGCCAGGAGGTCCGGATCCTGGAGTCGGCGTGGACCGATCGCGACCGGGCCGCCTTCGACGCGCTCCCGGAGCACGTTCGGACGAATACCCCGCTGCCCGATGCCAGGGAGATCGCGGCCGCGCAGTTCAACATCTGGCTTGGCGGACCCGTCGAAGGAGACTCGCGCACCGCGGCCTTCGTCGAGGGCGTCATCGCGACCCGGCGCCGGTTCAAGGGACCGATGGTCCTGTTCACCGATGTCCCCAGGCCGGAGATCGACCGTGCGCTGGCCGAGCCCGGTACGCGGGACGATCGGCTGGAAGCGGTATGGCGAATGGCGCAGTTCGCCACGCGACACGGTCTCTGGGTGGTCAACATCGACGAGTTCCCGCTGGGCAAGGTGTTTCCCGCCGCCGTTGGGCACACCCTGCTGGAACGCGCCCTGTCCGGCCCGAACGGCTACGTCCGGGCCAGTGACGACCTGAGGTGGATGCTGGGCTACCTGCTCGGAGCTCTCTACCTGGACGGCGACACCATCCTGCAGCGGCCGGACGTGTTCGAGCAGGTGCGCAAAGCCGCGGACGGCTGGGCCATGCTGGTCCTGGACGGCGAGGAGGAGAACGACACCGGTCAGATGATCAACAACGACGCCTTCGTCATGAGCAGGCGTCATCCGGCCGGGCTGCACGCCATGGCCGCGAAGGCGGAGCAGGCGGAAAAGACCCAGCTCGAGCTGTTCGGGTACCGCGATCTTGGCATTCCCGCCGACCTTTTCGACCGGAAGCCCGGCGGGAACGACCGATCGGACGAAGGGTCGGTGACCGGGTCCGACTGGTCGGACCGTTCACCGGACGAGTCCGACTGGGCGGACGAAGGTCCGGCGCAAGAGCCTTACTGGCAGGACCACGACTCGGTGCTCGACGGGGGAGGACCGGGTCTGCTGCACGGAATCCGGCGCGGCGTGGGCCCGATTCCACTGCTGTCCGCGGTGGGCGGCGGAGGTGCCCTGTCCTGGGTATCGCCTGCCGCCTCTTCGGCGGTGGAAAAGATCTCGCTATCGGATCACGAACGTTCGGCAGACCTGGTGGCGAAGGTCGCCGATGTGCTGATCCTCTATCTCTACCGGCGGCCGAACGACATCTACTACCCGGCCGTCCGCGACCTCGTCGCCCGGCACGAGAACCCCGAGCTGGTGCTGCTGGCGGCGACGAAGTTCATCGCGAGCGTCCCAGCGTTCCGCGCACGGGCGGTGTCGGTGACCAACGCCGAGTTCCGCAAGGGCGCGTGGCGGCCCGTGGCAGCGGGTGCGACGCTGCACCGGTTGTTCGACCTCTCCGATGACAGCTCGCTCACCTGGCGTGGTTACCGGGTCCAGCAGGCGAAGTTGAAGCGGCCGCCGGACGGGCTCGGCATTGGCGGCTGGCGGGACGCCTTGGGGCCGGTCGACACCGCTACCGCCCACGAGGGCGGTATCCCGGCCACGCTGGCTCGTTGGGGGGCGGCGGACCCGGGCAGCGCGTGGTGGCTGTCCGGTATTCCGGCGATGCGGCCGGTGGTGGAGTACCACCAGAACGTTCATCAGCGGCAGCGGGAAGCCGAAACCGGCGAACCCGTCCCCGCGGAGGAGGCGGAAGAAAACGTCACCGCCGCCGACTTCGAGCGGGTACCCGGTGGTGTGGACGCGCTGATCGTGGCCCTGTCCGGGAAACCCGGTGCTTCGGCGGTGGTGGCGGGCAAGCGGGACGGCAAGTGGTCTCGTGCCTGGAACCTGGTCGTCGACTCCGACGGCGGGGTCGGCCTGGTCGACGTGCTGCACGCGATGTGGCCGCACCACCGCATGGAAGCCGAACTGCGCGGCATGCTGTCCGGCTACGACGAGCTGCACGCCTCGGCGATCGATGCCACGGGCAGGCCGCTTCTGGCCGACCTCGACGGGGAACGGCCGCGATGGGACCGGCATTTCCTGCTCGGCACGGCCGCGCGGTTGCGGATCGCCGAGGCCGAGGACGGCCCGGCGGCCCAGGAACGGCGAGCGATCCAGGCGACGCGGCTGCGCTCGGTGTACCGGCAGTTGAACGCGGACGGCCGCCAGGTACTGATCGCGATCCGGTCCCTGCTGGGCGGGCTCGGTCTCGAGGAGGCCGTCGAAACCGTGATTCTGCACGCCTGGGGCGGTAACGAGGCGCTGAAGCACAGGCTGCCGTCCGGCCTTCCCTCCGATCCAGAGGAGTTCGTTCCGGCCGTGGCGAAAGCCATCGCGCTGGACGTGATCAGGTCGATGCGGGAAACGCCGTCGGAAGAGGAGGACCTCACGCGACGGCGGTTGCGGGAAAAGGCGGCGGAGACCGTGCGGACCGTGTTCGATCAGGGCACGCTGCGCGAGCATGGTCTGACCTGGGAGCCGCTTGCGATCGTCGCGGCGGACGCGGTACTCCGCGGCCAGGCGGAATCCGTGCGATCGGCGGTGGCGGCACTCGCCGAACTGCTCCAGGTCGAACTCCACGGCCCCGTGAAGGCCGCGCCATCGCCCGAGCAGAGCGCGACGACGGCCATCGACGGCCTTGAGCGGCCGCGAGCTGGTTGGACCGGCGACATCATCATGGCACGCGCGGAAACCCTGCGGTGGTCGTTTCCCCCCGAGACGTGGGATGCCGAGGCGGAATTCGATGTCCGGCAGGTCGTGGAGAACATGGTGGCGGACATGACGCCGGGTGTCCTCGGCGGTCGCGAATTCGTCGAAACCAAGCTGGGGCAGGTTGTCGCGCTGGCCGCGCACGAACTGTTCGCGGTGCATCGGCAACACCATGACACGGATGTCGCCGTCGCCGACGCGGCCGACCTGGTCCGGGAGCTCATCACGGATCTGGCGGGGTTGCCGAACCCCCGCCGCGTGAGCGCCGACGCCTTCGAGTTCCTGGACGACGCACGCGCGTGGATCGACATCAACGCCAACCACCTACGGCAGATCACGGCGCTCCTGCACCTGCCAGGAGCGCTGCGGCACCACCCCGACTACTCCGGTCTGTCCGCCTACGCCACCGCGGCCCTGTACAACTCGATGGAGACCTATCTCGAGTACACCTTCGAACCAACCGCGA
Organism: Amycolatopsis minnesotensis; assembly: GCF_039529815.1. NCBI lineage: Bacteria > Bacillati > Actinomycetota > Actinomycetes > Pseudonocardiales > Pseudonocardiaceae > Amycolatopsis > Amycolatopsis minnesotensis. The sequence continues at coordinate 33,754 of NZ_BAAANN010000059.1, read as the reverse complement.
AAAACTGGATGTACGGCGAAAAGATCGGCGTCCAACGCGCGTTCGGCATCGCGGCGTTCGAGGAGTACGACGCCGCGGAACAGAGCCTTCTCGATGTCGCCGACGGCTTGGACGTCCGCCAGTCGGGCCTCGCCGTGGTGAAGCAGCGCAACGGGTCCGACCATTTCCTCGGCGTCTGGAAGACCGGGCGCGGGCAGGTGCGGGTACTCGACGCCACGACCGGGCTGCCCGCCGCACTGCCCACCGGCAAGTACGAGTTCGGCCGCATAGACCAGGGCAAGCTGCGCGACGGGCTCGTGAGGATGCCCTCACTCCGGCCCGGCAGCAACCTCGACCGGGATCCGCAGCGGCTCATCAAACAGCTCGCCGACCGGCCCCGGCCGCAGCGAGAGAGCAGGCCGCGAATGCTCGGTGGCGCGCCCCGGAGTGTTCCGGCGAACAAGCCGGACCGCGATGCCGAGGCGGCGTTCACCGCGTTGCCCGAAGAGCAGCGGCTGGCCGCGTCGCGACTGGTCTCGGCATTGTTCGAGAACGTGTCCGATTTGGACGAAGCGTTGGTCCTCGCGCACGCCGTCCGGCTGGCCGAGTGGGCGGCGGAGCCGGGTGACATAGCGGAATTCCTGGCTGTCTGGAACGCTCCGGACCTCGCCGCACTACGCGCGCGGGCGCAGGAAAGGCGTGCCGCGCATGCGCCCGCCGCCACGACGGCCATCGACGCCTTCCGGGACTTTTCGGCGCTGCGCAAGGCGCTTGCGGACGCATCGGAGACCGAGTCCGAAGTAGACACCATGGCGGTCGAGAAGCTGTTCGACATCTCTCCGCGCAGCTTGCGGGAGCGGGACCTGCTTCTTGACCTGGTGAATCTTGTGGCGCGGTCGTACGTCGATCCGCACACACCGGATGCGGGGGAGATGATCGCCGATCTTCGGGACCAGTTCCGGAAACTGCGCGATGATGTCGACCTGTCGCAGCCGGTCGCCGTGGAACGGGCGCTGCGCGCGCAGCTTGCCGCTCCTTTCGCCCAGGCGAAAGCATTCCTCGATGGCCTTCCCGATCCTGAGCGGAGGACGGCCCTTCGGCTCGTCGGCGATGACCTGCCGAGCGACGGCCGTTCCTTCGCCGTGTCCGCGGCACGGGTGGTACACGCCGCGCGCCTGTACCAATGGCACTCCGGTACCGACGCCTCGGAACGGGCGCTGCGAGAGCTGCTGGCCGACCCGGTCACCCGGAACGTGCGGACCTTGCTCGATTCGCGCGTGCTCGCACGCGCGAGTTCCCACGTCGAGGCGATCGAGCGGTCGGCGAGCTGGCGTTCGATCGTGCGGAACGCCGCGAGTGACCTGGGCGAGTCCGACTTCGGCGAGGCGGCCTACAGACGCACGGCGGCCGACGAGTCGCTGTCTCGCGCGGTGCGGCGGGCGAAGCTGCCCGGCGACCTGGCACGGCGGTGGCTGCGCGCGCGGCCGGTGCTGGTGGATCTCCTGGCCGTCGAGCTGTCCCGGATCGGCGAGGTGACACCCGACCTGCACTTTCAGGAGATCTCGCGTCGGACCACTCTCCTCGTCGAAAACCGCCAGCTGAGGCAGATGAAGAACGTGGAGACCGCGCGTGCCTGGCTGGACGCGTTCGAGCCGGACGCCGAGCACGAACACGCCCTGGCACGACTGGCCCTGTACCAACTCGATATTCCCGCCGCGACCCGTACCAAGGCCGAGGAACTGCTCGGCGGCCCTTTCTCCGACGGTCCGTCGGCGCGCTTGCTGACACCGATGATCGGCGTCGTCGCTTCCTGGCTGCACAACGACGTGGTGGAGAATGGCATGGCGGAGAAAAAGGTCGCGGACCGCGCCAGCCGGTTGCGTGCGGAGGCGAGTGCCGTGGGCAGCCTTCGCAATCCCCCGGCCGCGGTGCGGCTGAGCGAGATCGCGGAGGTGACGAAAACCGGCTACCGGCCGATGGTTCTGGCGAGGAGAAGGAGGCCGGTACCGGACATAGCCAAGATCCACGCGCTGCGCGAGCGGTGGCACGGCGAACTCGATGAGCTGTGGAAACTCGTGGGTGGGAAATGGGCCGGTCACCCCGCGAACCGGCGGGAGGGATTGGTCCAGCGGTTCGGCACCGCGCTCTTCGGCGAGCTGGACCTCCCGGACGGGCCCGCCAGGGAGCTCGTCGAGGATCTGTTCGTGGCGCATCTGTACTACGACAACTGGGACCATCCGTTGCTGGGCGGCCTGCGGACCGGTGCCGAGGAAATCCTCGGCCCGGACCTGCCGGGACGGACCGATACCGACGAACTCCTCGCCTTGTTCTGGAAGGTGCCCTGGTGGGTCACCGAGTTCGAACGGTCCGGTGCCGGTGTCGCGCATCGGATGCGCGATGCCGAAGAACTCCTGGACCTGCCACCGCTGCCCGAACTGGAAGAGGAAACGCTGGATCGGGTGAAATACCTGCGTTCGAGGATGACGGTGACCATGGCGCACGCTCTCCTGCGTACCGGGAAGCGCCCGGGAGTGGCGGCCTCCGACGACTCGGAACAGCGGGAAATGGCGAACTACCTTCGGGAATCGGTGTATGAAAAATTCCTGTCCGCAGGAGCATCAGAGGTCGGTCTTCAGCGGGTTCTCGGGCGGTATTGGGCAAGCGTCCAGGAAGTGGAGAACGCGTATGCATGGCATACCCGAGGCGGTGACGAGAGTCGCCGCGTCAACGGCTTCAAGGCGATCAGCCTGGCGCCGGGAGCGGGTCGTAGCGACCTGGAGCGGTTGCTGCTTCAGGACTTCGCGGAGGCTGTCGGCTATCGGCTGGAGCTGGCCAAGGGCTTCCGGGAGGTAGCCGCCCGGCGAGCGAGGACCGCCGCCACGGCACTGCTCGGCACCGCGCCTCCTTGGCTGGCTGATCTGCTGGTGCTTCACCTAAGCGGCTCCCGGCCGTCGGATGCCGAGTTGCGGAAGGTGCTCACGGCGGTGGCGGAAGCAGAGCAGGGGCAGTTCGAGGAATGGCGCGTCAAGGGAACGGAGTGGCTCGGCCGATCGGGCGAGCCGTGGGACCGGGGTGGACGGTCCGGTGCCAAGGATTGGTTCGCGGCGGTACTGGGGAACCTCCTCTCGGTACGGGCTCCAGCGCTGACCGCTCCCGCGCGACTCGGCACGACGCGTGAACTGGTGTCGTCACTGGAGGCGTGGGACTGGGCGGGGTCGCTGATGCGGTGGGCGGCCCCGGGCGCGGTCGCGCACCTTCAGAAAGGGATCGCGGCCCTCGGGAAGGCGGACGGTGCGACGCGACGACGCTGGCAGGAGGCCGGGGAGGATTTGCTCGGCCCGCGTCGGCACGAGGTGTACCCGCGCGCGGCCGAGCTGATCGGTTTCCTGGCACTGAACTACCCGGGCAAGGCACACGTCGATCACTTGATCAGTGAGTTTCGAGCAGAGATGCGCGCTTTGCGGAATCATTTCACCCTCGGGCGCAATATCGGACACGCGTTGTTCGGGTCGGTCAGGGAATCCATGGAGGTCGACGACGACGCGAGTTCTTCTGCGGATTCCAGCGAAAACGAAGGCGAAACCGAAGAAGAGCCGGATTCGGAGACCGAGAGCGGCGCGGGTTCGGACCTCGGTGAGGATGAGGACACGGGTGGCGCGACGACCCAAGAGGAGGTGGACACCGCTCCTTCGGCCGATCCGCTGGAAACGCTCGCCGAGCTGGCCGCGGAAGCGCGTTCGCGGCTGAAGGAATTGTCTTCGGCGAATATGATGGACCTGTGGATTCGTGCGGCCACCGTGCTTGGGCCGCTCCGGGAAACCGATTTCGGGGATCCGGGTTTGCCACATCGCGCCGAGCGCTACGGGGACCTTCGCGATTTCGTGGCGGACCTGCTGAATTCCCCGGATCACTCGCTTGTCGAGCAGAAATGGGACGTCAGGGAGCCGCTCTGGTCCTCGCTGGAAGAGTGGTTCAACGACGCTGTGGATCAACGCGTCCGGATCACCGGGGGCTGGCGTCGGGCATCCCGACGCTGGCAGTGGGGCCGCTCGCTCGCCGAACTGGAGACGCGTCGGCGGAAGGACTTCGAACGCGGTGCCGAGTACCTTCGTGCGGCAGTCGAGCGGGGTGAGGAGCCGGATCTCGCGGACGCGGCCGGGCTGCTCGACGAACGCCCGGCACCCGACCCCCGGCTCGGTCCACTGGCGATCGACCAGGCACGCGTGTGGCGGCTGATGGAGGCGGCGGTCGCCGAGGCACGCGCCGATCCGGAGAGACCGGCCCGCGAGCTGATCAGCGCATTGCCGGAATTCGATGCGCGGGCGGTGCCGGAAGCCAGGCGCAGCCTGGCGGCTATAGCCGACCAGGAAGGCGAGAACGTACGCGCGGAGCTGCTTGACCGAGCGGCGGGACTGATCGGCGCGCACGCGGAGGTCGGCGAGGACGTCCGCGAAGATTTCGTCACGGTGGTCGCGGCGGCGCTGGATCCGCGTCGCGCGGAGATCTTGGCCGGCGAACTGCGAGTCGAGTTCGAAGAGATGCGGGGAAGTCCGGAGGACCTCGACCGCTACGCCGCTTACCGGCGCGAATTCTCGGCCCAGCTGTCCGAGGACCAGGAGCAACTCGATCAGCGGGCCGCGTCGCAGCCGAACGGCTGGGGAATCGTGAACGGCCTGCTTGCGAACGCGGAACTGTTGCTTCCAAGAGCCGCCCCGAATCCCTCGTGGTCGTCCGCCCCCCTGGCCAGTGTGCGCCGCGGCCTGGTCAGCCGTATCGCGGTCCTGCTCAGCCGGATCCCGCACGCCGAGGACCTGATGAGTGCCGGTTACGCGGTTTGGGAGGATGAGACGCTGGCGAGAATGCTCATGTTGACCGAGACCATGTGGACGACGCACAAGTACGGCGAGGTGCCGCTTCCCCCCGCCGAGTCCTTCGACACCTCGGCGGAGGGGCCCGCCCTGCGCCGTGCGCAGGCCGGGTTCACGGCCGCCGAGCAGCACCTCGCGGCTAGTGTTGCGGAGTTCCAGCAACACCTCGAGGAAGCTGTGCGGCGGGAAACGGTGGACGTCACCGACGAAGACCTTCACGCGAGGCTCTACAACGAGGCCTTTGGCCGGGTGCTGAGGCACGCGTCTTCGACCGGCCTGGACGGCAACACGGGCGAGGTGCGGAACGGCGTGTGGTGGCGGGTCGGGATCGACGAGGACACGGCGTACGAATTGCGGTGCCGGATGGCGAGCGTCATCCTCCCCGACGTCGTGCGACTGCATGACCTCGAATCGAGTTCCGACCCGGCCGCCGTTGTCGAAGCCCAGCGTGCCGCGCTCGAGGTGCAGATCACCGATCGGCTGCGGGCGATGCACCGGGACACGGCGGGTGTCTGGCACTGGGGTTTCGACGACCTGGTTCACCACCAGTGGGCCTGGGAAAACACCTACCCGGGCTCGCGAGGAGGGTACGGTGTCCCGCGGTACGGCCCATCGGACGTTCCCGCCTACCCGGCTCGGCGAACAGCGGAAGCGAATCCTGGCGCGTCGTCGCCGGACGAAGGTACGCGGCACGAGTCACGGTGGTCGGACGCGATCATCGAGGCCGCTCGATCACTCGGAGGGAATCCCCGGGATGCGGATCGGTGGCGCGCGCGAGCACGCGAAGTAATCGGTTCGGCCCTGCCGGGCGGCGACCATTCGCTGTACCAGGGTTTTGTCGATGTCGTCGCCGACGCGGGACGTGCCGGAGCCGCGGCGGGCGACGGGAACGCTGGGGCGAAAGCCATGGAAGCGGCCGTGGTCGCGATTCTGCTCGACCTCCTGCTCGGTGACGAGCTCGGAAACGCGGGAGACGTGAGCGGGCTGTGGTCTCGCGTGCTGCATTGGCATGCGGAGGCACTGAGGACCGTGCCGGAGGAGGCCGCGACGCACTGGCGGCACGAGGTGCTCCCGGCGCTGGTGACGATGACATCCGATCGCCCGCGCGAGGATGACGTGCGCCGCCGCGGCGCGGTCCGGCACCTTTTCCTCGACGCACTGGCACATCTGGCCTATCAGGACAGTGGTTCGGACCTCCCGCTCGATCGGGCACGAAGGGTGTTCTCCATGATCGATCGGCTCGACCTCGCCGATCACGTGACGTTCGCCGAGCCCGGCGAGCACGGTGACGCCGCGCAGCGCGCGGTGGACGGGTTGTTCGCCAACGCGGCGCTGGACGTCAGTGACCACGACGGCCCCGTGCTGAGCCCGGACAGCGGGGAAGCACTCGCGGTGACCGCGACCGCCGCGAGCTTCGCACTGCGGAAGTTCGGCAAGGGCGAGGTGCGGAAGCTGGGTGCTCTGGCGGAGGACATCATCCTCATGGCCTTCGGCGTCGCCGATCAGCGCCCCGGCTACCTGACGGACGTCAAGTTGGTGGTCTCCGAGCAGATCGCCCGTGCCGTGCTCCGAAGCGGGCGAGCGGTGGATGACAAGAATCTCGACCTGACCGATGCCCGTCGTGCCGCCAGCCTCTGGCGGGTGCGTTCGCGGCGTTTTCCCCCCGAAGGGACGATGGCCACGTGACGTGGCCCAGTATGTGACTGTCCATTGAGGAATATCGTCGAAGAACGGAGCTGGACCGTGGTTCTCGTCGTGGACCAGATGCACGAAGTGCTGCTCGGGCTCGCGGGCCGCGTCCCGGACGAGTTCCTCGCGTCGGCGCGAGGGCGGCTCGCCGACGGCGCGGCCGAGGAGGTCGCGGCCGTGGTCACCCACGAGCTGGCCGGGCTCGGGCAGCCGATGACCACCGCGCAGGCGGCCGTGCTGGCCGAGCTCGTGAGCGGGTCCGACGCCCGCGTGTTCACCGCCGTCCCGATCGTCGACGAAGAGCCCGCACCGGTGTGGTCGTTCACCAGGAACGGCGAGCCGCGGGACTGCGGGACCACCACCGACGCGCTGGTCGAGTCGCTGGCCGCCACCCCGGCCGCGCGGGGGCTCTGGCTGGCCTGGCGGACACCGTTGGGCGGCGGAGAAGCGCCCGTGCCGGTGTACGTGGTGACCACCGACGGCAGTGACCTCCTCGACCTCCCCGACCTCCCCGGGCTGGCGGCCGCGTTGCAGCGGGCACTGGCCGGGCAGCCGGGAGTTCCGAGGATCGAGGTCGTCGGACCGGGTGAGGTTCCCGGGTACCAGCGGGCAGCGCGGGCGTACGGCACGCTCGTCTGGGCGTCCACCGAGCCTCCCGAGCTGTTCGTGGCCAGGGTTTTCGACCGGATCGACCCGGATCGGGGCCCGCTGTTCGACGACGACCACGCGCGGATCTCCGATCCCGGCGAACGGGCCAGGGTACTGGTCTACCTGCGCGCGGGGGAGCCGCTGATGAGCACGGACGCCGCACTGGTGGACGTGGTCGAGCCCCGGCGCGGCCAGGTGGTGCCGACCAGCTACCGCACCGACGGCGTCTGGCTGTGGCCGGACGCGGTCACCTACTACCTCGAGCAGTACGGCTTGGCACCGGACGAGGGGCTCCTCGAGCACATCAGGACAGCCGGGCAGGTCCCGGAAAAGCCGGACGCGGTGGGGCTCGACCGCGCGCTGCGGCACTTGCTCGACCTGTCGGCCTGACCTGTGTACGAGGGTGCCCTGCTGAGTCCACTTAGGGGCAGTCCTGGCTCGGTGGGCGCGTTCCGGCCCGAATAATCGGGAGTGACCGTGCACCAAGGCTTCAGGAGCACCATGACCGCGCAGACCGACACCGGATCGGAGCAGGACAGCGGCCACTGGTACCTGCTGATGGACCCGCACTGGACCCCGGCGGAAGAGGACGAGCCGCCGCCGATCGAGGCGGTCGCCGGGGCGTGGCCGGTCGAAGAGGACGACGAGGTCGGGGTGTTCCAGCCCAACCCCGACTACCAGCCGGTCGACGAGACCCTGCCGACCGACCCGGTCGACGCGCTGCTGCGCGAGCTGGCCGAAGGGGACGCCGAACCGGAGCACGTGCGGGCGCTGCTGCGGCAGAGCCTGGTCTTCCAGGCGATGAACGGTGACGGGCGGCCACTGGTGATACCCGCTCCTGACGACGCGCCCTGCGTGGTGGTGGCCACCGCGGCGCCGCACGTGGCGCGGGTCTTCGCGCCGGCATGGCGCCGGGTCGACTACGCCGGGTTCGTCGACGAGCTCCCGGACGGCATCGACGTGCTGCTCAACCCGGAGGGCCCCGCGGCGGCGCGGCTGACCGGCACCTTCGTCCGCGAGGACGCGGAAGCCGACGAACGGTTCCTCGCCGAGTACGAACCCGGCGACGACAGCAAGCTCTACGTCATGCCCTGGAACGCGGGCGCTCCGGGACCGGACGCGGCGCGATCATGAGCGACGAACAGCGGCGCGCCCGCGAATGGCTGCACCGCACCTACGGTGACCGCGTCGTGCTGGCCGACGACGAACCGGCCTACTCCGGCGAGCGATCGCTCTTCTTCTCCTGCCGCTACCACGACAGCTCGGAGCCGATGCTCGCCGCCACGATCTGCGTGCCGCGCGACGACTCGGACCCGTTTCCCGTGGCCAACGGCGATCCGTTCGACGAGGAGTTCAACCTCAGCGGCGAGCGGGGTGCGGCGCGCTGGCGGCTGAACGCCCGCAACTGCATGGTGGCGTCGGACGCGGTACTGAGCGGGCACGCGGCCAGCGCGTTGCCGTGGCATCCGGACGACGAAGCGCCGGGCTGGTGGGACCGGATGCTGGCGACGCACTTCCCCGGTGCCGAAACCGATACGTGCGCCGACTGGGAGCAGGCGGCGAAGACGATCGAGGAGGGGGGTCCCGGCACGCGTGGTGTCGTATGGCTGCGTCGGCGGCTCGACGGTCACGACCTGACCGGGCATCTGCTCTACGCGGACTACGGGGACGACGGTGTGGTCTTCCTCGACGCGCAGCGCGGCGTCTATGCCGACATCGACGACGACACGGCCGACGAACTCGTCGTCGCGCGGTTCGCCGGGGGGCCACCCGTTCCCTCGGTCGCGATGCCGTGGGAAATGGCCGCCGAGGACTTGCCTGCGGCGGTGCGGAAAGCCGAGCACTGGCTCGCCGGTACCTACGCCGAAGCCGTCCAGCTCGTCGACCCGGAGCCGGAGGACGAGCTCGCCCGAGGCTGGCTGTTCGCGATCACCACCCGCCGGTTCACCGAAACCGGAGACTGGCGCGACCAGATGCTGGACGCCGCACTGGTGGTGCCGAAGGCGGGGGGTGAGGCGCCGTTCGGGCTGCCGAACCGCGACCCGTGGCACTGGCTGGACGAGTGGGACGCCGGGGTTCCCGGGCTGCCGGGTACGCCCGCGCCGGGCGAAGCCGCGTGGTTCGCGCCCGCCGTGGCACAGCTCGGCGAGGTCGAAGACGTCCGGGCCCAGCCGAACTGGGTGGACGCCCTGGAATGGATCTCCGGTTTCCCGGCGGAGACGCGGTGCCTGATCTGGGTGCGCCGCCGGGACGAGCGGGGCAGGGAAACCGTCGGCCATCTGCTGTGGGCGGTTCCCGACGCGGAGGGTGTCCGGTTGGTCGACCCGATGTCCGACGACGGTGAGCCGCTCATCGACCCCGATCCGTTCGAGTTGCGGGTCATCCGAATGGCCGCGCCGGTGGCCGAAACCGTGCCGCGGGCGGACACGGACGGCGAAGGCGTGCCGGTCACGTCGCCACCGGAGGCGGAAAGCGGGTTCTGGGACGACGACGCCATCCAGAACCCGTCCGTACGCCGCGAGAACTGACGCGCGACCCGAGGGGAATCCGATGTCCTTGCTGACCAGGCTCCGCCGGTTCTCGCACACCGGGAAGGGCGGCGGTGTAACGGAAATCGGCGACGTGGCCGTGGTGCACGCCGGAGACGGCGGCACCGGGGAAGCCCGTGCGCTCGCCGCGGCACTCCCGGCCGATCCGGCGCACCAGGTGGTGGTGGCGGATCTGCCGTGCGAGTCCCCGGTCGAGGTTTGGGAAGCCGTCGCGGCCGCGGTGCCCCGGGATCACCGGCCCGTCCGCCTGATCCCCGGACGGCAGCCCCTCGAGATCGGCGCGACGGTGCCGCCTTGGTTCGCACAGCGGCTCGGCCGCCCCGTGCTGGCCGCGTACGGGCGCGTGCACCACGGCGCCGGGGGCGCGTTGTTCGTGCATTCCGGGCCGCGCACCGGGTGGGGCTGGTTCCAGCCCGGCCAGGCCCCGGAGTGGGCGGCGAAGCGTTTTCCGAGCCCGGCTTGGGAATCGCCCGCGCTGGCGGAAGTCGTGGCGGCGGGTGCGGGCGCGGTGGCCGAACCGGTGCCCGCCGGGATGTGGATCCATCCGCCCGGCCCTGGCGAGCGGTTCGCCCGCGAGCGCGCCCGGCTGGCCAGCGCCCTGCCCTGCCAGCAGGAGACGCCCGTGTTCGTGCTGGGCAGCGACGAGGTTCCCGGTCTGGAGCTGGGTGATGTCGCGGCGTTCTGGCGGGCACTGCCTCCCGAAGTGCGCGGCAAGGCTTGGTTCGCGGTGATCGGTGGGGTGGTGGTGCCGGGGGGAGGCGCGGCCGGTCCGGCGCTGGCGGCCGCGATCGGCGCGGAAGTGTCGTGCTACAACGGAATCCCGCTCGGGTCACCGGACTCGCCCGCGGTGCTGGCTCCGCGGCGGGACGGCGGGCGGGGCTGGTACCCCTTCGCGCGGGGCCTCGCGTATAGGCCGGGGGACACCCGGCCCCGGCTGCGTGGTCATCGCGCGCCCATCGGGGGCCTTCCCGAGATCGCGCCCGGTGTCTACCGGTACGCGCCGGATGTGGCGATCGAGATCGTCCAAGCCGGACTGTGGGTGCGGCCGCTCGAAAACACCGGGGCCGGCACCGCGTGGTCGGTCCCGCTCGACCCCGCGTGCGCGGTGGTGTTGTACGAGACCACCGTCCAGGAAAAAGCCGAACGGATGCACGGCGTCGCCCAGGAACTGGTCAGGCGCCTGGAGACCCCGGCGCGGACCGTGCCCACCGCGGTTCCCCCGATGCCTCCGGCCGCGGAGCCCGAGCCGGAGGAGAAGGAGGAAGCGGTGGCCGACGACGCCGCGGACACCGGGTTGCCGTTGCTATCCCGGTTGCTGGAAACCACGGTGATGGCCGTGCCGGTCCGGCCGTCCGGGCCACCGCTGTCCGGCCTGTCGGCACGGCTGGAAGGGCTCACCGATGAGCGAGGCCACTGAGCAGGCGCGAGTGTGGGCACTGGTCGATCCCGGGTGGACGGCGACCGACGAGGTTCCCGAGCCGCCGATCGAGGCACTGGTCGGTGCCTGGCCACTGGCACCGGACGGCGGTCGTGGCCTGTTCCAGCCGAACCCGGGCTATCGTCCGTCCACACCGGACTCGCCGCTCGACCCGGTGGACGCGGTGATCGGCGCGATCGCCCGCGATGAAGCCGATGCCGAGCAGCTGCCTGCCCTGCTGAGGGAGGTCACCTTCGGGGTCGCGGTGGACGATCAGGGTGTCGTGATCGTGCGTCCCGCACCCGATGGCGTGCCCTCGGCTCTGGTGACGACTTCCCACGGCCACCGCGATCGGGTGGCCGCGGCCGGTTGGCTGACCGTGTCACTGGCGGAACTGGCCGACGCCCTGCCGGACCAGGGCGTCGACGTCCTGCTCAATCCCGGGGCGCCGAATTCCTTGCGGCTGCTCGCCGACGCCGTCCGCGCCACGGCCGCGGGCGGCTGAAAACACCTCCTAGCTGGCCGGGGACTGGACGCGCAGGGTGTCGTCCAGCCAGTCGTAGATGCGGGCGAAGGCCAGGCGCTGGGCCCCGGACTGGCAGTGCGCGCCGGCGCCTTCTTCCTCGGTGAACGCGAGCAGGGTCTTGGGGCAGGTCAAGTGGTCGTAGAGCTGCTGGGGCTGCCCGGCGAAGAACAGGTCCTCGGCGGCTTCGCAAACCAGGGTGGGGCACTGGATCTTCTCGGCGACGCCATCGCCGAGGCGGTAGTCCAGGAGTGCGGCGCCGAAAGCGCGGGGGGTGCCGGCGCCCATCGCCCACATGCCCTGGTTCATCGCCCAGCGCGCGACCGGGCTGGCGGCCATCGCCCGGTCGAACTCGGCGTCGAGTTCGGGGTCGGAGGCCGCACGCAGGCGCCGTTCGAACTCGGCACGGTCGCCGGTCGCGGAGCTGGTCACGATCGAACTCACGTCGTAGACGCCGTCGAGGGCGATCACGGCGGCCAGCCGGTGCTCGAAGGCGGCGGCCCGTGGCGCGAGCATTCCGCCCATGCTGAGGCCGAGCAGCCCGATGCGGTCGGCGTCGACCTCCGGCAGGGTCAGCGCGAAGTCGATGACCGGGCCGACCACGTTCTCCCAGTCCGGCCGGAAAACCAGCCCGTCGCGATGCCGGGGCCCTGGCTGTCCCGGCCCGTCGAAGACCAGGACGGTGTAACCGCGCTCCACGGCAGCCATGGCGCCGAAGAAGTGCATTTCCTCCGCCGTGCCGTCGAAGCCGTTGTGCATGATCAGGGTCGGTCGCGGGCCGCCGGTGGTGCCGGCGCGGTAGAGGTAGCCGGGGAGGGTGGTGTCCTCGTAGGGAATGCGGACCGGCTCGATCCGCGGGGTGAACAGCGCCGCCGCCTGCTCGAAGCACTCGACGCTGCGGTGGTAGGCGTGGTCGTGACGAGGGTCGGGCGGGTTGCCGTGCAGGTAGAACTCCGCCGACCGGTAGTAGTTCGACGCCCGCAGGAAGCCGTCCCTGGCACTGATCGAATGGCCGGCCGCCAAGGCCCGCCCGGCTTCGCCGGACACCCGGTCGGCGGTGGCGAGCCACTCGTCGTGCCAGCTTTCGTAGTCGCCCTCGGCGATACGCGAGCTCGTCGAGACGACCTCGCCGAAGTCGGCGCCACCGTAGGCGATGTGACCGAACGTCCGCACGGTCTCGTACCAGAACGGGGGGTCGTTCGGGAACAGCAGCTGCTTCATCGGTACTCCTTCTGACCACGGGGCAATTGGCGAAACGGAACGGAGCCGTCTCGTCTTTCGAATCGAACGCTACGCCCCCACTACGCGAGACGCAACCGTCTCGTCTCGTGGTAGGTTCGCGTCATGACCGGCCCATCCGCGCCCCGCCCCCTCGGCGGGCCAGTGCTCCAGGACTCGGTGACGGCGGCGATCTCGGCCGCCTTCTTCGAGGAACTGGCCGCGGCCGGTTACTCGAAGCTGTCACTGGAAGCGGTCGCCAAGCGGGCCGGTGCGGGCAAGGCGGCCATCTACCGGCGCTGGTCCTCCAAGCTGGAGATGGCCATCGCCCTGATCTCGGACGTCGTCGCGAACACGCCCGAACCGCCCGACAGCGGGACCCTCCGCGGCGACCTGCTCGCGTTCCTCACCGAGGCGGCGGAACTCCTGCGCCACCCGCTGCCCGCGAAGATCATCCCCGATCTCCTCGCCGAGGTCGGCCGCAATCCCGAGCTGGGACAGGCCCTGCTCACCGCCGTCCGAGACCCTCGCCGGGTCAGGGCCACCCACATGCTGGAGCGGTCGATCGAGCGCGGCGAACTGCCGGCCGACCTCGACCTCACCCTGGCGAACGACCTACTGGCCGGCCCCCTCTACTGGCACTTCGCCATCGCCAACACCCCGGCCACACCCGAATACCTCGGCCGTCTCGCGGACAAGCTCCTCGCCGCTTTGAAGGCCTGACAAACCCGCGGCGCCTCCAGGCTCACTCGGGAAGTGCCGCGAGTTCCGTTCGCAGTTTGCGCAGGTCGGGGTGGTCGTCGACGACATAGGTGCCGATGGCGTCCGCGTACAACCGCCGAGCCTGCGGCCATTTCCGCCGTCCGGCGGCGATCCGGGCCGTTCCCTCCAAGCAGACCTGCGCGCAGGACGGGTACGTGCCTGGTTCGGCTTCGACGGCGGCGAACTCGGCCTCAGCCCGGTCGAACTCACCGATCTGCACCAGCGCGGTACCGAGGTCGTGCCGCGCGCACAGGGTCCGTCGCGTCCGCGGCCCGTCGACGCCGATGCGCCCGTGCACGACATCCGTCAAGACCTCGGCCGCTTCGCGGCCACGGCCGAGGCGGGTGAGCACCGCTCCCAGGTATCCGCGGTTCTCCAGCGTCGGCGCTCCGTATTCACCCCACTCGCTCGCGCAGGCGGTGATCACTTCCTCGATGTCCCGGATCGCCTCGTCACCGTGGCCCAGCTCCGCACGCGCCATGGCCCACGCCGAACGAGTGCAGTGCCGCCACCGGCGATGCGCCTCGTCGCCGAGGTCGTAACCCGTCATCGCCGCCCGCAGCGTCGCCTCAGCCGCCACGTACCGGCCGTGGGTGAGCTGAGTCATCCCGAGCGCCCACGCGGTGTGGAACGTGACGACCCACCCCTCGCCGACGTACCGCCGGCACGCGTCGAGTGTCCTGGCCATTCGCGCCTCGGCCTCCGCCGGCGCGGTGAACATCACCGCCACGGCACGTCCTCTGCGGTCGGCGAGGATCTGCGCGCGTCGCCGACGGCTGCACAGGTTGAGCGTCCAGTCCATGTCTCCCCCAGTGATCGTCGACGTCAACCTAGCCGATTTCCTCGCGCCCCCGCCTTTTGCGTCGACCGCACCTGGTGGTGCGGGCCGTCGTCAACCAGTCGTTCCGGGCGGTGCCACCGTCCTACGGGGTGGACATGGCCCTGCTCGCCAGGCACGCGCTCGCCGCCTGCCGCCGCCGTCCGCCGCACCGAAGAACTCCTCCGACACACCGGCCCCCGGAGGTGGAGCCGGTGCCGGATTCCGTCGTCGGAAATCGCTACGGGGGAAGGAGTTACTGGCTCGGCGCGCCGGCCGTGATGCGCCGGACGAGCGCGGGATCGCCGAAAACGGTTACGCCCGCGATGCCGTCCCAGCGAACGTCGAGCACCGCGAGGCCGACCGCGAGCGCCGCACCGCAGGAGTCGCCTGCCACGCCGATCGGACCGGCTCCGCTGTCCAGCAGCCACCGGTAGGCGGCCGTCACGGTGTCGAGCTGCCCGGGGAACACGTGCTCGGGCACGAGACCGTATTCGACGGCGAACGCGCGCACCCCGGCGGTTCGGGCGAGACGGCCGAACATCCGGCGATGTGTGGTCGCCGACCCGGTCACGCAGCCACCACCTCGACAGCAACGCCGTCCGGCTCGGTGCCCAGTTCTTCCCAGGCCGAGCCGTGCTCACCGCGTGCCCGCGCCTCCCACAGCGCGCGGTTGGGGTCCCTCGTCGTTTTGGTCATGACGGATAGACCCCGGACGGGCCGGGAAGGAATCGGTCCCACCGGCCGGTCAGGAGGCCGGTCCGGCGTTTCGCCGGAACAGCGCGCGGTAGTCCCGTGGCCGGTGTCCGGCCAGCCGGGTGAAGACGGCGCTGAAGGTTCCGGGGTCGCGGTAGCCGACGTCGGCGGCGATGCCGGCGACTGTTCTCTCCGTCGTCTCCAGCAGGTGTTTCGCCCTGCGCATCCGCGCCGCGTGCAGGTATCCGAGTGGAGTTTCGCCTGCCTCCGCGCGGAACCGCCGCAGGAGGGTCCTGGTGCTGACGTGGAACGTCGCGGCGAGCAGCCCGAGGTCGTAGCGTTCGCGCATGTTCTGGTCCAGCCAGCGCTGGACGCTTCGGGAGAATTCCTTGCCGGTGGCCGGGAGCAGAGCGGCATCGACATAGGGCGTCTGGCTCGGCCGCGCGTCGTCGACGAGTGCGATGCGCGCGGTGGCGCGGGCGACCCGGCTGCCGTGGTGTTCGCGGATGAGGCCGAGTGCGAAGTCGTACATCGCGCTGAACGCGCCCGTCGTGGTCACCCCGCGGTCGGTGACGACGAGCTTCTCCGGCCGGACTTCAGTGCCCGGGTGGCGGTCCGCCAGCCGGCCCGCGAACAGCCAGGAGGTCGTCGCCCGCCGCCCGTCGAGCACGCCGGCCTCGGCGAGCAGGAACGCGCCGACGCAGATCGAAACCAGTGCGACGCCCGAGTGCGCGCTGGACCTGATGGTTTCGACTTCCGGGCTGAGCGACCCGAGCGTCGCATCGAGGTCGAGTCCGGGAAACAGCTCGAACCCCGGTACGACGAGGACGTCCACCTGCCGCACCGGTACGACCGTCAGTACCGCGCCGCCCGCCGCGACCACTCGGCGCCGCGAAGACTGAATCGAGATTTCGTACGGCCGATCCCCGGTCGCGGCGACATGCGAGGCCATCGTCAGGAGATCGGGCACCCCGAAGACCTCTGACGCGAAACATCCCGGATAGGCGAGCACTCCGACGCGAAGGGGCACCATGGTGGCGAGATTACCCGGTTGTGTGGCGATCTCGCCCATGGCTGGATGCGGTCACCGCGCAGGACGATGGTGCGATGGCGATCAGCGAACCGCGGGCGGACGACGTTCTCGCGGACTTCTCGGCGCGCCTTGTCGACACTGGGGGTGTCAGCAAGACCGTGCACGTCGGCGGGTCCGGCCCGGCAGTGGTGCTGATGCCGGAGATGCCCGGTATCAGCCCGGACGTCGTCCGCTTCGCGCGCTGGATCCGAGAGGCGGGATTCACCGTCTACCTT
This sequence comes from Amycolatopsis minnesotensis, assembly GCF_039529815.1. NCBI lineage: Bacteria > Bacillati > Actinomycetota > Actinomycetes > Pseudonocardiales > Pseudonocardiaceae > Amycolatopsis > Amycolatopsis minnesotensis. Next base: position 17,280 of record NZ_BAAANN010000059.1, on the reverse strand, counting down.
CCGTCGCTCTTCGGCGTCGACGGCGCTTTCCCCACCGTCGCGGACGGGAAGGAGATCGCCCGCCGTGCCTGCGTCAGCGCCCAGTTCCGGGCCTTCGCCGGTGGTGGTACGAGCCCCGTCGTGGCCTGGCTGCGGGGATTGGCGAGGACGGCGCTGGCCGAGTGCGGCGGGCCGGGCGTCGGCGCGATCGGTCTCTGCTTCACCGGCAACTTCGCGCTCACCATGACACTCGAACCGGCCGTCATCGCCCCTGTGGTCAACCATCCCTCGCTGCCGTTGGACGACCCCGGCGGACTGGAAATCAGCGACGAGGACGCCGCCGCGGTCCGCGCGCGCATCGAACGTGACGGGCTGAAGGTGCTCGCTTACCGCTTCGACGACGACCGGTGGTGCACCGGCCGGCGGTTCGCCGCCTACCAGGCACTCCTCGGTGCCGCTTTCGACGGCCGCGTCCTCCCTGGCGAGACGGCCAACCCCGACCCGCCCCCGTTCTTCCGCGACTTCGTCGCCTCTCCCCACAGCGTCGTCACAGCCCACCTCGTCGACCGGCCAGGACACCCCACAGTGCGCGCCAGAGACGAAATCCTGGCCTTCCTCACCGAGCGGCTCCACCACGACGACACGACCCCCGGACCGCGGTGACACATCGCCGTTCGGCGGCCTTCTTGCCGACCGGATCAGCTGTTCTCGGCCGCGGTGATGAGCTGCTCCGCCTTCGCCCGGTCGGCGAGCAAGTTCCCCGCGCTGACCGGGTACGGTTCGGCGAACACCTCTTGCAGGGCGGGCTGGTCCAGGCGGGCGAACTTCATCGACCACTCGGGAAAGCGTCGCTGCTGGATCGTGCCGCGGTGCAGCACGGTCAGGCCGGTGTGGAGTTCATCGCCCTCGATCCGGGCGTAGGTCTGCTCGACCGCGTTCTGATCGCCTTCCAGTACCTGCACGAACGCGGCCTGGTCCTCGTCGAGGCGCAGGTAGACGAGTAGGCCGGTGACGTCGTCGGCCACGTTGAGTTCCCGGCTGCGGGCCAGCAAGATGCTCACCTCGTCGTCGCTCAGGACGAAGACGGCCGTGCTGGAGTAGGTGAGTGTGTAGGGCACGGAGATTCTCTAGCACATCGCGGAGGCGCGGTCTCGAAGGTGCCCTGGTCAGGGCGCCCCGGCGGGCAGCGCGCCAGGCAGTTCACTCCGCCGATATGACATTCCCCTGCCGATTCGAAACCGGTAGAGGCTAAGCGCAATTGCCCGCCGCATCCCCGTACTGCCCTTTGTGACCGGAAATCGGGCCCTAAAGGGAAAGACGTGATGTGGACGTATTAACTCCACCGAGGTTGCCTTCGTGGGGCGAATCTCATAGCGGTACATGATCCGGGCGTGGAATGGGCATATTCGAAAGCGAGACACCAGTGAGGCGGATCGTCCGCCCGTAAACCGCAGAAAGGGAAAACCGATGACTGCTCGCACGAACGTTCGCCGGATCGCCGCCACCCTGCTCGTCGCCGGAGCGGCGGCGGGCGTCACCGCCGTGGCAACCGGTACCGCCAGCGCCATGCCCACCGACTTCAACTGCACGTCGGGTCAGGTCACCAGCCAGCTCGTCTACGGCGGGGCCGGTGCCGGTGGCCGGGACGCGGCCATCCAGTTCACCGCGAAGCCCGGTGAGACCTGCACGCTGCCCGGCTCGCTGCCCACGGGGCTGGTCGGCGCCCACGACGTGCTGTTGTCCTCCGACGCCGCCCCCGACGCACCGTCGGTGCAGATCAGTGACGGGTCGTCGGCCTACATCCCGGTGCACTGGAGCGCGACCGGCTCGCCGGGAGAGCAGGAGACTCCGCTGGCGATCACGGTCACCGCGCCCCAGGAAACCAGCCCGCGCGGGGACACCAGCGACCCGCTGATCACGCTGCCCTGGAACCTCGGTGAGGTCAACGCGACCCCCGAGAGCCACACCATCCACACCGGGGCGATGACCGCCGGTACCGCGCCGACGGTCTGACCCGGCGCCGCGATTCCCGGGGGCGGAGCCGTACGGCTCCGCCCCGTATCGGGGCCGCGGGGCGGGTGCCGGAACGCGGAGGGGTGCTCAGAACAGGGTCGCGGGCTCGATCGGTTCCGGCTCGGGCAGCGCGTCGAGGCCGGGCACCAGCGCTCGCACCTCGTCGTGGAAGCGGCGGGCGAGCGCCGGCGCATCGTTGTTGTCGGGGGTGTGCAGGAAAACCGTCGGCGACCGGCCCTCGCGCAGCCAGTCCGCGACGACCGCGGTCCACGGCCGCCACCCTTCGACCGTCTCCTCGACGGAGTCCCGGCCCAGGTAGCGGACGATCGGCTGGTCGGTCAGCGCGTGCGTCCGCCGCGGCAGCCGCGGTTTCTTGGCCCAGGCGTCCTGTTCGGCCTCGCTGGTCGGTGGGCTCTGGAAGAAGACGGTGGTGTCGAACGGCACCCATTCGGCGTCTGAGCCGGCGAGCGCCCTCTCCAGCAGCGAGGTAGAGCCGGGGTCGGTGAAGAAGGCGGGGTGGCGCACCTCCACGGCACGCCTGCGGTTGGCGGGGAGCCTGCGCAGGAAGCGGCCGAGGGCATCGACGTCCGAGGGGCCGAACGAGCCGGGTAGCTGGGTCCACAGGACCGCCCGTTCGCCGAGGGGTTCCAGCGCGTCCAGGAATGCCCGCATCTCGGTCTCGACACCGGCGAACCGGCGCTCGTGCGTGACGATCTTGGGCAGCTTGAGCACGAACCGGAAGCCGGGATCGGTCTGCCGCGCCCAAGCCGCGACGGTGTTCCGTGCGGGTGTCGCGTAGAAGGTGGTGTTGCCCTCGACCGCGTTGCACCAGCCGGCGTAGGCCCGCAGGCGCTCGCCGGCGGGCAGCGACTGCGGCAGGAACCGCCCGGGCCACGCCTTGTGGTTCCACATCGCGCAACCGGCATGGAGACGTGCCACTTCCGTCAGCTCCCCTCGATCGTGCGCGAGAATTCTACCCTGGCAACGGTTTCCGCTGACGGCCCCGGAAACGCGATGCGGGCGATGATAATTGTCATCGTCCACTGTGGAGCTCTGTGCCTATCGGCTGCCTGCGGGACCGAGCAGGATTTCCGCCAAGACAGCAGTGCTCATCAGCCCGCGACCGGCCGGGGTGCTGGGTGCTGGACATCGCGGACGGGGATTTCCCGTCGGCCACGGTCAGGAGATCCGGACATGGGAAAGATCGTTGTTTGCACCATGGTCAGCCTCGACGGTTACGTCGAAGGCCCTGGCGGCGACATCATGGCGATGCCGATGGACGAAGCCTTCGCCCGCCACAACATCGACCGGGCGCGGAGTGCGAGCTCGTTCCTGTTCGGAGCGACGACCTACCGCGGCGCGCTCACCTACTGGCCCGCCCAGCACGGCAACCCGGACGCCCATCCGCTCGACCACTACATCGCCAAGCGGTACGCCGACGGCATCCCCATCACCGTCGTCTCGGACACGCTGACCGCGGCCGAGACGGGACCGTGGCGCGACCAGACCACGATCGTCCGGCGTGCGGACAGCCACGAGGCGGTCGCCAAGCTCCGCGCGCGGGACGGTGACGCCCTGATGTTCGGCAGCCTGGCGCTCTGGACCGACCTGATGGCCAACGGGCTGGTCGACGAGCTCCACCTGATGATCGGCCCCAAGACCGTCGCGGGGGACCGCCGCGTCTTCACCGGGGTGCCCGAGACCGCCCTGCGCCTCGTCGGCGTACGGACCTGGGGCGGCTCGGACAACGTGGTGCTCAGCTACGCGACGAACCAGGGATAGCACCCGGTACCGGAAAGGACCTTCGTGATGGCTGTCGCCGATGACCTCGACCGCGCCACCGACACCACCCACCCCGAATGGGACTGGGTCGCCGAGCAGACTCGCGAGTACCTGGCCACGGGGGGGGCGCCGAGGGACACGAGTGGAACGGCATCCACACGCTCGTCCTGGCGACGACCGGGCGCAGGTCCGGTATTCCGCGCCGCACCTGCCTGATCTACGGCACCGATGGCGAGGACTTCGTCGTCGTCGCCTCCAAAGGCGGTGCCGACGCGGATCCGGAGTGGTTCAAGAACCTGCGGGCGGACCCGGGCGCCGGGGTGCAGGTCGGCGCCCGCCGGTTCACCGCTCGCGCCAGGGTCGCGTCCCCGGCCGAACGCGCGCCCCTCTGGGCGAAGATGGCACGCATCTTCCCGCTGTACGACGACTACGTGCGGAAGACCGGCCGCGAGATCCCGGTCGTGCTGCTCACCCCACAGGACTGACCCGGTTCGGCGAGGTGGCCGATGACAGTTGTCATCGGCCACTGTGGAGTTGTGTGCCTACCGGCGGGCGGCGGGGATCGCGCATGCTCGCCCGCATGACGGCAGTGCTCACCGATCCGCGATCTGCCGGGCTACCGTATGCCCACCAGCAGCCGCGGAGCGGGGGAGTGGGTGTGGCCGTGCTGTCGCCTTCGGACCGGATGACCCGGCTCATCCCGTTCTCCCCGATCGCGGCCACGCTCGTCATCGTCGCCGTGCAGTGGACCTTCACCTTCACGGCCGACGTCGATCCGGTGCTGCCCGCCCTCCTCCTCGCCGGCTTCCTGCCGCCCCACCTGCACCACCTGTGGGCGGCGGCGCACGCGCGGCCACCCCGTGCGGGCAGGTGGACGCTGGCCGCGATGGCGCTGACCTACGGGGTGGGCGTGGCCGTGGTGGGCCCGCAGTGGTACCTGACCGGGGCCCAGCTCCTGGCGTCCGTCCTGATCGTGCTGCGGCCACCGTGGTCGGTCCTCGCCGCGGCGGTGCTCGTGGCCGGGGCCGTGTGGCTGTATGTGGTGTTCGAGCCGGGCGGCAGGCCGGGATGGTTCACGATCGCACTGGTCGACCGCGCCGGGGCGACGCTCGTGCTCGCCTGGTTCGCCGGCGCGCTCGGCCAGCTCCGGGCGGCGCGCGCGGAGGCCGCGGCGCAGGCCGTGCTGCGGGAGCGGCTCCGCATCGACGACGACCTGACCGGCACCGTCGGCGCCGAGCTGCGCGCCATCGCCGCGAGGGCCGCCGCGCTGCGCCACGCGGATCCCGGCACGGCGGAACGGGAGCTGCGCGCCCTCGTCGACGGTTCGCGCCGCACGCTCGCCGCGGCCCGCCGGATGATCCGCGGCTACCAGCGGGTGCCGCTGCGCGCGGAGCTGGACGCGGCCGTCGCGCTGCTCGGGGCGGCCGGTATCCCGGCCACGCTGGCGCTGCCGCGCGGCGAGCTGACCTCCGACGAGCTGGCCGGTGCGCTGCGGTCGGCGGTGGACCGGCTGCTGCACGACGACTCGGTGCGCGCCGCGGCGATCACCGTGACCAGGGACGGTGACCGGCTCCGGCTCACCGTGACCGCGAACGGCACGCCACTTCTCGCGGCCGAGGTGGCGGCGTGAACCTCGACTACCCGCACTGGATCGTGCGCCGGGCACCGTGGTTCCTCCTCGCGATCCACCTGCCGATCCTGGTGCTGGGACCGGTGACCGTGCTCAGCGGTGACGACGACACGCCGTCGGCCGGGATCGTCGTACTCGCGGTGTCGAGCGGGGCGCTGCTCACGTTCCTGCATCTGCGGCACGTGTTCGCCGCCGCGCAGGGCCGGCGTCCCGCGGGCTGGCCCATAACGCTGACCGCGCAGGCGCTGGTGGCCGTCGTGCCGATCATCTGGCTGTTCGAGTACTGGACGGCGCCGATGCTCAGCCTTGGCGCCGCCGCGATGGCGCTGCTGCCGACACGGTGGGGTCGGGCACTGGCGTTCACGGTGCTGATGGTGGCGTTCCTGGTCATCGAATGGGCGGCCGTCCGCACCCTGGGCCCCACCGAACAGATCGTCAACTACGTCTACACCGTGGGTATCTCGGCGGTGTTCATGCTCGCCCTGTACGGCACCGTGCGGCTGATCCGGTTGCTGAACGAACTGCACGAGACCAGGACGGAGCTGGCGCGGTCGGCCGTGGCACGGGAACGGGTCCGGCTCTCCCGCGACCTGCACGACCTGCTCGGCCAGAGCCTGTCGGCGATCTCGCTGAAGGGCGACCTCGCGGTGCGGCTCCTGCCCATCGACACGGCCGCCGCGCACGCCGAGATCGCCGGGGTGGCGCAGGCGGCCCGCGCCGCGCTGCACGACATGAACGCCGTCACCCGCGGCGAGCACGCGGTGGTGCTCGGCGACGAGGTCACCGCGGCGGCCGCGCTGCTGGCCGCGGCGGGTGTGCACACCGAGGTGATCGGCACCGCGACCCCGCATCCGGTGCTGGCGTGGGCGGTCCGCGAAGGCACCACGAACCTGCTTCGGCACAGCGACGCCACCCGGTGCGTGCTCGCACTCGGGCCGGGTTCGGTGGAGATGACCAACGACGGGGTCCGGTCGCCGCGATCGCCGGACGGCAGCGGCATCACCGGGCTGCGCGCGCGGGCGGCGGCCGTGGGCGGCACGGTGTCGGTCACCGCCGGAGACGACGAGTTCGTACTGCGGGTGACCGTGCCCGCCGAGGGGGAGACATGATCAAGGTCCTGGTCGCCGAGGACATGCACCTGATCCGGGGCGCGCTGGTGGCGCTGCTGTCGCTGGAGCAGGACATGTCCGTGGTCGCCGAGCTCGACCGCGGCGACGAGATCGTGCCGACGGCGATCGTCAGGAGGCCCGACGTCGCGGTCGTGGACATCGACCTGCCCGGCATGGACGGCCTGACCGCCGCGGCCGCGCTGCACGGTGCCGTGCCGGAGTGCCGCACCCTGGTGCTGACCGGGCTGAGCCAGCCGGGCCTGCTCCTGCGGGCGCTGCAGGCACACGTGCGCGGGTTCATCGTGAAGGACGCGCCGGCGGAAGCGCTCGCCGAGGGCGTGCGCAGGGTGCACGCGGGGGAGCGGGTCATCGACCCGGACCTGATCGCCGCCGCGCTGGAGACCGGCACCTCGCCCCTCACCCCCAGGGAAGCCGATGTGCTGCGCGAGGCGGAGAACGGCCTGCCGACGGACCAGATCGCCACCCGCCTGTCCCTCTCCGGCGCGACGGTTCGCAACTACCTGTCGAACGCGATCAGCAAGGTGGGCGCCCACAACCGCATCGACGCCGCCCGGATCGCCCGCAACGCGGGCTGGCTGTGAGCACGGGGAACTCCTCCGCTGAACCTGGCGGGCCTTGGGCTGTCCGTGGCGATGCCGCCTCCGCGCCAAGGCAGGGTTTCGAGTCCTGCCTTGGCGGTGGTGACCGTGGTGCCGGGCGGTTCGAGCGCCCGGCACCACGGTCGGTCTCAGCTCAGCACTTCTTCTTGGAGCCGTGGTTGTTGAGGTAGGCGTCGGAGAACCAGCCTTCGTGGTTCGTAGCGCAGAGTCGTTGTCGTCCGGCCCGAGGTGTTGTCCTTGTTCGAATGCCGGTGATTGCAGCTCATGGTCTGGACCTGCTCGGTCTGCGTGCCAGCCGGTGCGGCCGTGGCCACCCCGCCTGCGCTACCTCGACCAGGCCCTCGAAGTGAACCGGGTCGCCGGAAACCGATGGGGTGAGGCATGGACCCTCGCCAGCCGCGGAAAGGCGTTGTGCGACCGCGGCCAGCTCGACGCCGCCCGCGCCCACTGGCGCGAAGCACTGGCGATATTCGACCAGCTCGGCGATCCCCGCTCCGCCGAAATCCGCTCCTATCTCAACCATGCTCCCTGATGCGGCGTGCCGGACGGCTCGCCCCTCACCAGCAACTCCTCCGCCGCGGTCAGCAGGGCGTGAACGACGCCGGGTCCGATGAGTGCCGGACCCGATCCTGGCTGGCCCGCTACGCCCGCGGCTTCGTCCTTTGTGGACTCCGCATCGCGATGAACCCCTCGGTCGAGTCGTTTCGACTGGTTGGCGGAGTTCCTTGCGTTGCGGCGGGATTCAGAGCTCCAGAACGAACTCCGCCCCGCATTCGGCAGCGCACGGCGTCGGCGTGCCGCACTTCAGGCAATGGCCTTCGCTGGACCGATGCTGCGCGAGCGTCGCTACCGCGCGCTCGCGGTAGCGGTTCAGCTCGGCGTCCCAATTGACTTCGAACATCCCGCGAACGGGAACCCCAGCAGTCATCCTCATCACGACCTTCAGCGTGCTCCGGTGACCGCGCCCGGCGGAGCCGGGCGCTTCCTGATTCCGTTGTGGTGTGCCGCGGCGCACGTCCTGTCTTCTCCGTCACACCCTACGCCGCTTTACCCGATCAGCCGGGATTTCGGTAATTCGGACCACGCGGAGTGCCCGATCGGTACACGGCGCGCTCCTCCGCCCAGCCGTTCCCCTCGGTGACCAGCGCGGGTATGCGCCGTGCTCACCGCCGTCCATCCGCTCTCCGACGCCCCCGGCCGCCCTCGCCACCGTCGAGCACGGCCACACCGCGGGCAAGGTCGTCATGAAGGTGACCTATCCGGTTCCCGCGGCGCGGCCGGCGCGGCGGGACAGATCGGCGAACGCCGCACGCAGCTCCGGCGGGGCGATCACCTCGATCTCGGTGTCGAAGCGGGCCAGCGCCGCGGCGAGGGCGGCCCAGGACCAGGAGCCGGTCGTCAGCCTGGTCCGGGCGGTGCCGAGTTCCTCGGCGACGCCGTCGCCCGCGAACGGGGCCACCTCCGCGACGGGCAGGTCGAGGAGCACCTCGCCGCGGCAGGGCCAGACATCCGTGCTCGCGGAGCCCTTGAACCGGGCCGACAGGAAGACGGCCACGTCGCCGCCCGGCACTTCGCGGGGCGGGAACCGCGGTCCGTTCGGGACACGCGGTGTCATCCGGTCGGCGCGGTAGATCCGCCAGTCTTCGCGCCCGGGATCCCAGCCGACCAGGTACCAGCGCCCGCTCCGGACCACGAGGTGGTGCGGCTGCACCCGGCGCGGCTCGGTGTCCTCGGGACGCCCCGGCGAACGGTAGTCGAACCGCAGTTCCTCCCCGGCGCGGACGGCGGCGCTCAGCGCGAGCAGGACATCGGTGCCGACCTGGGGATCGGCGGTGCGCCCTGCCGCGCTGATTTCCAGTGCGTCGACGCGCTGGCGCAGCCGGGACGGCAGGACCTGGCGCACGGTGGCCAGCGCCCGCACGGCCGCCTCCTCGATGCCCGCGCCCGTCCCGGCGGCGATCCGCAGCGCCACCGCGAGCGCGACCGCCTGCTCCTCGTCGAACAGCAACGGCGGCAGCCGGCTGCCCGCTTCGAGGCGGTAGCCGCCGTCGGGTCCCTTGACCGCCTGGACCGGATAACCCAGCTCGCGCAGCCGGTCGACGTCGCGGCGCACGGTCCGATCGCTGACGCCGAGCCGCCGGGCGAGCAGCCCGCCCGGCCAGTCCCGGCGGGCCTGCAGCAGGGACAGCAGCGAGAGCAGCCTGCCGGAGGTCGTCGTCGAGGAAGCGAGTGGCATGTCCGCAGACTGCCATGAATAGCGGACGTTCCCTGGCCGCGACTGGTGAAATCGTGGCGTTCGCCGCCGGAAGCCCCCGGTGGCGAACCGCTCGTGAAGGACCGGAAACCCATGTCGCTCAACGCTGTCGCCCACCTGAACTTCCGCGGCCAGGCCCGCGAAGCCCTCGAGTTCTACCAGTCGGTGTTCGGCGGGCAGCTCACCATCGCCACCTACGCCGACTTCGGGATGCCCGCCGAACTGCCCGGTGCCGCGAACGTCGTGTTCGGCCAGGTCACCGCCGACAACGGCTTCCGCGTGATGGCCTACGACGTGCCGGGCAAGGACGCTCCTGCCGCGCCGGGCACGCCGACCACGCGCCGCGAAAACGGCACCACGATCACCGAAGAGCCGTTCTTCCTCTCCGTCCACGGCGAGAGCGTCGACGAGGTCACCCCGGTGTGGGCGGGCCTCGCCAAGGGCGCGACCGTGATCGAGCCGCTCGGCCCCGCCCAGTGGGCGCCCGCCTTCGGGATGCTCGCCGACCGCTTCGGCGTCACCTGGATCGTCGACGTCGCGGCCTGACCTTCTTCCGTTGGGGTGTGGCCGCCCCCGGTGCCGACCGCATCGACGACCGCATCGACGACCGCATCGACGAAATCGTGCCGCCGGGAACCGATCTCGGCGAATCCGGAAGCGGTGCTCAGTAACGCGGCTGAACGGAGTCGGTGCCGGCGGGGGAGCCGCTCAGCGCTTCGAGCAACCGAGCCCTGAATCGGTCGACATCGGCCGCGCGAACGATTGTCGCGGGGCGCCGGTCGCCGGTGACGGCCGTGGTTTCGCCGCGGCGGTCGCCGTCGAGTGCGACCACCACCGGTGAGACGTGGTGGTCGGTGGTGACCTGCCGGTCGAGCAGCACGGCGGCCGCGAGAGCGTCGTGCATTCTCAGCTGTGGCCCCTTTTTGCCGCTGGCCGCCAGCAGCCCGAGTGCGGCGGCCGCCTTCATCCGGCGCTGCGGCGCCGCCGAAACGAGTGCGCGCAACCAGGATCGCGTGGCGATCGCGGTCCGCGTGACGTCGAGCGGAACGACCGTGAGGGAGAACCCGGCGGCGAACACCTCGTCGGCGGCCTCCGGGTCGTGGTGGACGTTGGCCTCCGCGTGCTCGGTGATGTTGCCGCCGTCGAAGCTCCCGCCCATGACGACGACCCTGCGGAGCAGCCGCGGCAGCTCCGGGGCGAGGCGGAGCGCGTTCGCGATGTTGGTCAGCGGGCCGAGCGTGAGCAGGTCCAGTGCGCCGGCGTGTTCCTCGGCGAGCGTCACGATCTGATCTGCGGCCGGGCTCGTCGCGGGCGTGCGGCGGCGGGGCCTGCCGATGGCGCGGCGGAGCAGATCGTTCGGGTGGGCGAGGTGCAGCGGCTGGTCGAGCGGTGTGGACGCGCCGAGGGCGACCGGTGTCGTGTAGTCGCCGAGCAGTTCGAGCAGGCGGGCCGAGTTCGCCGCGGCCGCGGCCGCGGCCACGTTCCCGTGCACGGAGCTGATGCCGGCCAGCTTGACCTGTGGCGATCGCGCGAGCAACACGATGGCGAGCGCGTCGTCGAGGCCGCCGTCGGTGTCGACGATGAGCGGGGCCGGGCGATGATCAGGCATGGGTGTGGTGTCTCCGTAGGTCGCTTACCGGAATGAGCCGACGATCGGCGAGGTGTCGAGCGCGACGGCGACCAGTTCGAGCCAGGCCGTTTCGGCGTCGATGTCGGGCGCCGAGTGCGCGGGCGGTGGCGGCGGGGTGTCGGTCGGTCGCGTGGCGTCGGTGTGGTTGCGCAGTGCGGCGATGATCGCGCACGCCTCGACCACGGCAGCCCGTCCTTCGCCTGCGAGGCGTTCCCGGTCGGCGGCCGCGGCGGCCCGGTCGAGCACGGTCGCACTCCGGTACGGCGCGAGCAGCAGCAGCCCGTCGAGGATCTCGACCACGCGGTGGGAGAGGTGTTCGTGCAGGTTGCGGGTTCGCGGCTGGTCCTCGTGCCGGACGATCTCCGGGAACGCGCCGGTGAGCTGGCGCCAGAGCGGTTCGAGGCGGCGGTACGCGCGCCCGTGCCGGTTTCGCCGTCGAGCGCGCGCGATGCTGGTCGCGGCCGCGGCCAGCGCGAATCCGAGGATGGCGATCGCCGCGGCGATCGCCGGTGTCCCGATCGCGATGAAGCAGGCGGGGTCGTTGAACGCGGACGTGCACACGCCCGTCGGCCCGCCCGCGCCTTCGCGTGCTCCGGTGACCACGTTGTGCCCGACGATGACCAGGGTCGCGACGTTGTGGGCCACCCCGACGAGGGAACCGAGGGAGAACAGGAACAGGGCGACCCGGAACAGCGGGCCGGCCGCCCGCCCGAGCTGGAAGAACTGCGCGGTTAGGGAAAGGAGCGTGCCGCCGAAGTAGAGCGCGTACGCCGTGGTGTAGAGGACGAGCAGCGGGTCGATCGCGTAGAGCCCGTCGAAGGACCCGGTCAGCACCGCGGGGTGCGGCGCGGCGAAGGTGGCGATCATGACGACCAGCGCGACGACGAGCAGCACGGCGCGGGGCTTGGTCTTCGCCGACGCGATGTCGGCGGGGTAGCGGGTGTGCAGGACCAGCGCGGCCGCGCCGAACATCGCGACCAGCGTGCTGCTGTTCCCGACGAGTTTGAACAGGTCCGGCACGAACCGGTTCACCCATGCCTGGGACGGCGGCGCCATCGCGGCGAAGGTGACCGCCATGCCGGACACCAGGAGCACGCTCGCGCGGACCGCCGGTTTGTTGGCGGCGGTGGCCAGCCGCCGCACCCGGATGACGGTGACGACACCGAGCCCGATAGCGAGCGCGTAGGACATGAGCGCGGCCGACAAGGATTCCTGCGTTCGGTTCAGCCGAAGACGGCTTCGACTTCACGAGCCAGCGAACTGGTCCCGCGGACGGCCGGGCGGTCACGGGCGATCCGCGCCAGGATGAGCCGCGCGGTCAGCTCCGCCTCCTGCTCCTCGCCGGGCAGGTTCACGCGGTCGAGCAGGTGGGCGAAGGCGGCCGGGGCAAGATCGGGCGCACGCCGCTGCGCCTCTTCCTCGGACAGGACGCACCGGCCGCGGTGTTCGGCGATCATGTGCGCGACCTCGTGCAGGATGATCGCGTCCTGGTGCACGGACGTCGTGTTCGCGCAGAAGGCGATGACGTCGTGGTCGTGACGGGCGCGCCACGCGCCCGAGCTTTCGCCCGGCGCCCACTGCACCGCGCAGAGGTCGATCGGCCTGCCGCGGTGCCGTTCGAGCCGGTCGATGAAGTCGTTGATGTCCCAGGGATCGGGCAGGCCGATCGACCTGATGAGGCCACGCACGCGCCGGTGGCACTGGCGGCGCAGCTCGGCGGACTCCACGTCTCGTGTCCTTTCCGGCCGTCCGTCAGCCCCGGGAAAGCTCAGCCGCGGACACCACGGAGCGGCGACGACGAGCAACCCCTTCCTCCGGAGATCATACTGTCACGCGCCTTCGTCCGAGGCCGGTTTCCGGCGGCGCCTGGTCGCGCGCGGCTGGGCCTCGTACGACTCCAGCGAGTCGAGCAGGCTGGTGACGGTCCGGCGGTCGCGGGGTTCGAGCGACATGATCCGCTCGGCGGTGGCCAGTGCCTCGCCGTCGCGCCACTGCGTGATCGCGCGGAGCTGCGCGTTGATCTCCTCGGTGACCGCGTCGTCGGCGAAGTATCCGATCGGGACACCGAAGAAGTCCGCGAGCGCCTGCACCGCGTTGATCCCGGGGTTCTCGCGCTTGCCGGTCGCGAGCTGGTTGATGTACGTGCTGCTCATGGTGGTCCCGCCACGGGCCTCGATGCCCGCCGCGATCTCCCGGTAGCTGTAGGGCGGCCGGTCCGGCGGGTGCACGGTCTCGATGAGGTGCCACAGCAGCGCGGCGAAGGACTTGGGTTCGCTCATGGCCACGGCTCCCGGGACGGTGTCAACAACAGCACCAGGATTTCATATCACGCGTCCGCGATAGTTGACACTCCCGTTGCCTGTGTTTACAGTTGCGCCCGAACCCGTTAGCTGTTGTTCACGGCTGGTCGGAAGTCCTCAAGTAGATGAGTCCTTCGGTGGCGGCACGCCACCCGTGCGTCCCGCTGGGCCTGGGGGCCAGCGGGACGCACGCGAAGGAGAGCGACGGCAGCCCGCGCGGCAAGGGCGTTGTGCCGCCCGCGATTGCATCGAGCCCGTGATTGTCGTGGCGAGCCCACGCGGCGACACCGTTGATTCGGCGACAGTTCGAGGAAATCCCCGCGGCTGCCGAACGGCCGGTCCCGGAGGCACCCGATTCAGCGAGTTCGTCATGCTTCCCCGCCCGTTAGAATTCCTTGTACCGCTCAGGGAAAGTGACGGGGAGAACTTCCAGTGTCGACAGGTGGGTCCCGGCGCCGGTTCGCCGGTGTCGCGGTGATCGTCGTAGCACTCGCGTTGGTGACGCCGGTGCCCGCGCTCGCGATCGTCGGAGGTGAGGAAGTCCCCGTCGGGTCGTACCCGTCCGCGGTGTACCTGAGCAACGGGTCGGAACTCCCGATGTGCGGTGGCGTGCTCGTCGGGCCGGGTGCCGTCTTGACCGCGGCGCACTGCACTTTCGATACCGCTCAGGCGGAACTGCGGGTGGTGGCCCACCGCCAGCACCCCGCCGGCCGGGACGGTGCGACGCGATCGGTGGCGCGCATCTGGCGGCACCCCGCCTACCACCCGTACGACGGCGGCCCTTCGTCAGGGAACAACGACATCGCGGTACTGACGCTCGATCGCGCGTTGCCCTACCCGGCGGCGAAACTCGCCGGCGACGCCGACCGTGACCACTACCGGCCCGGTGCGATGGCGACGGTGCTGGGCTGGGGCAGGCTGGCCGACGGCGGAGCCCGGTCGGACACCCTGCGCGGGGCCGCGATACCGGTCACGGACGACCGGAGCTGCGCGGCGACCTATCCGAGCTTCAAGCCCGGTCTCGTGGTCTGCGCGGGGGATCCGCGCGGTGGCAAGGATGCCTGCCTCGGCGACTCCGGTGGTCCGCTCGTGGCCGGGAACGTCGTGATCGGAATCGTCGCGGCGGGCATCGGCTGCGGGCAACCCGGCACTCCGGGGTCGTACACCAGGGTGTCCGGGTACCTGGCCGATATCACCGCGCACAGCGGGAGCGACGCTTGACCGAGCTGCCGCGTGCCTGCCCACTATGACGAGCAGGATGACCGGCAGCGCGCCGAACGGTATGCCCGGTTCCGCATTCCCTCTCAGGGTGTTCCCGAGAAACCCGATGAACAGGGCGATCGAGATCGGTGCCTGCAGTTTTCCTCATTTTCGTAGCGCGCAGGTGCGATGAGCGGCCTTGCCGGGGCAGTCGAAGCCGGGGTGCTTCCGTCTCCCTCTTGACGCGGAGGCAACGCACCAGTAGCTTGCGTACGTCGTTAGTTATTTTCGAACGTCACACTGGGGAAAGCTTGAGTATGCACATGTACTGGGGAAGCTCGTTCACGTTCTAGTCGACGAGTAGTTCGCACGCGCCTGCGGTGGTCGCCGAGTTCGGGCGAACCGCCGCCGTATTCCGTAGCCGCGACGCGGGAAATCCGGGTCGCGGCATGACCGGAACCGGCCTGTGCGCAATGCATCCGCGTTTGTTTTCGCGCGTCGTCAAAACCCGCTCGCGATCGGGCGGGTATTCGCTGGACCGGGCCGGACGGCTCGGCTGCCCGAAAACCAAGGAGTCGAAACGATGGCATCCGTCATCAGCAAGCGAGCTTGTGCCATAGCGCTCTTCGCGGCGTCCGCCAGCGCGCTGGTCGCACCCGGCGCGGCGGCCGCCGCCACGCCATCGGTGAACGCCGCGCCCGCGGTGAACCCGATCCACGCCAGCGTCAACTGCAACCCGCCGCCGCCGTCGCCCGCACCCGAACTCGTGTGGGAAGGGAACTGCTGGAACGGCACGGAAGGGTCGCCCGCGGGCGAGTCGTGCACCAGGACCGGGAGCCAGGGGCAGACCGAGCACTTCTGGAAGGCGTGGCGCTGCGAAGGCGAACTCCGGAACGACAACCGCTTCTACTACTTCCTCTTCGTCGACAGGTACTAGCCGCCACCGGCCAAGAACCGTCCCCCGCCGTATTCCGGCGAGCACACCCATCAGGAGACACCGTGAAGAAACTCATCCCCGCAGCCGCTCTCGCGATCGGGGCCGCCACCGCGCTCGTTCCCGGCGTCGCGCAGGCATCTCCCGCGGACCACGAAGGCTGCAACCAGATGACCTGCATCCAGGTCAAGGGAAACGCCGGTAACTACCAGGTCTTCGGCTTCCTCGTGGACACCGGCAGCGGCTTCGGCCACTACCACATCTGGGGCCCGAACCTCGAATACAACGGCCCCGACCAGCGCTGGAGCGGTGGCCGTGGTGCTGGCTCGCCCATCCAGTACGGCTACGGCGCCGGGCAGGTCTGCTCGGAGTTCTGGATCAACGACAACGGCACCTACCGGCCGACGGGACGCGCCTGCGGCGACGTGAGCTGACCATCCGGGCCCGGCCGCACCCCTCGGCCGGTCGAATGGCCCGCAGGGAGCCTGATCGGCTCCCTGCGGGCCATTCGGCGAAGTCCACTATGGACAAAAACGTCGAGCACCGCCCGGCCGCTACCGGGGCGGTAGCGGCCGGGTGGTGCTCAGGAGAACAGCCGGTCGGCGCCGGTCGCCATGCGGTGGGTCGGGCTGTGCCCGCTCACCCAGTCCTTGACGAGTGCGATGGCCTTGGCGCATTCGGGGGTGTCGGCGTAGTCCTTCGCCCCGGTGTTGTCGGCGTAGCCCGCGATGATGCCGTCCACTCCCGCGGTGCCGAGCAGCTTGTCCACATAGGACTTGTCCTTGTGGGTGGTGGTCCAGGCGAACGTCGAACCCAGTTTGCCCGCGCCGCGCTCGGCGGCGCCGTGCTTGAGTTCGGTGCAGGTGTTGTAGGTGGCCTCGGTGCAGTCGCCGAAGCCCTTCGCGATGTCGGTGTCCCCGTAGTCCATCGCGCGCTGGTGATCGCGGATCCCGCCCTTGCCGTGGTCGCGGAAGGTGTCCTCGACGGTCTTCACCGTGCCGGTCACCGAGACCCCTTCGAGCGGTCCGAGTGTGCCGAGGAGGCTTTGCCAGCCGCGTCCGCCCAGCTCACCGGGGTGGTAGCCGTAGAAGCCGTACAGCACCTGGATGCCGGAGTCGACCAGTTTCTGCGCCTTGTCGTGCAGTCCCGCCACGCTGCACCCTCGGCTCGGCTGCTCGCCGCAGTAGTCGGGGTCCTTGATGTCCAGCCACACCATGCGGAGCTTGTGGTCGGGGCCGGACTGCTGGATGGCGCGCTCGATCCAGTCGTCCACGTTCGGGCCTTCGCGCGTCCCGCCCTTGTCGGGGCAGTCGTGGTGCACCCGCCATTCGTTCGGGTTCCACCACGAGCACACGTCGACCTCGATGGCGTTCGCCCCGTGCTTGACCGCCGCGTTGATCCCCTCCAGGGTGTCCACGCGGTGCGCGATCGCGTACACCGGCCGCTGCCCCGCCGCTTCCAGCGCGCCGCGAGGCGTCCGCGGCGACGCGGTGTCGTCGGCGGAGGCGTTCAGGACGCCGCCAAGAACCGCGATCCCGGTCAACCCCGCGACCGCCCCGATGGCCAGCACTCTGCGCAGAACCTTCATGCGAACACTCCGAATCCGTCGAGTGAATCGGTCGCCGTGGCAACCGTGGTTTCGGTACCAGTGACGTGCGATCGCGGGACCGGTTCTGGCGGTCCACCGACTTTGCCCGGATGGCAGTCGAATACTTGTCCGTAAATACCGGAACCGGGTGTCAGGAGCAGGTGGCGGGGTCGGCGATGACGAGGGGGTCGGTGTCGGCGCGGTGGGTGAAGGGGGTGGTGTCCTGCACGGTGAGTGCGCC
>NZ_BAAANN010000058.1:0-37907 GCF_039529815.1 Amycolatopsis minnesotensis | reverse complement strand
ACTCGACACCCTCCACCACCACGACATCACCACCTACCTCGAACTCGGACCCGACACCACCCTCACCACCCTCACCCACAACCACCTCACCGGAGACGAACTCGGTTTCGTGCCGTTCCTCCGCGCGAACCAGCCCGAGCCGACCTCTGCGATGACGGCACTGGCGGAACTGGTGGTGAGGGGAGTCCGGCCCGATTGGGACGCGGTCTTCGGCGGCCCCCGCAAACTGGTGGAGTTGCCGACCTACGCGTTCCAGCACCGCGACTTCTGGCTCCGTTCGTCCACACCGGACCCCGGTGAACTCGGGCTCTCCCCGGTGGTGCATTCGTTGTTGGGTGTGTCGGTGGGGTTGGCTGGTGGGGGTGTGGTGTTGCTGGGTGGGTTGTCGGTGGGGTCGTGTTCGTGGCTTGTCGATCATGGGGTGTGGGGTTCGGTGTTGGTGCCGGGTGCGGCGTTGGTGGAGTGGGTGGTGTGTGCTGGTGGTGTGGTGGGGTGTGGTGCGGTGGAGGAGTTGGTGATGGAGGCGCCGTTGGTGGTGGGTGATGATGGTGTGCGGGTGCAGGTCGTGGTGGGTGAGGCCGGGGAGTCCGGTGGTCGTGGGGTGGAGGTCTTCTCCCGGGTCGGGGAAGGGGAGTGGGTGCGTAACGCGGTCGGTGTGGTGTGTGCGTTGGTGGCCGGGAACATCGATGTGGGTGGGGTGTGGCCGCCGGTGGGTGCGGTGGCGGTGGACATCGCTGGGGTGTATGAGGTGCTGGCCGGTCGCGGGTTCGAGTACGGGCCGGTGTTCCAGGGCCTGCGGTCGGTGTGGCGGGCGGGTGGCGAGGTGTTCGCTGAGGTCGCGCTGCCCGAGCAGGTGGACGTGGACGGGTTCGTGGTGCATCCGGCACTGCTGGACTCGGCACTGCACGCCCTGCTGATCCCCGGCACCGGCACCGGCACTGGCACCGATACTGGGGGCGAGTTGCGGTTGCCGTTCTCCTGGACCGGAGTACGGGTGTTCGCCACTGGCGCGGTGACCGCACGGGCACGGCTGAGCAAGGCCGGATCCGGGATACGAGTCGTACTGACCGACGAAACCAACCAGCCGATACTGACCGTCGACGAACTGGGCACCCGCCCGATCAGCCCCGACCAGATCCACACCCCCAATGCCGGACACCGGCACCTCCACCGCCTCGACTGGCACCCCGCCACCCCGGCCGAGGTCTCCACGGGTGAGGTGTCGTGGTCCGATGTGGACAGTGTGATTCAGCGGCTGGGCGCGGAGACCGTGCCGCCGATCGTGGTGGCTCGTGTCGAGCCCGGTGGTGGTGCGGTGGTGACGACGACTCGGGTTCTGGAGTTGCTGCAGGCGTGGTTGAACCACCCCGGCACCGCGGACGCGCGCCTGGTGGTGGTCACCGACGACGGTTTGAACAGTGCTGGAGTTTGGGGTCTGGTGCGAGCGGCGCAGTCCGAACACCCAGGCCGGTTCGTACTCATCGACTCCGCTCCGGAGGTGGCACAGGAGACCGTGCTCGCCGCCGCCGCACACGAAGACGAACCCCAATGGCGCCTGCGAACGGACGGTGCATGGGTGCCGCGTCTGGTCCGTGCCGGGGAACTCACCGGCACAACACCCGGCATCGGAACCGAAGACTGCGTCCTGATCACCGGAGCCACCGGCGCACTGGGCCGAGTACTGGCCTCCCATCTAGTCGCTGAACGTGGCGTGCGGGACCTGGTGCTGTTGTCCCGCGGTGGTCGTGACGACACCCTCCACACCGAACTCACCGACGCGGGCGCACAGGTGCGATGGGCGGCCTGCGATATCGCCGACCGGACCGCGGTCTCGGCAGTACTCGCGGAACACCCGGTGAGCGCGGTCGTCCACACCGCCGGTGTGCTCGACGACGCCACACTGGCCGAGCTGACCCCCGACCGGCTGGCAGCGGTCTTGCGGCCAAAGGTCGAGGGCGCCTGGAACCTGCACGAGCTGACCCAGGACCGCCACCTCTCCGCGTTCGTCCTGTTCTCCTCCCTCGCCGGAGTCCTCGGCAGCCCAGGACAAGGCAACTACGCGGCAGCGAACAGCTACCTCGACGCCCTCGCCCACCACCGTCACCACCACAGCCTGCCCGCGACCAGCCTGTCCTGGGGCCTATGGGCCGAACGAGGCATGACCCAAGACCTCACCCAGCAAGACCTCGACAGGCTGACCCGCAACGGCATCCACCCCCTGACCACCCGACACGCACTCGAACTGTTCGACACCACCCACACCACCACCGAACCCCACCTCATCCCCGCACACCTCACCATCACGAAACCCGTGCCGCGAGCGTCGCGTAGCGACACCCGTTCCCTGCAGGACCGGCTCACGGGCAAGTCCGAGGCCGAGTGCCGGGACGTGCTGCTCGATCTCGTCCGGGCCGAGATGGCGGCGGTGCTCGGCCACGAAGTCCCCGCCGACGTCGATCTGGACCGCGGTTTCCTGGAGTCCGGTTTCGACTCCCTGACCGCGGTGGAACTGCGCAACCGGCTCAGCGCGTCGACCGGACTCCGCCTGCCGCCGACCGTGGTGTTCGACCATCCTGCCCCGGCGGCGCTGGTCAAGTACCTGTGCGCGGAACTCGAACCGGCGGAGGTCGATCCGGTCGGCCCGCTGCTCGGCGAGCTGGACCGGATGGCGGGCGCACTGTCCGGATTGGACGCCGATGCCGGGTCGATGGCGAAGGTGGTGGCGCGGCTCAGGGCGATGCTCGCCGGGGTGACCGACGCGAGCGGGCCGGATGACGTGTCCGACGGCGAGATCGAGTCGGCGAGCGACGACGAGATGTTCGAGCTGCTCGGCAAGGAGTTCGGGATCTCATGAGCACACCGTCGACGCCGAAGGAAGCGGGACCGATGCGGGAAACCGAAGAGAAGCTCCGGCGCTTCCTCAAGGAGGTGACCATTGACCTGCGGCGCACCCGGCAGGAGCTGCGGGCAGCACGGGACAGCGCGACCGAGCCGATCGCGATCATCGGGATGGGCTGCCGGTACCCCGGTGGGGTGGAGCGGCCGGACGACCTGTGGCGGCTGGTGAGCGAGGGCCGTGACGCTATCTCCGAGTTCCCCTCCGACCGGGGGTGGGAGCTGCCGCCGCTGACCGATCGGGAGCGACGGGAGACCGGCCAGACCAGGGAAGGTGGTTTCTACCACGGGGTCGCCGATTTCGACGCCGGTTGTTTCGGGATCTCGCCCAACGAAGCGCTCGCGATGGACCCGCAGCAGCGGCTGCTGCTGGAGACCGCCCACGAAGCGGTCGAAGGCGCGGGGATCGACCTGACCTCCTTGCGCGGCAGCGATACCGGGGTGTTCGTCGGGGTGATGTACCACGACTACGGCGGCGCGCTGGACTCCGTGCCGGAGGCGTCCGCCGGGTATCTGGCCAACGGCACCTCCGCGAGCGTCGCTTCCGGACGGCTGGCCTACACCTTCGGCCTGGAAGGGCCCACGGTCACCATCGACACGGCGTGCTCGTCGTCACTGGTGGCCCTGCACCTCGCGGTCCGGTCCCTCCGGTCCGGTGAGTCCTCGCTCGCGCTGGCGGGCGGTGCGACGGTGATCTCGACGCCGATGCTGTTCACCGAGTTCGCCCGCCAGCGGGGACTCGCCGTAGACGGCCGGTGCAAGGCGTTCTCGGCGGCCGCGGACGGCACCGGCTTCGGCGAAGGCGCCGGGGTTCTCCTGCTGGAACGCTTGTCGGACGCCGTGGTGAACGGGCACGAGGTACTGGCGGTGGTGCGGGGGTCGGCGGTGAACTCCGACGGCGCCTCGAGCCGGTTGAGCGCGCCGAACGGTCCGTCGCAGCAACGGGTGATCCGCCAGGCGTTGAACGGCGCTGGACTGACTCCGTCCGATGTGGACGTGGTGGAGGCGCACGGGACGGGTACGAAGCTGGGTGACCCGATCGAAGCGCAAGCCTTGCTGGCGACCTACGGCCAGGACCGCGAAGCACCGTTGTGGCTGGGTTCGGTGAAGTCGAACCTCGGGCACACGCAGGCAGCCGCCGGGGTGGCGGGGGTGATCAAGATGGTTCTCGCGATGCGGCATGGGGTGTTGCCGAAGACGTTGCACGTGGACGAGCCGTCACCGCACGTGGATTGGTCGGCGGGCGCGGTCGAGCTGCTCACCGAAGCCCGGTCGTGGCCGGAAACCGGACGGCCCCGGCGGGCCGCGGTGTCGTCCTTCGGCATCAGCGGCACCAACGCCCACGTCGTGCTCGAACAGGCACCCGATCAAGCCCGTCCGGAAGCACGGGAAATCGGGCACCCCGTTCCCTGGCTGTTGTCCGCCAAGACCGGCACCGCGCTGCGCGCCCAGGCCGAACGCCTGCGCGGCCTCGTCGAGAGCGGCGCGGATCTCACCGCTGTCGCCCACGCGCTCGCCACGACCAGGACGGGGTTCGAACGAAGGGCGGCCGTCGTCGGCACCGGCCGGGCCGATCTCGTCCAGGGGCTCGCGGCGATCGCGGCGGCGGATCCCACCGTCATCCAGGGCAACGCCGGTACCCCGCGGATCGCGTTCCTGTTCGCCGGGCAAGGCACCCAGCGCCTCGGCATGGGGCGGGACCTCTACCGCGCCTTCCCCGTGTTCGCGGAATCGCTCGACGAGGTGTGCGCCCTGCTCGACCCGGGATTGCCGCGCCCGCTTCGGGAGGTGATGTGGGCCGAGCCCGGTTCCGCCGCGCCGCTCGACCGGACCCTGTTCACCCAGGCGGCCTTGTTCGCGGTGGAGGTGGCGCTGTTCCGGCTGGTCACCCACTGGGGCCTGCGGCCCGATGTCCTCATCGGACATTCGATCGGCGAGGTCGCGGCCGCGCACGCCGCGGGCGTGCTTTCGCTACCGGACGCCTGCCGTCTCGTGCTCGCGCGGGGCGGGCTCATGGAGGCGCTGCCGCCAGGTGGTGCCATGGTTTCGGTGCGGGCGCCGGAAAAGGACATCACCCTGGGGCTGGACGTTCCGGTCGCGCTGGCCGCCGTGAACGGTCCGGAGTCGGTGGTGCTTTCCGGTGCCGAAGACGCCGTGCTGGAAATCGCCTGCCGACTGGCGGAGCAGGGGCACAAGACGAAACGCCTTGCCGTGTCGCACGCGTTCCACTCACCACTGATGGATCCGATCCTCGGCGAGTTCCGCGCCGTCGTGGAGACCCTGTCCTTCGCACCGCAGGCCATCCCGGTCGTGTCCACTGTGACCGGAGCCAGGATCGAAGACGACTTCCGCTCAGCGGACTACTGGGTGCGCCAGGTGCGTGCGACCGTCCGCTTCCGGGACGGCGTTCGCGCACTGGAGGATGACGGCGTCACGGTCTTCCTCGAACTCGGTCCGGACGGCGGACTGTCCACAATGGCCGCCGACTGCGTGTCGGGGGACGGCGTGGCCCTCGTTCCAGCACTTCGCAAGGGGCGGCCGGAGCCGGACCTGATCGTGACGGCGTTGGCGACGCTGCACACGCGCGGTGTTCCGGTGGATTGGCGCGCGTTCTTCGACGGCCACGGCACGAGCCGGATCGCCCTGCCGACCTACGCGTTCCAGCGGCGGCGGTACTGGCTCGACCCGGCACCGGCGGGGGATGTCGAGGCGGTGGGCCAGGTCAGGATCGCGCACGCCGTGCTCGGTGCCGCGGTGGCCGGACCCGGCGACGGCGGGATCGTGCTGACGGGCAGGCTTTCCCGAGCGACGCAACCCGCGCTGGCCGAGGATCCGGCCGGGCTGCCGCTCGAACTCGCGGTCCGCGCCGGTGACGAAGTGGGCTGCCCGGTCGTCGAGCGGCTGACCGTGGCGGAACCGCTCGTGGTGCCCGTCGGGGGTGCGCTGCGGATCTCGGTTTCCGTCGGTGCGGAAGACGCCGACGGCAAGCGCCCGGTCACGGTGCACACGGTGGCGGAAGGGGAGCACTGGACGCGCAACGCCTCGGGCCTGCTCGCGCCGCTCGGCGACACCCCGCCGTCGAGCCCGGTGGCCGGGCTGGAAGTCCGGCTTCCCGAGGCCGCCGATCCGTCCCGTTTCGTACTGCATCCGGGACTGCTGAGCCGCATCGCCGAGGCGGCGGGCAGTGCTGAGGGGAAGCGGTTGAGCCCGGCCGGGTGCCGCGGGTTCGCGGTGCACGCGGCCGGTGCTTCGGCCTTGCGGGTCACGATGTCGTCGGCCGGACCCGGTGCCGTTCGAGTGCTGGCGACCGACGAGGCGGGCAACCCGGTGCTGACCGTCGACGAACTCGGGCTCGTTCCGCGGCTCGACGGCGCGAGACCGGAGAGCCCGCGCGGAACGCTGTTCGGCGTGGACTGGACCGCGCTGCCCGGCGTCCTTCCCGACGCGCTCCCCGCCGACGGCTGGATGACGCTTGGCGCGGAAGCACTGCCGCTGCCCGCGGACCTGCGGTCCGGGTGCGCGCGGGACCTGGCCGGACTGGCCGAGGGCAAGGTGCCGGACGTGGTGGTCGTGCGCGTGGATCCGGCGGACGGGCCGGACGGCCTGCCCGGTGCGGCACGGTTGGTGACCACGCGAGTGCTCGAGCTGGTGCAGGGATGGCTGGCGGACGAGCGCTTCGCCTGGTCGCGGCTGGTCGTGGTGACGACGTCCGCGGTGATCGCCAGTGAGACCGATGATCTCGCCGGGCTCGCCGCCGCCCCGGTCTGGGGCCTGCTCCGGTCCGCCCAGGTCGAGGAACCCGGTCGCTTCAGCCTGCTCGACGTGGACGGCATGCCGGAGTCGTGGCTGCGGGTGCCCACCGCGATCGCGTCGGCGGAACCGCAGCTCGCGATCCGGGCGGGCCGGGTGCTGGTGCCACGGCTGGTCCCGCTGCCGGGCGGCAGGGCCGCGGCCCGGCCCGATCTGGACGGCACGGTGCTGGTCACCGGCGCGACCGGCGGACTCGGCAGGCTGCTCGCCCGCGACCTGGTGACCGAGTACGGTGCGCGCCGATTGCTGCTGGTCAGCAGGCGGGGCGGGGACGCGGGCGGCATGGCCGAGCTGGCGGCCGAGCTCACCGGGCTCGGCGCCGAGACGACGGTAGCCGCATGCGACGTCGCCGACCGGGCAGCGCTCGCCGAGTTGCTCGGCGCGGTACCGCCCGAGGCGCCGCTACGCGGTGTGGTGCACGTGGCCGGGACGTTCGACGACGCCGTACTGACCTCGATGCGACCCGAACAGGTGGACAGCGTGTTCCGGGCCAAAGTGGACGCCGCGGTCAACCTCGGCGAGCTGACCCGCGACGCCGAGCTGTCGCTGTTCGTGCTGTATTCGTCGATCACCGGCCTCCTCGGCGGTCCAGGGGTGGCCAACTACGCCGCGGCGAACTCCTTCCTGGACGCCTTCGCGCAACACCGCCGCCGGGCCGGGTTGCCTGCCCAGTCACTTGCCTGGGGGCTGTGGGAGGAACGCGGGGGCATGGCGGGCCGTTTCGACGACGCCTACACCGAGCGGATGGCGCACCGGGGAATCGATCCGCTGTCCGCCGACGAGGGGCTCGCCCTGCTCGGTGCGTCGCTGGCCGTCGGCCGGCCGGTGACGGTGCCGGTCCGCCTCAACGAGGCGAGCCTGCGCGTCCAGGCTGATTCCGGCACCCTGCTGCCCTTGCTCAGCGGCTTGGTCGACGGCGGGGCGCGGAGGAGGCCCGCCGTCGGCAAGGAGGGCCGTACGGAGGACGCGCGCGCCCACCTGTCCGGAATGGACGGACCGGAACGCGAGCGGGCGCTGCTCCGGCTCGTGCGCGAACAGGCCGCCGCGGTACTGGGGCACGCGGGCACGGAGGAGGTGGCACCCGAGCGCACGTTCCGCGACCTCGGATTCGACTCGGTGGCCGGGATCGAGTTCCGCAACCGGCTGAACCTGGTCACCGGGCTGCGGTTGCCCGCGACCGTGGTTTTCGACCAGCCGAACCCGGCAGGTCTGGTGCGCTACCTGCTCGACGAGCTGTTCGGCGGTGCGGAACCGCGGTCGCGATCGGTGTCCGCCGATCTGGCGAGGCTGGAGGAAACCCTGTCCGGGACCGAGGTGGCCGAGGTCGGCGAGCACGAGCGCGAGGACGTGACGAGCAGGCTGAAGGCGTTGCTGGCGCGGTGGAACAAGAACTCGCCGGTCGCGGAGGAAGGGCTGGACGCCGCGACGGACGACGAGATCTTCAGCTACCTCGGGGAGAGGTTCGATATCTCGTGACCGATGTGGAGAAGCTGCGGTACTTCCTCAAGCGCGTGACCACCGAACTGGACGACGCCCACGAGCAGATCCGGCGGTTGCGGGCACGGGACAGCGAGCCGATCGCGATCGTCGCGATGAGCTGCCGCTTCCCCGGCGGGATCGGCAGCGCGGACGAGCTGTGGAAGGCCCTCGCCCGCGGCGAGGACCTGCTGTCGGATCTGCCTGCCGACCGCGGCTGGGACCTGGACGCCCTGTACGACGAGGATCCGGACCGGGCGGGGACGAGCTACGTCCGCCAGGCCGGGTTCATCACCGGTGTCGGCGGATTCGACCCGGGGTTCTTCGGCATCTCCCCGCGCGAGGCACTGGTCATGGACCCGCAGCAGCGGTTGCTGCTGGAGATCGCCTGGGAGGCATTCGAACTCGCCGGCATCGATCCCGCGTCCCTGCGGGGGACCCGGACCGGCGTGTACGCGGGCACGAACGGCCAGGACTACCCGACGCTGCTCGCCCACGCGGAAACCGGCGCCGAGGGCGAACTGGCCACCGGGAACTCCGGGAGTGTCCTTTCCGGACGGATCGCGTACTCCTTCGGGCTGGAAGGCCCGGCGCTGACGGTGGACACGGCGTGTTCCTCGTCGCTGGTGGCGATGCACCT
The DNA here is from genome assembly GCF_039529815.1 of Amycolatopsis minnesotensis. Classification (NCBI taxonomy): domain Bacteria; kingdom Bacillati; phylum Actinomycetota; class Actinomycetes; order Pseudonocardiales; family Pseudonocardiaceae; genus Amycolatopsis; species Amycolatopsis minnesotensis. Next base: position 29,086 of record NZ_BAAANN010000058.1, on the reverse strand, counting down.
CGCGGCGCGGTCGCTGCGCTCGGGTGAGTCCTCGCTCGCGCTCGCGGGCGGGGTCACCGTGATGTCGACGCCACTGTCCCTTGTGGAGTTTTCGCGGCAGCGCGGGCTCGCGGCGGACGGCAGGTGCAAGGCGTTCGGCGACACCGCGGACGGGACCGGGTTCGCCGAAGGCGCCGGGCTGGTCCTGCTCGAACGGCTGGCGGACGCGGAGCGGAACGGGCACCCCGTGCTCGCCGTGCTGCGCGGGTCGGCGGTGAACTCCGACGGCGCGTCCAACGGGCTCAGCGCGCCGAACGGCCCGGCGCAGCAGCGGGTGATCCGGCAGGCGCTGGCGACCGCGGGCTGGCAACCGTCCGATGTGGACGCCGTGGAGGCGCACGGCACAGGCACCCGGCTCGGCGACCCGATCGAGGCGCAGGCCCTGCTGGCGGCCTACGGTCAGGACCGGGAGCACCCGCTGCTGCTCGGCTCGGTCAAGTCGAACATCGGGCACACCCAGGCGGCCGCGGGGATCGCCGGGGTGATCAAGATGGTGCAGGCGCTGCGCAACGGGGCGCTCCCGAAGACACTGCACGCCGAGGTCCCGAGCAGCCAGGTCGACTGGTCGGCGGGCGCGGTGGAGCTGCTCGCCGAGGCAACGCCGTGGCCTGCCACCGGACGCCCCCGCCGCGGCGCGGTGTCGTCGTTCGGCATCAGCGGCACCAACGCCCACATCCTGCTGGAACAGCACGGTGGAGCGACGGCGGACCGACCGCGGACCGCCGCGCCCGCGAAGGTGTCCTGGCTGGTTTCGGGACGTACCGACGCGGCGCTGCGGGCGCAGGCGGCCGCCCTCCGGGACCACGTGTCCGCGCGGCCCCGGCTCGACGCGTCCGACGTGGCCTTCACCCTGGCGACGAAACGTGCCGTCTTCGCGCATCGCGGCGCGGTACTCGGCTCATCCCGGGAGGAACTGCTCGACGGGTTGGCAGCACTCGCGACCGGCGCGGACGCTCCGGGCGTCGAGCGCGGGGTGGTGCCGGGAACCGAGCGCGGCCCGGTGTTCGTCTTTCCCGGGCAGGGGTCCCAGTGGAACGGGATGGCGGCCGACCTCCTCGGGGTGTACCCGGCCTTCGCCGAGAAGTTCGCCGAATGCGGATCGGCGCTCGCACCGTTCGTCGACTGGTCCCTCCACGACGTCGTCCGCGGTGCGCCCGGCGCGCCGGGACTGGACCGGGTGGATGTCGTCCAGCCCGCGCTGTGGGCGGTCATGGTCTCGCTCGCGGCGCTCTGGCGCGCGCAGGGCGTGGAGCCCGCCGCCGTGGTGGGGCACTCGCAAGGCGAAATCGCCGCCGCGTGCGTCGCGGGCGTGCTCACGACCGAGGACGCGGCCAGGGTCGTGGCACTGCGCAGCCGGGCGCTGTCAGTGCTTTCGGGCAAGGGCGCGATGCTTTCCGTGCTGGCTCCGGCCGAGGAGGTTGTGCGCCGCCTCGAACCGTGGCGTGCCAGCCTTTCGCTCGCCGCGGTGAACGGCCCGCTGACCACTGTCGTATCCGGTGCTCCGGGGCCGTTGAAGGAGTTCACGTCGCAGTGCCGGGAAGCGGGCTTCACCGTACGGGAGGTCGGGGTCGACTACGCCTCCCACAGCGCCCAGGTCGAAGAGATCGAAGACGGGGTGCGGGCGATCTCGGCGGCGGCGCGTCCCGGCGTCGTGCCCTGGCTGTCCACCGTCACCGGCGAGTGGCTCACCGAACCCGGTCCCGGCTACTGGTACGAGAACCTGCGGCGGCCGGTACGGTTCGCCGACGCCATCGGCACCCTGGTCGACGCCGGGTACCGCGCGGTGATCGAGTGCAGCCCCCATCCGGTCCTGGTCACCGGCGCCCAGGACGTCGCGGACACCGCGGGCGTGCCGGGCGTCAGCGTGTTCGGCTCCCTGCGGCGGAACGAATCGGGCCCGGCGGAGTTCGCCACCGCGGTGGCGAGGGCGCACTGCGCCGGGATCGTCGTGGACTGGAAGCGCTGTTACGACGGCTCGGGAGCCACCGCGGTCCCGCTGCCGACCTACGCCTTCCAACGGGTCCGCTGCTGGCCGGAGCCGAGGCGGAGCAGGGGGGAGGACGCCGGCTACCGCGTCGTCTGGGAGACGATCGGCGTTCCGCCCGCGACCGCGCCGGGGACGTGGGTCGTGGCGGTTCCCGAGGCCGGCCGCGAGGACGCGACGGCCGGGTGGGTGCTCGACGCGCTGAACAGCCGTGGCGCCGACGTGCGATTGCTTTCCTTTGCTGATGAGCCGGACCTTCGCGCGCGGCTGGCCGAGGTCGTCACCGGCGGGGTCGCGGGCGTGCTGGCCCTGCCCGCGGCCGACGAGCGGCGGCATCCCGCGCGGCCGTCGGTCCCGATGGCGCCGCTGTGGTTGCTCGCCCTCGTCGACGCGGTGTCCGAGTTGGACAGTCCGGCCCGCCTGTGGTGCCTCACCCGCGGCGCGGTGGCCGCGACCGGAGCCGACCGGGTGCCGCGTCCGGAACAGGCGATGCTGTGGGGGCTCGGTATGGTCGCCGCGGTCGAACACCCGCTGCGCTGGGGCGGTCTGCTCGACCTGCCGGAGGAACTGACCGGTGAGTCCGGCGGGCACCTGGTGTCGGCGGTGCGGGCGCTCGGCTCCGAGGACCAGATCGCGATCCGCCGTGGCGGGCTGTACGTCCGGCGCCTCACCCGCGCCGAACCCGGCGGACCCGGCGGGCCCGACGACGGGCACCCGCACGGCACGATCGTGGTGACCGGCGCCGGTGGCGTGGTCGGCGCGCGGGCCGCCCGGTGGCTCGCGCGGGACGGTGTGCACCTGGTACTGGTCGCCGACGGTGCGCGGCACGAGGTCGATGTGGCACGCCTTGCCGAGGACCTCGCCGCGAGCGGCGCCGAGGTCACCGTCCGGGATGCGGGCACGCCGTACGACCGGCTCGGTGATCCGACGATGGTGGTGCACGCCGCCGACGGTCCCTCGGAACTGGCCTCGCTGGCGAAGACCGATGTGGACAGTCTGGCCGAGTTCCTCGAGGCGAAGGTCGCGGGAATCGCCGAACTGCTGGCGCGGGCCGGAAGCACGAGGTTGGAAAAGGTGGTCGTCTGCACCTCGGTGGCCGCGGTGTGGGGTGTCGCCGACCACGGGGCGAATGCGGCGGCGGAGGCATTCCTCACCGCGCTGGCGGCGGCGTACCGGAGCGCGGGCGTTCCCGTGGTCACCGTCGCCTGGGCGCCGTGGCACGTCGAGGGCATGCCGGACGGGGACCGGTTCCGCGCCGCCCTGCGCGGGCAGGGGATCTTCGCGTCGACGCCGGAACGTGCCGTCCGCGCCCTCGAACACCTGCCCGAAGACGGCCTGGTCTCCGCCCGCGTGGACTGGTCGAAGTTCCTGCGCGCCTACACCGCGTTCCGCCCGGCGCCGCTGTTCTCCGAATTCGCCGCCGTGCCGGTGACGGGGGAGGCGGATTCCGCCGCACCGGCAGAGTCCCAGCGCGATCGCCTGCTGGCCGTGACCGGGGCACCGCGACGGGACCTCGTGCTCGCGGTAATCCGCGAGCACGCTGCTTCCCTGCTCGGTCACCAGGCCGCAGAAGATGTCCCGGCCGACAGCAGGTTCCTCGACACCGGCTTCGACTCGCTGAGCTTGACCCGGCTCCGCAAGCGACTGGAAGACGCCACCGGGCTCCGGTTGCCGCCCGCTCTCCTGCTCGATCGGCCGACACCGGCGGAGCTGGGCGACGAGCTGGCCGAGATGCTCTCGGCACCGGCGGCCGAGCCCTCGGGGCCGGGCTCGCTCGGCCTCCTGATGCGCGCCGCGTACGACGAGAAACGGCTCGGCGAGTTCGAGCCGGTACTCGCCGCGGCCGCGCGTTTCCGGCCTCGGTTCGAAGAGGCGAGCCACCTCGCCGGGCTCCCGGATCCGGTCCGGCTCGCGACCGGACCGGACGGCCCGGCGATCTTCTGCGTCGCGGCGATGACGGCGTTGTCGGGGCCCGCGCAGTACGCGGCGTTCGCCAGCGGATTCGACGGGGAGCGCGACGTGTTCGGCCTGCCGCTGCCGGGATTCGGCGGCGAACGGCTGCCCGGTTCGGTGGAAGCGCTCGCCGCCGCACTGGCCGGGAAGATCGCGGGCGCCGCGACCGGCGAGTTCGTCCTTTTAGGACATTCGTCGGGCGGGCTCGCCGCGTTCGCGACCGCGCGCGAATGCGCACGGGCGGGCCGCCCGCCCGCGGCGCTGGTGCTGGTGGACACCTACCCGCTCCGGGACGACCTCGGTGCCGGATGGCGGACGGACCTCCTGGAGTTCGTGCTCGGCCGGGACGACGCCGAGGACGCCCGCCTGCTCGCGCAGGCGGCTTACCTGGAGTTGTTCGCGGCATGGGAACCGGTGGACCGGCCGTGCCCTGTCCTGCTCGTCAGGGCCGCGGAAGCGACCACGACCGACGGCAGGGTCACCCACCACCGGACACCGTGGCGGGCCGCGGACGAGGCCGTCGACGTGGCGGCCACCCACTACGGACTCATGGAGGAGCGGGCCGGGGCCACCACCGCGGCCGTACGGGACTGGCTCCGGCGAGGAAGGAGCACGGACGGCGAGAATGCCGTAGCACGCACGACAACCGGGTTCTGAAGCAGAACACGCACGAATCGACTGGGGTTTCACACATGAACGACCTGACCGGAAAGAACGCGCTCGTCACGGGCGCGTCCAGGGGCATCGGGCGAGCCATCGCCGAACGCCTGGCGGCCGACGGCGCCGCGGTCGCGGTGCACTACGGCAGCAACGACACGGCGGCCAAGGAAACCGTCGAAGCGATCGAAGGCGCGGGTGGATCGGCCTACCCCGTCCGTGCCGATCTCGGTGCCGCCGACGGGGTGGACGAGCTGTTCACCGGGCTGGAACGGGCACTGCCCGGCGAGGCGCTGGACATCCTGGTGAACAACGCGGGGATCCACCTGCCGGGTGCGATCGAGCAGATCACCCCGGAAGCCCTCGACCACGCCATCGCGGTGAACGTCCGCGCCCCGTTCCTCATCATCCAGCGGGCGCTCCCGTTGCTGCGCCAGGGCGGCCGGGTGATCAACATCGGGTCCGCCAACACCCGCGTCGCGGTTCCGACCGAGCCCGCGTACGCCTTGACCAAGGGCGCGCTCAACGCACTCGGCCTGTCGCTGGCCGCGGCACTGGGGCCGAGGGGGATCACCGTCAACACCGTGTCGCCCGGCACCACCGAGACCGACATGCTGGCCTGGCTGCGGCACGCGCCGGAAGTGGCGGCGGGGGTCGCGGCCAGCACCGCGCTCGGCCGCCTCGGGCAGCCGTCGGACATCGCCGACGCGGTCGCCTTCCTCGCCTCTCCGGACGCGCGGTGGGTCACCGCACAGGTCATCGACGTCAGCGGCGGGCTCTTTCTCGGCCCCGGCGCGTTCCAGGGCGCGTGAGGGGGACGTTGCCGTGTATGAGGTAGTGGTGTGCCTGTCGCTGGTGTCCTCGGCGATGCTGCTCGGCCTGATGGTGGTGGTGCTGACCGTACTGCGTCCACTGTGGAGCTCGTTGCCGGATTCCGGCGCCGCGCGCGGTTTCCAGGCCTTCCTGCGGTTCGCGACGCCGAACCCGGTACTGGTGGTGCTGAACTTCGTACCGGTACTGGGCACCGTGGCGATCCTGTTCCTCGACGGCTCCGGTACGCGTGCCATGGCCTTCGTCGGCGGCGGGGTGTTCTTCGTTGGCTACTTCGTGGTGACCGCGTTGGTGAACACCCCGATGTACGCGAAGGTGATGGCGTGGGATCCCGAGTCCGCGCCCGACGAGGTCTCCGCTCAGCTCGCCCGGTTCCACCGGGTCAACGTGATCCGGCTGGCGGCGACCGCCGCCTCGGCGGCGCTGTTCTTCGCCGCGGCCTGATACAGCGCGGAAAAACGCCCTCCGGCCGCTGGGGCCGGAGGGCGTTCGCGTTCAGGCGGGGCGAAGCTGGCGCAGGCCGTCCCAGATCTGGTCCATCGGGCGGTTCCGCCCGCTGAGCAGGGTGAACTGCAGTGGCCCGTTCACCACGGGGATGCCGTGCGGGTTGTCGTAACCGCCGATCGGCTCACTCGTGGTGAACGCGGCGCGGAGGCTTTCCGGTACCGGGCCGACGAACAGCACGGAACGCGTGTCCGGCGATGGCGTGCCGAGGAACCAGTAGCCGCGGCTGCCGCTGTACACGGGCTGGGTGAACCGGCCGTTCCGGTAGCGTTCGAGCGCGGCGGCCTGTGGGTAGAACCCGGTGATGATCGCGGTGTCCGGCGCCAGCCGGGAGGATATCACCGCCACCCCGTCGGCGAGTTCCGGCCAGCCCGTCGTACCCGGTTTGGTGAGGAACTGGTCGGTGGGGGAGACGGTGTCCTTCGGCAGCACGGGCAGCGCGGCAACGATCGCGAACACGGCCGAGAGGACCAGTACCGGCTTGCTGAACGTCCACCGCCACCACTTGGCGGGCGCCGCCGCGGTGACGGCGACCGCGGAGATCGCCCACAGCGGCGCGAAAACCTCCGCGGCGTAGTACGGACGACCCGCCGTGACGGTGAACGCGAGCAGGACCAGTACGGGCGCGATCCCGAGGAAGCGGTAGGGGCGGTACTCGGCGCGGCGCAGGGCCGCGACGACCCCGTAGACCGCCAGCGCCGCGCCGCTGAGGGCACCCGCCCAGAACAGCGCCAGCGGCAGGAACATCGCCCTGCCCCCGTTTCCGCCGTTCTCCGCGGTGATCACGCTGGTCATCGCGAACTGCGGCCAGCCGTTGGCGGCCTGCCACACCAGGGACGGCACGGCGGAGGCGGCGGCGAGCGCCAGCCCGCCCCACAGCAGCGGGCGGGTCAGCGGTTTGCGCGGCCCGAAGACCAGCAGCGCCAGCACGATGGCCACCCACAGGATCGGCACGAGGTACTTGATCTGCAGCGAGATCGCGGTCAGGACGGCGGCGCCGAGCAGCAGCCGGTCGCGGCGCCAGCCGGTCAGGCTCGCGCGGTCGTACCGGATCCACCGCACCAGGAGCAGGACCGTACCGGTCCACAGTGGCGCGTCGAGCGTCGAAGTCGCCAGCAGGTGCCCGGCGAACAGCGTGCCGAACGATCCCGCGTGCACCGCGGCCGCGAGTGTCTGCGCCCGCCGTCCGCCACCGAGTTCACGGGCGAGCGCGGCCGTCAGTACGGTGCCGGCCGCGGTGGCGATCAGTGCGGGCACGCGCAGCACCGCGACCGAACCCGGGGCGACGGTATCCATCAGGTGCGCCAAGGCCGGCGCCAGCCAGGGCTGATCGGCGTAACCCCAGGAGAAGTGGTCGCCTGCGACGAGGAAGTAGAGCTCGTCGACGAAGTAGCCGTACTGACCGCTCACCGCGACGAGCACGACGGCCAGTGCCGCGGTGATCGCCAGCACCGGTCGCCACGCGATCGGGGTCAGGGATGCCGCGGGCTCCGGTGCGGGCGAGTCCGAACGCATCGGAGCGGTGTCCGGCGGAGTTGCTTCTGACGCTGTTGCCATGAGTTCCCCAGAAGTGCCAAGTGTGAGTGCCGCGAGAGCCGTCGAGGGCGGAATTCCGCGGCCCGAGGCGCCCGTACAGTACCGAAACGGCCCGTCTGCCAACTGCTGCTGGCCAGGCCGCCCACCGTCGGCGCCGGATGAACACCCGGCGCCGACGGTGGGCTGAGGGAAACGGCAACGCCGCCGAACGACCTGTCAGCGGGCGGCGACGACCTCGATCTCGATCAGCGCGCCGGGGATGGCCAGCCGGGAGATCTCGACGGTCGTGCTCGTCGGCGGGGTGCCGGTGAAGTACTTCGACCGGACGGCGACGTAATCGCCCACCGCGTCCATGTCGGTGAGGAACGTCCGGATGTTGACGACGTTGTCGAACGTCGCGCCGTGCGCTTTGAGGATCTCACCGATTGTCCCGAGTACGAACTCCGCCTGCTCGGCCATGCTCCCGTCGCCGACGAGCCTGCCCGCCGTGTCGACCGCGAGCTGCCCGGCGACGAACAGCAGGGTCCCGTCCCCGACGGCCAGCCGGCCCACGTGGGAATACGTGCCGACGGGCGCCGGTACGGTCGCGGGGTTGTCAAAGGTGATCTGCACGAACAGCTCCTATCGCTGCGATCGAATGTCCTCGATTCGGCTCTGCGGCAAGGCTATGGCGCCACGAGGCCATGCGACCAGCGAAGATCTCGCAGGGTTAGCATGCGAGTTACGCATGAGTGATGGGGGTCGCGATGGACACCGCCTGGCTGGAGGTCTTCCGCGAGGTCGCGCGGCGCGGGTCGTTCACCGCTGCGGCGAAGGCCATGGGCTACACGCAGTCCGCCATCTCGCGGCAGGTCTCCTCGCTGGAGAGCGCGACCGATGCGCTGCTGTTCGACCGGCTGCCGCGCGGCGTGCGCCTCACCGCCGAAGGCCACTGCCTGCTCGGCCACGCGGAGGCCGTACTCGACCGGCTCGGCACCGCGCGAACCGATCTCGCCGCCCTTCGCGACCTGGTCGGTGGACGACTGCGGATCGGTGCGTTTCCCACTGCCGACGCCGCACTGGTCCCGCGGGCGATCGCCGCCTTCCAGCACGCCCACGCCAAAGTCGCGCTGTCGCTGGTCGAAGGTCTGACGCCGAACCAGCTCGCCCAGCTGCACAGTGGCGACATCGATCTGGCGGTGGTGAGCACCGCGCCGTCCCGGCCGTTCGACACCGCGAGCCTCGACCTGCACCACCTGCTCGACGACACGATGTTCGTCGCACTGCCGCCGACCCATCCGCTGGTCGGCCATGGCGTGCTGCGGCTTGCCCAGCTCGCCGAGGAACGCTGGGTCGCCGGCCGCGGCCGAGTGGACGACACCTTGCTCGCCGCCAGCATGCGCGCCGGCTTCCGGCCGCGGATCGAGCTGATCGCTGCCGAGTGGATCGCCAAGCAGGGCCTGGTCGCGGCCGGGCTGGGCATCACGCTCGTTCCGTCGCTGGCGGTGGACGCGACCCGGCCGGACATCGCGCTCGCTCCGCTGCACCGGGATGACGTACCGGCTCGTGCCGTGTACGCCGCCACGCTGGGCGGTCTGACCAAACCGCCCGCGGGCACCGCGTTCCTCGAGTTTCTCGACGCCGCGGCCGCGGAAGTCGCCGACGAGATCGCCAGCCGGGCGAACAACTGACCGGCAACGGCCTCAGGTGGCGGTATCCGTTCCGCCACCTGGTCGAAGTGTGCGATACCTCGCGCCCCAAGGGTTTCCGGTAACCACGGGCAGGGAAGCCCGCACCTGACGGGGGTGCAGCTCGATACGATTCGAGGAGAGTGCGATGCCCACGTGGCTCGTCATCGTCATAGTCGTGATCGCGATCGTCGTGGTCGGCGCGGTCGCCTGGCTGGTCCGCCAGGAGGCCCAGCGGAAGCGGTTGCGGGAGAAGTTCGGCCCGGAGTACGAGCGGACCGTCGAGACCCACGAAAACCCCCGTGCCGCGGAGCGCGAGCTCGCGGCACGGGAGAAGCGCCACGCGGAGCTGGACATCCGCCCGCTTTCCCCGTCGGCCCGTGAGCGCTACACCCAGCAGTGGGCGCTGATCCAGGAGCAGTTCGTGGACCGCCCGTCCGGCGCGGTCGACGAGGCCGACCGGGTGCTCGTCGCCCTGATGGCCGAGCGCGGCTATCCCACCGAGGATTTCGACCAGCAGGTCGCCGACCTTTCGGTAAAGCATTCCCGAACGCTCGAGCACTACCGCACGGCACACGGCGCAAAACTCGCGCACGAACGCACCGAGGCGTCCACGGAGCAACTGCGGGACGCGATGGTGCACTACCGCACCGTTTTCGAGGATCTGCTCACCGACAAGGCCGACCGTGACGAGCACGACCGCAACGGCAGGCAAAACCGCGGCACCGCGAATGGTGGTAACTGATGGAACCCCGCACAGGCGGCACCGGAGAACAGGGATTGGGCACCGAGGACCTGCTCTCCGCCGAACCCGGTGAGCCCGAGCGGGTGCCCGCCGCGGACGCCGCGGGAGACGGCCCGCAGTTGTTCGCGGAGCAGGAAATCGGCAGGTTCCGCGAAGACTGGCAATCCGTGCAGATCAGGTTCGTGGACGATCCGCAGCGCGCCGTGCGCGAAGCCGACGAACTGGTCGCCGCCGTGATCCGGTCGCTCGCCAGTACCTTCGCCGAGCACAAGACCGAGCTGGAATCCCAGTGGAGCCAAGGAGAAGCGGCGACCGAAGACCTGCGGCTCGCGTTCCGCCAGTACCGCGCGTTCTTCAACCAGCTCCTCGACACCTGACGCGGTCTTTCGCTCCCGGGCCGGGTCGGGTGTGCCATTGGTCGTACCAGTGGCACCCCCGACCCGTCTTCGCACCTGGCGGTCACCCTCAGAACTGAGGTCCCCTGGTGAACACCGCGTCGACCAACCGCAACGCCGCCATCAGGACCGCGGACAGGCACACCAGCACGGCACCCACGGCGCCGGCCAGCATGATCAGGGACAGTGCGAGCCCGACAGCCAGCAGGAGCGCGATGGCGCGACGCACGGGCCGGTGGTTCACGCCGAAGAGCAACCGCTCGACGAGCTGCAGCCAGGGCGGCGTGGCGTGCGCGCGATGACGGCCCCGGTGGTCGTGGCACGCCGGGCGGGCCGGTTCTCGGCGAGGCGTGTACCGCAGGTACGAAGCCGACGGTGGGCGAGGAGCCGGGATGATCGGTCTCCGGTCCGGCAGGGGCTCGTCTCGAGGGCGGACGGTGGTCGGTTGTAGTCTCGGCACGTTCGTTTCCTCGATTCTCTGGACAGGGGATCGACACGGGGCACGAACCTCCGCGGCTCCCGGGTGCACGCCCGGGAGCCGCTTTGCGCACGGCCGGGGGCTTCTGCCCGGCCATGAAGCCATTTCTAACGAAGCTCGCTGTCCACGGCGAGACGATCCGCGGTCGACGGCCGGATGATTCTGCTATCGGTCGGAGGTGTCCGGCGAGCGGCAGCTGGAGTCGTGGTGGGTATCGCCCGGCCGAATCCGAACCGCCCTCACTCTTGGGGCGGATGCCGAGCCGCTTGGAGCCCTTGCGCGGTGACACAGAACCGAAATGCGCAACCTTGATGCCGCCATTCCGGTGAAGTAGTCGTGGTGCGGTCGCTCGAATGCCCCGTGGCCGTGCCGACTCGCGTGCGAGTGCAAGTGCAGCTGCCCGTGACGCGCGCATCGACGTCGTTCGGCGCCGTCGCGCGACCGCTGGCCGTGCTCGACCGGTGTTCGGTAAGCGCCGCCATGCCCGTCCAAGGCTTGCGGGCGGTCTCCGGCAGGAGATGTCAGGTGCGTCGGCACGTGCGCCTGCGTCGCCCCGCCCTTTCTCCCTTTTCGACATTCTCGTTTTGCGAACCCGGGAATGTGCTCAGCGAAAGGTGAGATCCCTTCCGTGTCCGGCGGCTACAGCGCCAAGCGCAGGTCTCACCGCGGGTCTGAAGCGACCCCTCGGTGTCACTGCGCGCAGACATTCTCGACAGATTTGTCGGAATACTGCTCCGCCGTTGCTCCGTCCGGGAATGGGTATTGCTCCATACGGGTGCTTGTTGCTACGGATGGTGCGGTTTCGCAAACATCGGAGTGCGGTGACTAGTGGTTACCAATCACAATCGGTACGTTACGGCAACATGTTCGGGGCTGGCTTGGGGAGGAAGGGCTTGGTCCCGTTCTTTGCAGCCAGGGGTGCTGCCGGTGTCGCGCTGCGGGCGGGCCACCGGGACCGGGAGCACCCGGGAATCGATGGGAACGAACAACACCGATGACCACACCGCATCCCTGGGGGCCGCCGGCCAGGCAGGCAGGCCGGCGCTCGATCACCACTGGTTCACGAGCACAGGGCCGGACCGCCCTGAGCGGCCTGCGCACCACCGAGGACTTCAGCCAGGCCGGGTTGTCGCTGCCCAGCCGCGCGCTGATCCTGTACCTGCTCGTGGTCCTGGTCGACGAGCAGGAGAAGCTCACCGGCGCCTATCTGGCGTTGCTCGGCAGATTCTCCGGCCGGGACGGGCACTGGACGCACGGACTGGATCTGCCCACCCTGCGCAAGCGGTGTGGCAAGTTCCTCGGCAAGTCCGCTGAACGCGCGCCGACCTGGGACAAGATCGAGGATCTGGTGCGCACCTGGCAGGCGCCGGGCACGGCCGAGGCCACGCTTGCCGACGCCGCGGGCGTGTTCTGCCGCGTACACGGCACTACTCGCCCGCACAGCGACTACTCCGGTCCGATCCGCGTCCCGGTCTGGGCGGACTCGCGGGTCGTCACCGTCGATATGATCCGGCACGCCCTGACTCAGTCTCGGTCCGACGTCCCGGCCCCGCGCGGCGTCGAGGAAACCCCAGTGGCCGTTCCGGACCCACCGGCGGGCGAGGGCGGTCGTTCCGGTGGTGATCCGGTCGCGCGAGCCACGATTCCCGCCCCGGCCGGCCCGCCACCGGCCGAGTGCGCCCGGCCAGTTCCTCGCCCGGCGCTGGCCGAACCCACCGAGCTACGGGGATGGCGAAGGCTCGGCGAACCGTACCAAGCGCCCACGCCGCCCCCTGCCGGGCCGACGGGTGTTCCGCTCGTGGTCACCGAGGACCACGTCCCGGACGCGGGCCGGTTCACCGGCCAGCTCGACGTGCTACCCGCGGACGAGGACCCCGCCAAACTGCGCACGGTGCTGCACAGCACGATCGCGGCCTTCCGCACGATCAACTACCGGTTGGAACAAACCGAGGAGCGCTACGCCCGAATTCAGGAAGAAGTGTGGGAGCACCGGCAGCAGCGGTGGCAGCGTGCCGCGGATGTCCGGCAGCTGATGAACTATTCGATAGTGCTCCTCAAGCGATTGCACCCGAATACCCCCGACGAGGTCATCGGCGAGCTCTTCCAGGCCGAAACCGGATTCCACGTAGGGTTCGTCATGCGCAAGATCGACCAGAGCGGCTGACGGGGACTATTACACTCTCCTCGCTGTATTCGCAGGTCACCGCGGCCTTGAACGGTATCGGGGACTAACCGGAACCAAGGGCGACTTTGGGAGATATAACCCGCCAGGAAACCGTTCATCTCATGAAATCGACCGATCGGCTATGCGACATACGGGGACTCGCTGGCCCTCCTCGACACTTCGGTCAAGGCCGGTCCTGACCAGGGCCGGATGGACACGGAACGCGGCGACCAGCGGCGTTCTGGATCTTGCGGGAGGAGGCGAGTCCCATCCAGCACCGCCTCCCATTCCCTCTCCCGAGCGCGCTCGCGGTTCGCGGCGGCCGAAGACACCGTTGACGCTCCTTCCACGCGGTCCATGAACGGCCCGGGCCCCGACCTGGGCTCCACGTAGTTGCCCCCGCAACCCGTGGAACAGCCGGACCACGCGCGTGGTCCGCGACCGCGAAAGGAGTCACGTCATGGCGAAACACCGCCGACAAGAAGGGCCGAACAGGATGGGGTGTGCGGTTCTCGCGCTCGCCGCACCTGCCCTCATCCTGCTGGCCAGCTACGCCCGCGAGGCGCTGAACCTCTTGGGCTGACGGTCTGCCAGGACCGTTTCACCACTGGCGGGGTCCGGCCTCCTGGCCGGGCCCCGCTCTCCTTTTGTCCCCCTGCGGTATCCCGAGGACACGCCGTATTACACGCCATCGCGGACGGCAAGTAAACCCCGACACTCCCCGCTGCGGACGGCCGGTCCACAGTAGAAGGTCCGAAGAACCTTTGTCGACGGGCCAGGTGCTGCGCCCACGCCGTTCGCCGAACGAACCCGCTCCCGTGGCGCTGCTATGGCGAGTGCCACAAGGGCGTGCCTGAATCCCTGGACACCTACGACTCCGCCATCGGCGATCTGATCCGCGATCTCCGTTGACCGGGTTCCGGTCACGGCACCGGGGCGAATTCGGGCAGGGCGAGGGCGGAGTGGGCCGGTCGTGCGGTCGCGGCGGGCATGGTGACGAGGCCGCGCAGCAGGGCATTGCGTTGCTCCAGTGCCCGCGCCGTGGTGGGGAAGAGGGTGGCGGCGCCGGTGCCGACCAGTGCCTGGTTCACGGTCACGAACTCGCGGGCGTCGCGTTCGTAGGCGGCGAAGGCCGCGGTGTGATCTCGGTTCGTGGCCAGGGCGTTGGCGAGCACGTAGGCACCGGCCAGCGCGAGGCTCGAACCTTGCCCGGTCAGGAACGAGGGTGCGTATGCGGCGTCGCCGACCAGCGCGACGCGGCCGGTGGACCAGTGGGGCATGTGGATCTGGCCCGCCGTGTCGAAGAACAGGTCGTCCGCGTCGTCCATGGCGTCGACGATGGTCTGGACCTCCCAGCCCGCGCCCGCGAAGGTCCTGGCGACCAGGTCCCGCTGGGCACCGGGCTTCCGGAGTGCGTCCGACGGCGGTTCCGGCCGGTGGAAGTTCAGGAAGGCGTGCAGCTCGTCGTTGTCCCCGACGGCGTAGAGGGCCGCGGCCTTGCCGGGGGTGTTCCACATCATGAGCTCGCGGGAGAGCCCGAAGGTGTTGGGCATGGTGAAGATGGCGAAGCAGTAGCCGAGGTAGCGGTGGAACTGCCCTTCGGGGCCGAACGAGGACTCCCTGGTGCGCGAGTGCATCCCGTCGGCGCCGACCACCAGGTCGAACGCGCGCTGGTGTCCACTGTGGAAGGTGACGTCGACCCGGTGCCCGGCCTGGCAGAGGGTGTCGATGGAGTCGTTGAACAGGAACTCGACGTCGTCGCGGACGATCGCGTAGAGGATCGTGGCCAGATCGCCGCGGCGCACCTCGAGATCGTGCCCCTCGGCACGGCCATCAGCCGCGTGCGCGTCGACGGCGGCGACTTCGCTCCCGTCGGCGTCGAGGAAGGTGAAGCGACGGGAGTCGACGTGCGCGTCCCGCAGTTGCGGCAGTATCCCCATCCGCCGAACCACTTCCACCGCGGTACCGCGGATGTCGATCGGGTAGCCGCCATCGCGCAGTGCGCTTGACTTCTCCACCACGGTGACCGCGAATCCGGACCGGTGCAGCCAGTACGCCAGCGCGGGGCCGGAGATACTGGCCCAGGAGATCAGAACCCTGCGCTTCGCGGTCGTGCTCATACCCGTCGACCGACCGGTGGATGTCATGCCTGGACCTCTTTCTTCGTGATGCGGACGACGAGAAGGGACAACGCGGCGACGAGACCGGCGATGGCGAAACCCGTGACGAAGGCGGATTCGCTCGGCAGGTTCGACACCGGATCGGCCCCAGCGGCGGCGATCGCACCGCCGACCTGGACGCCCAGCGCGACGCCGATCACCCGCGTCACCACGAGCAGGCCGGTGGCGATGCCGATGTCCTCGGTCTCGACGGCGGTGGCCGTGCCGGCCAGCAATGCCGTGGTACCGATGCCGGCGGCGAACGCGGTCAGCACCTTCGCGACGACGAGCTGCCATGCCGCGGTATGCAGCGACGCGAGTGCGATCATCGTGGCCGCCGTGACGACGGCGCCCGTGACGATCACGGCACGCGGGCCGAAACGCCGCGCCGCGACCCCGCCGACCGAATCGCTGACCGCCCCGGCGATGGCGCCGGGTACCAGGAGCAGTCCGATGTCGGTGGTGCCGAGCCCGAAGCCGTACCCGTCGGCCGAGACCGTGAAAAGCTGCGGCAGCAGGAAGAGCACCATCCCGAAACCGGTGGCGATGACGAAGGTGAGCACGCACGAGCTCCACATCGCGGGCTTGGCCAGCATGCGCAGATCGACCATCGGCGAGGCCGCCCGGCGCTCGACGACGACCCATCCGGTCGCGAGGGCGACCACGACCACCGCGATGGCACCGATCGCGAGCGGGGGCAGGGCGGCGCTCGTCACCGTCACGAGCCCGAGCATGAACGCGAGCAACGTGCCGCTCAGCAGAAGCACGCCGGGCCAGTCGATCCTGCTGTCCGACCGGAGCGGCGGATCGTGCGGCATCAGGCGGGTCACGGCCAGCGTCGCCGCGATGATCGCGATCGTCGGCAGCGCGAACATCCCGTGCCACGACAGGCTTTCCGCGATCGGCCCGGCAACTGCCGTTCCGACGATGCCGCCGCCGGTGAACAGCGCGACGACCAGCCCGATCGCCACCTGCGACTCACCGGCCGGGAGGTGTTTGCGCACCAGGATGAAGGAGAGGGGCAGCGCGCCGACCATGACACCCTGCAGCACCTGACCGAGCAGCAGCACCGGCAGGTTGGGCGCCACGCTTGCCACCAGGCCACCGGCCGAGACCAGCGTCATCAGCCGGACCAGTACCGCCTTCCCGCCGTAGCGGTCACCGAGTTTGCCCGCGACGGGCGCGAGGACCGCGCCGGTGATCAGCAGGGTGTTGGCGACCAGGGCCCCTTCGGCAGGGCTGATCCCCAGTTCACGTTGCAGCAGTGGGATCGCGGGCTCCACCACCGATTGCAGGGTGCCGAGTGCGAGCGCCAAGATGCCGAGGGCGCCGATCGAAAGTCTCCCGATGCGGACGGGGGAAACCACAGCTCCGGACATGGACGTCCTTTTCGTCGTTGGGTGCGGGAGGTCGCTGCCGGGGCGAGGTTCCGGTGCTCCGGTAGCGGTCAGCGTCCTGCTACTAAGCCTGGCTCGGGTGGAGGGGCGCGGAAAATCCCGGTTACCCCCGGACGCCGGCTGGTGCCTGCCCCACCATTGTCTTTTGGTGCCGCAATGGCGCCGGTGACAATCCGCCGAATGGCGCATTCGGAAATCCGCCGCGACTCGGTGCGGTCGCACAGGTGCGCGTTAGGACAGGAGATGGGCGTCCTTCGGGCAATCGCGTTGACCGTCCATTGGTGACGTTGGATGGTGGGAGTCCGAGTTCCGCTCCAGTGGATGCTCCGCTGGGCGTCGAACTTCCCGCCGAGTCCACCAAGGAGCATGCCGAATGACCGGCTGGCGCGCCAGCGCCAGGTCAACCGATTCGAATGCGTTGAAAGGGCCGAAGCAGGAAAAGGCTTCGGCGGCAGGAACCTGGTTGGCTATGGGTGCCGGGAAGGCCGGGTGTTCGTTCATTCCAGCCACTTGAACCCAACCGGATGAGGGAAGGCGGACGCCATGCGCCTGGTCGCCGTGATTCGGGGGGTTCGATATCGGACGTCGACATCTTTGCTCGCGCTTCGCGGGGTGGGGAATGGTGAAGGCGAGAACCGGGAACGAGCGACCCGGCCGGGGCCACCAGCCCGGTCACCGGGCCAGGTCCGCTGCCAGCGCGTCGAGATCGGGGCAGGCCTGCGCTTGGCGTGCCATTCCGTCCGCTCGACGCTGGTACCCGTCGTCCGCGACTACTTCGGCGCAGACCTCGGCGAGGGTCTCCGCGGACAGGCCGTCGAGGTCGAGACGGCGACCGAGTCCCAGCTCGGCGACGGTCGCCGCGTTGTAGGGCTGGTCGGAGAACAGCGGCAGCACGACCATCGGCGTCGCGGTCCGGATGGCCTCGGCCACGCCGCCGAACCCGCCGTGCGACAGGAGCAGCGCGGCGGATTCGAGCAGCACGCGCTGCGGGGTGAAGGCCATCAGCCGGACGTTCGGTGGTCGCGGACCCGTCCACGCGGCGGGATCGCTGCCGAGCCCGACCACCGCCGAGCAGGGCACCCTGCCCAGCGCGGTGACCATCAGCTCGAGCAGGTGCGTGCTCTCCGGCAGCACGGTGGCCGCGACGCTGCCGAGCCCGGCGACGACGAGCGGGCGGCCGGGTGCCGGTGCGCACACGGGTGCGCTCTCCGGCGGATCCAGCCGGTAGCACCGCACGGGAGGCAACTCGGCGGTGTACCAGCGTGGCGGCACGAAACCGGCGACCAGGCAGCGATGCGGGTGCCAGGGATCGCGCACCGGTGCCAGGCCGAGGTGTTCGCGCTCGCCGTTGAGCGCGTCCAGCACCGCGGTGAGGTTGAGCGCCGATCCGGGTGCGATGTCGAGCACCGCATGGCGGATGCCGAGCCGTTCGGCGGCGAGGTACCCGCCGAATTCGTTGCACTCCCGGACGATCAGGTCGGGACGCCAGGTGGCGCACCGCTCGATCAGGTCACGGGCGAACACCCCGGCGAGCGACCCGGCGAACGCCGAGGTCAGCGGGCCGGCGTCGGTCCTTGCCCTGGCCGCGCGCGAGCGGCCTTCGGGATCGTCCGGCATGCCGGGGCTGGCGGCCACCGCGGGCTCGGCCATCAATTCGGCCAAGGTCCGCACGTTCGGCAGCGGCAGGTGCGCGACCCCGGCCCGGGCCAGCTCGTCCGCCATCGCGTTCGCGGTCGCCACGGCCACCTGGTGCCCGGCCCGCGCCAGCGCCTTCGCGACAGGCACCACCACCGGGACGAGATGGGAGTAGAACGGCATGCAGGTGAGAACGACGCGCATGTCAGGCCCGCCGCGCGGTGACCAGGCCGGTGCCGATTTCCCGCAGCGGCCCGTCGGGAACGCGGACGGTCGTGCCGAACCCCTTGCGCTCGAGCAGTTCGCGCACCGCGTCGAGCTGATCGGTCTCCACCGCGAGCTGCCGGATCCGTGGCCAGTCGCGGTCGCGTATCCCGGCGAGCACGTCCAGTTCCGCGCCCTCGACGTCCACCTTGACCAGGTCGATCCGCCGCGGGCAGCCGACGGCGTCGAGCACGTCGGACAGCGGCTCGACCCGCACTCGCACCGGTCTGCCGCCTGCCAGCAGGCGTGCGGCGGCCGGGTAGCGTTCGC
Source organism: Amycolatopsis minnesotensis (assembly GCF_039529815.1). Classification (NCBI taxonomy): domain Bacteria; kingdom Bacillati; phylum Actinomycetota; class Actinomycetes; order Pseudonocardiales; family Pseudonocardiaceae; genus Amycolatopsis; species Amycolatopsis minnesotensis. Next base: position 10,408 of record NZ_BAAANN010000058.1, on the reverse strand, counting down.
GGGTGCGCGCCTTCGACTCCGGGTGCCGCGTCGAGTTGCCGGGCAGCCCGGGGTAGTAGGTGAACGTCGCAACGTCTTCCTTCATCGCACCGAGCGCCAGTTCCAGCGCGGTCACGTCGGCGTGGCCGTAGTGCGCCAAATTGGCCAGCAGCGCGGTGAAAGTGGCAGGCATCGGCTCCAGCGCGTACACCGTCGCAAGTGGCCGGGCGGCCTTTGCCGCCAGGCTGAACAGCCCGACATTCGCGCCCGCGTCCACCACCACCGGGCGCGAAGGCAACGTCACCCCGGCGCCGAGATAGCAGTTGTCCAGGAATATCTCCTGGTGCAGAAAACGGATCTCGCTGCCGTCATCCGAATCGTTCGCCGGGACGTAGCACCCGAATTCGTCGGACAGCTGGACGTATCTGATCTGCGCGGCCACGGTTCGAGCACACTACCGGACCCGCTCGCTGACTACTCCGTATGAATGGCTTGACAGGTAACGGAAAGGTGGTGATCGACTGCGGGCGGCCGCATCGTAGACAACGGTCGCGGCGCTGTCCATCCGACGGTTCCTGATCCTCTCGTTTCGGTGGCGAGGTGTAGGAAAAACATTAGTCCTCCCCGGGGTGATGACAAATCAGGACAACGATGATCGTCCCCTTGACAGCGAACGGTGACGCGGCGGAGCCTGACGGACGCTGTTCGGCCGACAACCCCGAGAGGGTCGGGTGCAAATGATTCCGATCATTCATCAGCTGTCCCTGAACGAGAATCATTCGCCGGCGCTGCCCGGCGTCCGCGAGGCGATCGAAAGCGCGGCGGACCGGGTGCACCTGACCTTGGACGCGCTCGCGGCGGAGTTGAGCGCCGAGATCGCGCGCGATCTCGGCGTCGATCCGGCCATGGTGGTCGCGGGTGCCGGATCGGGCGCGCTGCTGCAGCAGTTCCTCAGCGCGCATTCCGGGCCGGGCACCGCGGTGGTGCACGCGTGGCCGTCGTTCGAGCTGTACCCGGTGCTGATCCGGAACGCCGGGGCGGCGCCGGTCGCGGTTCCGCCGAAGGGCCACCTCCAGGACCTGGACGCGCTGGCCGCCGCGGTGACCGGCGAGACGCGGGTGGTGCTGCTGTGCAACCCGAACAACCCCACCGGCGAGGTGCTCGACGGCCCGAGACTGGCGCGGATGCTCGACGCGCTGCCGCCGGACGTGCTGGTGCTGATCGACGAGGCGTACCGCGAGTTCGCCGAGCCGGGTGCCGTCGCCGACGGCATCGCGCTGCTCGGCGATCCGAGGGTCGCCGTGGTCCGGACCTTTTCGAAGTCCCACGGCCTGCTCGGCCTGCGTGTCGGCTATCTGGTCGCGAACGAACGGGTGGCGGCGGCCCTGCGGCCGACGACGCCCTTCTTCCGGGTGCCGACCGTGGCGCAGGCTGCCGCGCTCGCGGCGCTGCGCGCGCCCGACCGGATGCGCGCGCAGTGCGCTGCGGTGGCCGCCGAACGCGACCGGGTGCGGGCCGGGCTGGTCGAACTCGGCTGGGACGTGCCGCCGAGCGGCGGAAACTTCCTGTGGCTGCGGCTCGGCGGGAGAAACCAGTCCTTTGTGGACCATCTGGCGGCGAACGGGGTGGCCGTGCGCGAAATCGCGGGAGCGGGCGTCCGGGTGAGCACCGGCACCCCGGAGGCGAATGACCTGGTACTCGCCCTGGCGAAGGAGTTCGCCGCATGACCGCCATCCAGGACGTGATCGGCGCGCCCGCGGTGGACGATCTCCGCCGCGCGATGTCCGAGCGGTGGCGCGGAAACGGGCACCGCGTCGACGAGATCGCGCGCTACGCCCTGCTTTCACCGGGGAAGCTGCTGCGGCCGCTGCTGCTGGTCACGGCGACCGAGGCGGTCGGCGGCTCGCGGGAGCGAGTGCTGCCGGCCGCGCTGGCGGTGGAGTACCTGCACGTGGCGTCGCTGATCCATGACGACATCATCGACGGGGACGACCTGCGCCGCGGCCGCCCCGCGGTGCACGCGGCCTTCGGCACTCCGGACGCCATCGTCACCGGCGACGCGCTGATGTTCACCGTGTTCTCGGCGGTGGCCGAATGCGCGTCACTCGGCGTGCCGGAGTCCGCCGTGCTCGAAGCGGTGCGGGTGCTGGCCCGCGCGGGGGAGGACCTGTGCCGCGGGCAGGTGCAGGAAGCCATGCTGGACACCGAAGCGCTGGCCGCCGGAGCCGATCACTGCCTGGACGCCTATCTGGAGATGGCCGCGCTGAAGACCGGCGCGCTGTTCCGGGGCGCGTGCCGGGCGGGCGCGCTGCTCGGTGGCGGCGGCCCGGCCGAGGTCTCCGCGATCACCGGGTTCGCCGAGCACGCCGGGCTGGCCTTCCAGATGCACGACGACCTGCTGCCCTTCCTCGCCGACTCCGCGGTCACCGGCAAACCGGGCAGCAGTGACGCGGCGAACCTGCGGTTGACCTTCCCGGTGCTGCTGGCGCACCGCGAAGGCGCTCGCGTCGACCGGGTGCTGCGGGGCGCCGCGCCGCCAGGGGAGACCTTCGCCGCGTTGCGGGAGGCGGTCACCGCGACCGGTGCGGTGGAACTGGCCCGCGCGCGTGCCGTGGAGGAAGCCGAGCTGGCCGTCGCCGAACTCGGCGCGCTGCCCCGGACCGAGGCGGCCGCCCTGCTCGGGGTGATCGCCGAGGTGGCCGTCCGGCGGGACCGCTAGCCGTGGCCGGGCGATGGCGCCGCGCGCTGGTGGCGCACGTGCAGACCTGGCGGCCGTACACGCTGTGCCACCCGGCCCTGCTCGGGCTCGCCGGTGCGGCGGCGGCCGGTGACGCGGCCGCACCGCTCTCCGCGCTCGTGCCCGCGCTCGGGTGGCTGTCCGGGCACTACCTCGGCGACTACTTCGACCGGGGGCTCGACGCCATCGGCAAGCCGCACCGCCCGATCCCGTCCGGGCGCCTGTCCGCCGAGGCCGCGTTGGCGGGCGGGCTGGTGTGCGCGGTCGCCTCTGCCGCGCTCGCGGCGCTGCTGAACTGGCGCGTGCTGCCGGTCGTCGCGATCGCGCTGCTCGGGATCGTCGGGTACAGCAAGATCTTCAAGAAGCGCGGTGTGGCGGGCAACCTGGTCCGCGGGGCGCTCAGCGCGCTCGCCGTGGTGATCGGCGCGATGCTGGTGGTACCGGCGCCGCCATGGGCGGTGCTGCCCGTGGCGCTCGGTTTCCTCGTCCACGACACCGCGTCCAACCTGGTCGGGACCGTGCGCGACGTCGACGGCGACCGGACGGGCGGGTACCGCTCGGTGCCCGTGCGGCGTGGCGTCCGGCACGCGGGACGGCTGGCCGCCGGTCTCTACACCGGTGGCGTGCTGCTGATCGCGGCCGCGGGCCCCCTCGCCGCCAACCCGCTCGCGCACCTGGCGTTGACCGCGCTCGCCGCGCTGGCCGGCACCGCCGCCTTTGTGCCGTTGCTGCGCCGGGGGGCGACGATCGGCCGCACCACGGCGCTGCGCTCGCACGAGGTCCTGGTCGGGGAGCGGCTCGTGCTCGCCGCCGCCGTGGTCGCGGGCACCACCGGCGTGGCTCCCGCGCTCGCCGTGCTCGCCCCGATGCTCGTGTTTTCCCTGGCCGCACAGGCGGTCATGCGCACCGGCCACGAAATCCCGCCCGCCCCGTCCCTGTCGCGACGAAAGGACACCATCGCATGACCACCCTGCGCACCGGTGAAGACGCCACCCTCTCCGACGCGATCGACGCCGGGGCCGAGGCGTTGTTCTCCGTGCAACGCCCGGACGGCGTGTTCGACTACGGCCGTGACGCGCTGACCTCGACCCTCGGCACCGTCGGCGCGGTGGCCGCCCTGCATTTCGCGGACCCGGTGGGCGCGGCCGATCTCATCCGCCGCGGCGTGGCGTGGCTCGTGCGGACCCAGGCCGGTGACGGCGGTTGGGCCATGGTGCCCGGCGAGGATTCCGAGGCTGGTCCCACCGCGGTCGCGACGGCGACCCTGCACCTGATCGGCGATTCCGCGGAAGAGGTCCGAAAAGGACAGAGCTGGCTCGACGGCTACGGTGGCCTGGAGGCGATCCCGCATGCCGAGGTCGTCGCGTGGTGCCGCCAGTTCTACGGTTTCGCGGGCTGGCTCGACCCCCGTGAGATGCGGCGCTTCCCGTTGGAACTGGCGCTCCTGCCCGGGCTGTATCGGCGGTTGTTCGACCTGCGCGCGCCGATGGTGTCCGCGCTCGGGCTCGCCCAGACCCGGCACAAACCCATCGGCAGGGTGCATCGCGCGTTGTCCCGGCTGGCCGAGCCGAACGCGATCGCGGTCATCAGGGAGGTCTACGAGCACGAGGGCGGCACGGGTGGCTGGTGCGAGGACGCCTGGGTGACCGGACTGATCTGCGCCGGGCTGGCCCGCGCCGGGGTGGCGCCCGACATGGTCGCCGGCGCGGTCGGGTGGTTCCGCGAGAACGCCAACGAGGACGGGTCGTGGAACAGCGGCCCGCTGGACCTGACGTGGTCGATGTACGCCGCGGGCGGCCTGCTCGAATCCGGTTACGCCGGGGATCCGCGGCTCGGCCGGACCAAGGACCTGTTCCTGCGCCTGCAACAGGACCGCCCGTTCACCGCGTTCGGCTGCCCGCCGGGGTTCTGGGGCTGGTCGGGGACCAGCGGCGGCTGGCCCGCCACGCTGGAGACCGGTGAGATCGTCTCCGCGCTGTGCCATCTGCCGGGCCAGGACCAGGCGGAAAGCGTGCGCCGCGGGGTCACCTGGCTGACGCTGCAGCAGGACACGCGCGGTTCGTGGGGGCTGTGCGTGCGGAACACGAAGGTCGCCAACAGCGGCCCCTGCCCGCACATGACCGCGCAGGCCCTCGACGGGCTACTGGATTCCGGCGTACCCGCCGACGACCGGCGCGTGCGGCGCGGCCTTCGATGGCTCGCTTCCGCGCAGCGGCCCGACGGCAGCTTCGAGTCGGTCTGGTACCGGATGCACACCGCGGGCACCGCGGCCGCGGTGCAGACCTTCGCCAAGGCAGGGCAGGCAGACCTGCCCGCGGCCCGGCGCGCACGCGAGTGGCTGGAAAGCACGCGACGGGAGGACGGTTCGTCCGGCACCGGTGACCCGGCGGACGAAAGCACGGTCGAAGAAACGGCGTGGGCGGTCAGCGCGCTGCTCGCGGCCGGGGCCGGGGCCGATTCGGTGCGGCCCGGTGTCGAATGGCTGCTCGCCCGGCGCGATCCCGGCGGCGGGTGGCCCTCGGCACGGGTCAACGAATACGTCCGGCACGTCTCGCGGTACGCCAATCCCGCGTTGGCGAACGGATTGGCGTTGCGGGCGCTGGCGCGCTACCGGGCGGCGATCCGATGAGGACGGACGTGGTGGTGTGCGGCGCCGGGGTCGGCGGGCTCGCGGCGGCCTGCGCACTGGGCGGTCTCGGCCGGAACGTGGTGCTGCTGGACAAGCTGGACGCGCCGAAACCGGTCGCGAAAGGAGAGGTGTTCCAGCCGGGCGCGCTGCGGATCCTGCGGGACTGGGGAGTGGCGGAGCGGCTGGAGGCGGCAGGCGCACTGCGGCTCGGCGAACTGGTGGCGCGAACCGCTTCCGGCGCGCCGCAGATGGCACTGGACTACGGCACGCTCCCGGTGCCGGACTCGTGGCTGCTCGCACACGACTACCCGGCGATCCTCGCCGCCTTCACCGCTTCGCTTCCCTCCACTGTGGACGTCCGAAGGGGAGTGCGGGTCGACGGGCTGGTTCGCGACGGTGACCGGGTGCGCGGAGTCCGGCTGGCGGACGGATCGACGATCGAAGCCGCGCTCGTCGTCGCCGCGGACGGCATCTCGTCACGGCTGCGCAAGGAAGCCGGGATCCCGGTCGAGCGGGTGGAGTACCCGCACCGGCTGGTCGCACTGGAACTCTTCGAGGCCCCCGCGGTCGAACCGGACTTCTCCGCCTACGTCACCGAACGCGGTTTGCGGCTGCGCTACCCGCTGCCCGGCGGGCGCGTCCGCCTGTACGCGCAGATCCGGCCCGAGGAACTGCGCGGCGGCGCCACCGCGGACTGGGGTGCCCGGCTGGTGGCGGACACCCCGGCGCTGGCTCCGCTCGCCGAATCGATCGAGGCGAACCTGCACCGGCGCCAGGTACTGCCGGTTTCCCGGTTCCTGGCACCGAAACTGAGCCTGCCGGGGCTGGCGCTGGTCGGCGAGTCCGGCCACGCGGTGCACCCGATGGCCGCGCAGGGCATGAACAGCGCGATCGCCGACGCCCACTGCCTCGCCGAGGTGGACGGCGACCTGGCGGAGTACGACCGGCTCCGTCGCGCCGATCTGGCGCAGATCGGCCGCACCAGCCACAACGCCGCGCGCATGATCACGGACCTGTCCTGGGCGGGGCGCACGATCGGGCGCCGCGCACTCCGGCACACCGGCGCCAACGACCGGTTGCGGTATACCGTCATGCACAACATGTCCGGGCTGGGCGCGCATCCGCTGACGCCGCTGGACCGGCTGCACCAGATCGGGGTGTTGCCGGACCCGAGGGCCCGGCGACTCCCCGCGTGGGCGTGACGGTGCCGCCCGGCTCAGCCCGCGCCGCAGTCGATCAGCACCAGCCCGCCCTGCCAGGTCCGCTCGGTGCGCACGGCGAGCCCCGCCGCCGCGGCGAGCCCCCGGAAGTCCTCAATGGACCGTTCGCGCCCGCCGAGCAGGGTGAGCGACTGCAGGTCGAACGAGGCGTTGTTCTTCGCGTGCTCCTCGCCCGCGAGCACCTCGACGATCAACACGGTGCCCGCGGCCTCGCGGCACCGGCGGAGGATGCGCACGGCGTCTTCGTCACCCCAGTCGGTCAGCACCCGCGAAACCACCAGTACGTCGTAGCCGGCCGGCAGCGGGTCGAAGAAGCTGCCGCCGACGAACTCGGCCCGTTCGGACAGCCCGGCGTCGGCCAGTGCCTGCTTGGCCTCCGGCTCGACCGGCGGCAGGTCGAGCACGGCGCCGCGCAGGTGCGGGTGCTGCGCCAGCACTTCGGAGAGCAGCGCGCCGATCCCGCCGCCGACGTCGAGGACCCGGCTCGCGGCCGCCCAGTCGTACCCCGTCGCCACCGCGGGACCGGTCTGCCACGCGTGTGCGGCCATGATCCCGCCGAAGAACAGCCGGAGCCGCTCGTCGCGCTGGTAGTCCTGCCAGAACGGCATCCCGTGGACGAGGCCGTATGCGGATTCGCCGGTGCGCACCGAATGCGCCATGCCGGAGTAGGCCAGGTCCATCTTCGCGCCGGGCCCGTCGAGATCGAGCCAGCCGCGCTGCCAGCGGTGGTCCTCGCCGAGCACCTGCCGGGACACCTCGGTCAGTGCGTAGGTGTGCGGAGCCGTCTCGGCGAACAGGCCGACGGTCACCAGGTGGCGCATGAGCCTCGCCAGCGAGTCCGGATCCGCCCCGGACGCCTCGGCGAGCTCGTCGAGCCCGCTGGTGCCGCCGTCGACCAGCTGCGGCAGGCGAAGGGTGATCGCGGTGCGCACGGCGAACGGGGTGGCCAGGTCGACGAGCCTGGCCAGTTCGGTGGCGGGGTCCATCCAGGTCCTCCAGTGGGCAGGGCGCCGCCGGACGCGGCGCTCGGGAGCTTCCGGATTCGAGAATGACATCGCGCGGCGAATTCGGCAAACAATTCGTTCTTTCGCCAAAACTGTGGTCCAGCATGCCTGAAAGGTGAGAAGAAATGACCGATTTCGAGGTTGTCCCGGTCTCCGGAGCGCTCGGTGCCGAAGTGCGCGGAGTTTCGCTCGGTGAATTGTCCGACGCCGGTTTCGCCGCCGTGCGGGAGCTGCTGCTGGAGCACCTGGTGCTGTTCTTCCCGGACGCCGCCGGTCTCGCCCCCGAGGCGCACAAGGCGTTCGGTCGCCGGTTCGGCGAGCTGGAGGTGCATCCCTTCCTGCCCAAGCTGCCGGAGCACGAGGAACTGGTGGTGCTCGACTCCGACCAGGGTGCGAAGGCGGACGTGTGGCACACCGACGTCACCTTCAGCCAGACGCCGCCGATCGCGTCCGTGCTGCAGATAGTGCAATGCCCTCCCGCGGGCGGCGACACGATGTGGAGCAACCAGTACGCCGCATACGAAGCCGTTTCCGCGCCACTCCGGGAACTGCTCGACAGCCTTTCCGCGATCCACGTCTTCGAGCACCCGAACGGTTCCTTCCGCAGCGAGGCCGAACACCCCGTGGTGCGCACCCACCCGGAAACCGGCCGCCGCTCGCTGTACGTGAACCGGATGTTCACGCGGCGCATTCCGCAACTCGCGCCGGGGGAGAGCGACGCGCTGCTGAACCACCTGTTCGCCCTGTCCGAGAGCCCGCAGCGGGTGTGCCGGTACCGGTGGGTGCCGGGCGCGGTCGCGGTGTGGGACAACCGCGCGACCCAGCACTACGCGGTGAACGACTACACGGGCCGCCGGGTCGGACAGCGGGTCACCGTGCTCGGCGACAAACCGGAAGGCTCCGCACCGCGCTGGCCGCACCACGAAGGCGCCGCCCTCAGCGCCGCGACCAGCCGCTGACGTCGCGGGGCGGGGCCGTCTGGTGGACAGGGTGCCTGGTGTCACGCGTCCGTTCTGGAGGAGGTCTCGCGTTCGAACGTGCGGCTGGTGAATCCGTGTCGACGTGCGCCGATGACGAGAGCGAGCGTCGGGAGCAGGAGCGCGAGCGTGATCCAGCTCAGGGAGGGGGATCCCAGTACGTGGAGGGTGATACCGCCGATGACCCCGCTTGCGGCGATCCCGGTGTTCCAGCATGTGGTGAGGAGTGCTTGTGCGACGTCGCCCGCTGGGCCGGCGGCGTCAGCGATCGCGGTTTGCAGCAGGGTTGAGGCGCCGCCGAACGCGAGCCCCCACAGGGCTGCACTGGCGTACACGAGAGCAGGGGTGCCAGAGAAGACGCTCAGGACGAGAGCCGCTGTGGCCAGGAGCGCGCAGGCCGAGATCATGAGCATGCGCAGGTGCCGGTCGATGAGCACGCCGGTGAGCCAGATACTCACGAGCGACACCAGGCCGAAGGTAAGCAGCACCGAATCGACCTGACCCGCCATGCCGAGCGGGGCCAGGAGCGGGGCGACATAGGTGAAGAGGGTGTTGTGAGCTAACACGAACGTCAACGTCACGACGAGGATCGGGGCGACTCCGGGCGTGCGGAACGTGTGGACCAGCGGCAGTCGTGCGCCCTTGGATTGGCCGGGGAAGTTCGGAACGGTCGCAATCACCCATACGATCAGTGCGAGAGTCACCAGTGTGATGATCCCGAAAGCGAATCGCCATTCGACGACCTTGGCGAGGAACGCAGCCGCGGGGACCCCGACGGACAGTGCGACGGTTGCGCCCGCCATCGCGATGGCCATGGCTTTGCCGCGCTGGTGCGCGGGAACCATCCGTCGGGCGTAACCGGCGAGGAGCGCCCAGAGCAAGCCGCCGACGATGCCGCCGAGGAACCGGGCGGTCAGGGTGAGTGCGAGGCTGTCGGAGAAGGCGGTGATCGTGTTGGCGACCGCGAACCCGGAAATCGCGAACAGCAGCAGGCGCTTGCGTCGCCAGCCGATCGTCGCTCTCGTGAGAGGAACCGCCGCGAGAATCGCCCCGATCGCGAAGACCGTCACGCTCTGCCCCGCAGCGGCCTCGCTCACTCCCAGGTCGCGGCTCATCTGCGACAGCATCCCGGCGGGCATCGTCTCCGTCAGGAGCGTGATGAACCCCGTGGCAGCCAGAGCCAGCAGACCTGCGAGCGGGAACCGTGCCTCAGCGGCGGAAGGGGATGGTGACGTAGCCGTTCGTGTCATACTCCTATCATCGATGTGTGACATTGATGTGAGGGTCAAGCCCGGCCGCGTCGCGGCCCGGACACGAAACGGGTGTGGGGATGAAGATCGGTGAGCTCTCCCAGCGCACGAACACGCCGGTGCGGATGCTCCGCTACTACGAGGAACAGGGGCTGATCCACTCCGAACGGCTCCCCAACGGGTACCGGAACTACGAGGACTACGTTGTCGACCGGGTGTGGCAAGTTCGCGGCCTGCTCGATGTCGGCCTGCCAACGCGGATCATCAAGCAGATCCTTCCCTGCCTGGACAGTTCGCGGGCGATACACCTGCCATACGTCACCCCGGACATGATCGCGACACTCGAACACGAACGCGACCGCATGGCGGAGAAGATCGAATGCCTCACGAAAAACCACCGAGCCATCAACGACTACCTCGAAGCCGTGAGCCACGAAATCCGAGCTTCCTGACAGAGGTCGCTCTACCTCTCACTCAGGGCCCAGTCAAAACCACCAACGTGACCCATGGTCGCTCTTAGAGCGTGTCTCATTTGGTGAGTTTCTTGTAGCAGGTAAGCGTGGCGGCGAGGGTGAGGAAGGCGCAAAAGTGGTTGGCGTAGCGGTCATAGCG
>NZ_BAAANN010000057.1:0-39363 GCF_039529815.1 Amycolatopsis minnesotensis | reverse complement strand
CCAAAACCTCACCTGCACACCACGCGGCAACCGCGCCCGAACCACCATCACAACCTCCGATCACAACCGGTGTTGCAACGACCCCATGAACCCAAGCACCCTTCAAGGCACGGCAGAACCCCACCGGAACAGCGCGAATTCACGCGAAGACGAAGATCGCGGCGCACAAATCCCTGAAGGCGACCTTCGGGGCATAACCCCGACCTCTGCAGGAGCCCCCTTCCGGTCATCCGGACGCCGGAAAACGGCGCGGTCTACCCGTTGAGTACGTCGACGGCGCGGCGGCGATGGGCGGCGAAGAGCCCCAGCGCGGCCTCGACGTCCCGCGAGCGCAACGCGTCGAGAAGCTCGCGATGCTCGTCCGGGATGCCGCTGAGGTACCCGTCCTTGCTGCGGTTGATCCGGGTCAGCAGGAACAGGTGGACCTGGCAGCGCATGGCCTGCCACGCGTCCATCAGGCGGCGGTGCCCGGCGGCCGCGAAAACGGCGTCGTGGAAGGCGATGTCGAGCCGCACCATTTCGTGCTCGTCCCCGGCGCGGCCCATCAGGTCGGCGGCCTTCTCGACGGCGTCGAGTTCCTCGTCCGAAGCGGTGGCGACGACCTGGCGCACGGCCAGGTCTTCCAGCGCACCGCGGAGGCTGTCGAGTTCGGCGACGTCCTCGGCCGACAACGTCGTCACGGTGGTCCCGCGATGCCATGCGCAGTGAACGAGCCCCTCGCGCTCCAGCACTCGCAAGGCCTCGCGCACCGGCCCGCGGCTGACCTGCAGCACACCGGACAGGTCCACCTCGCGCAGTGGCACCCCCGGCGCGTACGCACCGCTGAAGATGGCCTCCCTGATGCGGTCCGCGACCTCGTCGGCGAGTCCGCGGCGGCGCGCGGGGGCGATCTCTTCCACGGGACGGGCATCCATGTCGTAATGTTAACATTAAGCCATTGATGCCCGAGAACCACGAGAGGTAAAGCCGATGAACTCGCCCCGCCCCCGATTCCACCTCGCCATGCCGGTCGACGACCTGGCCGCCGCCCGGCAGTTCTACGGCGAGGTCCTCGGCCTCGACCAGGGCCGCAGCGCCGATACCTGGGTGGACTGGAACCTGCACGGCCACCAGTTCGTCACCCATCTCGCGCCGGCGCGCGCCGAGGGGATCCGCAACCCGGTCGACGGCCACGACGTCCCGGTACCGCATTTCGGCCTGATCCTGGAGGTCCCGGAGTTCCACCGGCTCGCCGACCGCCTGCGCGCCGCCGGCACGGCGTTCGTCATCGAGCCCTACGTCCGCTTCGAGGGCGAACCGGGCGAGCAGTGGACGATGTTCCTGCTGGACCCCGCCGGGAACGCGTTGGAGTTCAAGGCGTTCGCCGACGATGCCCAGGTCTTCGCCACCTGATCGCTCGCTACGCGTAGGTCTTTTTGGCCCGCTCGCTCATTTCCGTGTTCTGGAAAGCGGCGCACTGCCATTCCCCGGCCCCGTCGCGGCGCAGCGCGTAGGTCTGGAACTTGTCGTAGGCGATCTTGTCACCCTTCCCGATTCCGCCGACGGTGACCACGATCGCGGAGTCCGCGTCGATCTGGCGCACGTTGACCAGGGTGACGACCATGCGGGTGCCCCGCTGCCACTTCGTGAACACGTCGTGGTGATTCCGCTCGATTTCGGCCCTGCCGAACATGGCGTCACCGAGGAAGATCACGTACGAGGCGTCCTCGGTGAACTGCGCGCCGTACGCGTGCGCGTCGCCGTCGTCCCACGCCTGCCGCACGCGATCGAGAAATGCTTCGACAGTGTCACTCATTTGTTGTCTCCAAAGGGTTTTGTTCCGGTACGGGCACGGCGACGGTGCCGCTCAGCAGTACGTCATAACCCCATCGCCAACGTGCGCCGTGCCCGGACAGCAAGGATTCGCGAACGGCAGCGATGTGCGGATACCGCGTGGCATCCGCGGTTCGGACGGCTTGGACGAGCTCCTCCTGATCGGCGCCGGTCCTGGACTCCGCCCACCTCGTCCCCTGTTCGGTCGCCGTAGTGGTCGCGAACTGCAGCAGCAGGTCCACCGCCCAGGCCGCACGGGCGGGCTCGACGCCGCCCGCCAGCAGCAACCCGAGCACTCCGTCGACCAGCGCGAGGTAACGCGGTCCGCTGAGGCGCACGACCAGCGCGAGCTTCGCCAAGATCGGCTGGGCCGCCAGCACGTCGATGTAGGAGAGCAGCACGGTCCACAGCCGGTCCCGCCAGTCACCGGAGGCCGCGACCGGGGTCAGGTCGACCTCGGCGAGCAGTTCGTCGAGTACCGCGGCGTGCAGTTCCTGGATGTCGCGCACGTAGACGTACAGGGACATCGGGCCGGTGTCGAGTTCCTTGGCCAGGCGCCGCATGGTCACCCGCTCCAGCCCCTCGGCTCGCAGGACCGCCATCGCGGTGGCGACGATCCCGTCACGGGAAAGCGCGGGCTTGGCTGGCCGTTCTCGGCGACTGACGGATTCGGGTGGCGGGGTCATGAGCACGACGATAATCGTCGACGTACGCGTACGTCAAGTACGCGTACGTCGACGATTAGGACTCGCGGTAGAGACGGCTTTCCACGACGCCTTCGTTCATGGCTTCGTCGAACCGGTACACCTCGCGTCCCGATACGAACACCCGCAGCGCGCGGTTCATCACGTCGAGCGGGTCGCCGGACCAGAGGACGACATCCGCGTCGAGGCCGGGTTTGAGCGCGCCGACCCGGTGCCCGAGGCCCAGCATGGCCGCCGGGTTCACGGTGAGCGCGCGCAACGCGGTCTCCGGCTCCAGCCCGTCCTTCACCGACAGCGCGGCCTGGTAGACGAGGAAGTTGATCGGCACCACGGGGTGATCGGTGGTGATCGCGATCCGCACCCCGGCGCGCGCGAGGATGCCGGGTGCGCGCAGCGTCCGGTTGCGCAGTTCGACCTTGCTGCGCGTGGTGAACAGCGGCCCGAGGATCACCGGCACGTCCCGCTCGGCGAGCAGGTCCGCGATCAGGTGCCCCTCGGTGCCGTGGTTGATCACCAGCCGGTAGCCGAATTCGTCGGCGAGGCGGATCGCGGTGACCATGTCGTCGGCGCGGTGGACGTGCTGATCCCACGCCAGCTCGCCGTCGAGCACCTTGACCAGCGTCTCCATGGTCAGATCGAGGTCGAACGGCTTGCCACCGGCGCGCGCGTGCTCGCGCTGGGCCCGGTAGTTCCGGGCTTTCGTGAAGGCTTCGCGGATCACCGCCGCCACGCCGAGCCGCGTCGAGGGGAGCTGCTTCTTCTCGCCGTAGATCCTTTTAGGATTCTCGCCGAGCGCGCTCTTCACGCTCACCGCTTCGGCGAACACGGCGTCCAGCGCGGTGCGGCCCCAGGTCTTCAGCGCGACGGTCTGCCCGCCGATCGGGTTGCCGGACCCCGGTTTGATCACCACGCTGGTGACCCCGCCGGACAACGCGTCGTCGAAACCCGTCTCGTAGGGATCGATCCCGTCGATCGCCCGGAACCGGGCACCGTTCGGATCGGTCATCTCGTTGACGTCGTCGCCGGACCAGCCCTCGCCCTCCTCGGACACCCCGAGATGCGCGTGCGCGTCGATGAACCCCGGCAGCACCCACGCCCCGGCCGCATCGACCAGCTCGGCGTCGTCGGGAACGTCCACATCGGCCTCCGCGCCGACCGCGACGATCCTGCCGTCCTCGATCAGCACCGTCCCGCCGTCGACCGGATCCCCGTCGACCGGAACCACATAGCCACCCACAATCGCGATCACCATGCGAGCACGCTAGCGAACGAACCCGGCTCGGCTGGATCAGACCGGCACGTACTGATCATGGGGCACGGACAGTTCCCATACCGCCTCGAAGGCAGCGCGGCACAGCCGAACATCACCGGGATCGGCAGAGGCGACCTTGTCCACCGCCAGCCCATCTCCGGAGTAGAGAAGGAAGACGGCGAGATTGTCGTCGAACAGGTAGAAGTCATTTCCGGGGATGGCGGTGGAGGACACCAGGCGGCGCGGCACCCAGCGAATGTCCTCCCCTGCCTCGACCATGGGATAGGCGATGCTGCAGGACCATCGTTGGTAGTCGCTGAGCGGCTCCGAAACGATACGCGCCCGGCGGACGGTTCTTCCCGCTTCCGCATGCTCACGAAGCGTGGAACACCATCCTTGCAACCATTCGAGATCGTCTTCTTCCCCTGCGGTCCATTTCACCATGTGCGGAAGCTCGACCGCGGTGCCGTAGGCATCCCTGGTCTCGAGATGCACCGCTTCGCGCATGAAACCGGTCAACAGGCTCTCGAACTCTTCGTCCGTTATCGATGTCGTCAAAAACGCCTTCCACGTCCATGGTTTCGGCCTCTGACCGCGCAAGCACGCGATCCGGTGCCGCAGCTCGCGTGCGGCACCGTTATCGGTGGACGCCGTCGCGGTGACGAACGACCGGTAGTCAGCATCGTCGATGCGGGGAAGAATTTAGTAGTCGACGGCACCGAGTTCCGCCGGTGTGCCCGGTCGGTGCTCCGGAATGAACGTCCACCACGTGACCCGCTGGTCGACGACGACCATTAGCGGCAGATCGGGCACGGCCGCCACCACCCGAAATCCGGCCTCGGCCAGCCACCGCGCCCCCCGACTTCGCACCCGGCTTCCGCAACTGTTCCCGGTCACGCTTTGAAGTGGTACTTCCGTAGTTCCGACTTGCTCACGGGGCGCTGCACCCAGTTCAGTTCCCAGATGTCACTGCCGACAGAGAACTCCCTGTCAAACCCGACCCACCTTCCCCGCATGGTCTTGCCCATCAGATCGATGGCCACCTGAATCGCACCGTGGTATACGGAACCGCGGTAGTACCCCACCAGCGACGTGCGTTCGGACCAGAATCCCGTCGCGACCGAGCCGTTCAAGACTAAGTCCAACCACAGCTTGGACCCGTTGTCCGCGGGGACGCTTTCACCGAAGAACCGGTCGCCCTGGTGGCGCATCACCAAGTAGTGCTCACCGCTGAAAACACCCTCCCGGCCAGTGCTGGTGTATGAATACCTGCTGTGCCAAATACCGGACAGGTCGCCATCCGCCGCTTCGACAGTTTGCCCTTCTTCGCCATCTCGTTCAGCGAGTGCCGGAGACGACGAAGCCAACGCGAATGCCGCGCTGAGTTTCAACAACGCTTCTCGGCCACGCAACCCTTTGGAGTTACCGGTGACTCGAACCGCCGCGAGGCGAGCCAGTTCGTGCACGTCCGTCGCGTCTGCCTTCGACAGCAGGCCACCGAACTCGTCCGGCTGGGAAAGGTCCATGTGCCCATCTCGGAAAACAGGATCGGCTGAACGAAAATCCTCGCAGTCGCTGACCAAATCAGCGACGCTGCACTCGTACAGTTCGGCCAGTCGGCCGAGCACGCTCAACGACGGCGCGTGTCCGGTGGCCCCTGGCCAGAGTTCCCAGTACGAGAAGTTCTTGAAGGTCTTCGGATCGGCTGGCCATTTGGCGTTCCACCGGTCCGCGGCATCCCGCTGGCTCCAGTCGCGTGCCATGCGAAGGGCGGCACGGACGTTCACGCCGTACCGCTCGCAGAACACCGCCGAGATCTCGACCCAGCTCTTCTGCTGCGCACGCAGGTCAGCGGCCAATTTCCGCTGTTCCTGCCGGACGCTCCTGATCTGCGATGGCATCGCCCCTCCCCTCTGGCGGGTACGAACCGTAACGCTCCCCCTGGGCATTGCAGAACGTACCGGTCGAACTGGGATCTATCGTCCCACAAGTTCACCGTCGCTCGGGGTGTCCTGAGACTCCGAACTGCGGTTTCTTGGACATCGCGGCCGAACGGCTTTCCGCATGAGCCGTTGGAGTGGGCCCCGCCCAAGGGAAGGAGACCGTTCGTGTTGTGGGTTCTGCTGGTGACGGGGGCCGTGTTGGTCGCTTCCGTCGCCGTTCGGCTGGTGCTGGACAGAACTCTCTTCGGGCTGCGGCTGTACATCCGCTGGCTGAACAAGTACCGGCCCGCGGGGCGTACCCGATGACTACCCCGGCATTGACGATCAAGGAGTACCTGGACATCGCACGTGAGGTGATCGCGCTCGGGATCTACTCCGGGAATCCGGTCACGAAAAAAGAAGCCGTTCGATGGCTCGACGTGCTGTGCGATACGGCGAAGACTGTCGTTGTCCCGCCCGGACATCGACTCGATGAGGAACACGGAAACCGGAGGTCGGGAATCATGGTGACTCGCGCACGGAAACCAGGAAACGACAAGCACAGCGGAGACAGCGACTCGCAGACGGACCACCTCGGCAAAGGGTCGGATGGTCACACCGTCGAGAGCGGCGACGACAAGTGACGACAGCCCGCATTGACGCTCTGCTGGACGAACTGCGCTCGACCGGGGATCTCCCGGCCGAGCTCGGCCCGCTTCTGCGCGACGTGCCAAGAGAAGAGTTCGTCCCGGCCCGGGCATGGCGCGGGGACACGAACGAACCGATCGACCGCGCGTTCGACCCCGACGAGTGGTCCGAGGTCGTCTACTCGAACACGCAGATCGTGACCCAGTTCGACGACGGAGCCACCGAGTGGCCAGACGTCGGCCGTCTGCCCACCTGTTCGAACTCGATGCCCTCCGTCGTGCTCGGGATGGTCGACGCACTGGGTGCCCGGCGAGGCGAACAGATTCTGGAGATCGGCACGGGCACCGGGTGGACCGGCGCGATGCTGGGCCACATCGTCGGCCAGCAGGGCCGGGTCATCAGTATGGAGATTGACCACCAGCTCGCCAGGCAGGCCCAGGAGCGAATCGGCCGCGCAGGGTTCCGGCAAGTCCAGGTCCTCCAACGCGACGGGGCCGCCGGGGCGCCGGAACTCGCCCCGTTCCATCGAGTCATCTCCACGATGGCCGTGCGGCTCGGCCGGATTCCCTACGCCTGGGTGAAGCAGACGAAGCCGGGTGGCACGATCGTCACCCCCGTGCGCGCCGATCTTTCCTCCGGCCCGCTCGTGCGGTTCACCGTTCACGGCGACGGCACCGCCACCGGCCGCATGATGCCGATGGGCGTCGGATTCATGGAACACCGGCTCGACCGCGCGGCGATCACCCCCGAGGAGACGCCCGACTGGGAAGACGAATCAGCCGACCGGAAGACGACCAGGACGAAACCGTGGCTGATGCTCTCGGATTTCGTTTCCCGATGGGCGCTCGCCGTGGCGCTCCCGTCGTGCCGGTACGACGTGGAGGAAGGCAGGCTTGCGTGGCTGGCCGACCCGCTCTCGGGGTCATGGGCCTCCATCGTCCCCTCCTCCGAGGAGAACCGGTTCCTGGTGCGCCAGAAGGGAATCCGCCGTCTGTGGGACGAGGCCGAAACCGCCTACCGCTGGTGGATCGGCGCAGGGCAGCCCACCGGGCTCGACTGGCTGTGGACCATCACCCCGGACCGCCAGACGATCGCGATCGCCTGAACCCACGCGACCTGGCTGGGCTTCGGCATCCATCATCCCAGGAATGCGCATGAGCTGGTACATCGACCGCGACGGCCGCGTCTGGCCGCTCGACGACCCACCGCGGGTTCCGTGGTGGATCGAGCCGGGTATCGAAGAAACCCAAGACCCGGACGAGGACTGACCGTTCCGACGTGCGGGGCCGCCCGAGGTTGCGTCGATGGGATCCATCCCACCGGGACGCATACCTGACCGGCCCGTGGGCATCTTTCCCAGTGAGAGCCACGACGGCGAAAAGATCACCACAGGGAGGGTTCGCACCATGAACCGCATGATGAAGCGCACCGCCGCCGCCACGATCGCGGGCGGCGTCCTCGCCGGGGGCATGCTGCTGGCCACCGGTTCCGCGAGCGCGATGCCGTCCGACACGCCCTGCGGTGCCTCGGACGTGAACGTCAGCGTCACCCCGGACCCGACGCACGCTTCGGGGCACGAGGCGTACCTCATCACCTACACGGCCGCCTCCGAGGACACGAACTGCAAGCTGCAGGGCACCCCGACCGACGTCAGCTTCGCCGGTGATGGTCAGGCGGTCGGCATCTCGGTCGTCCCGGAGCCCGCTTCGGGCGGCGCGGGCCCGGTCAACCTGCGCGCCGGGCATCCCGCCGAGTCGCGCCTCGTCCAGGCCGCGCACGAAGCACCGCTGCCCCAGATCCCCGTCTCGGTCACCTTCGACCTGCCGACCGGGCCCGACGGCCAGCCGGTCTCCGTCGCCTGGCCCGAGGGGCAGCCGCTGAAGGGCACCGAGGTCCAGACCACCGCGGTCAGCGCCGTCGACGGCGGCTGAGCCAGTTCCGTGCCCTTGCCGCGGGTTCCGCGGCAAGGGCACACCTCACGCGAAAACCAGGCGCGGTTTCCCGGTTCGTGGGGCATCATTCCCGCGAACCGCCGGAAGGAACCGCCCTTGACCATGCACCTCACCGCGCTCGCCGATCTCGAACAGCGCGCGTCCAGCCACCGGCTCGCCTGGCTGGCCTCTGACGACGACGGGAACCCGCTGGGCTCCGCGTTCCTGCGGTTGTTCGGCAACGACGGCCAGCGGCATCTCGCCGAGGTCGACATCCGGGTGCACCCGGCCGAACGTCGCCGCGGCGTCGGACAAGCGCTCCTCGACGCCGCCGTCGACGCGGCCACCGCAGACGGACGCCGGGCCGTAGTGGCCGAGACCGAACCGGACACCGACGGTGCGCGCTTCCTGTCCAAACGCGACTTCCGGAAGGTGCTGACGCTGATCTTCACCCGGCTGGCGCTGACGGACGCGAACCTGGGAACCCGGTCCTCCGCGGGATATCGGCTGGTTTCCTGGGACGGTCAGGTACCCGACGAGCTGGCGGACAGCTTCGCCGAATCGCGCCGCGCGATGGACGACATGCCGATGGGCGAGGTCGACTACGGCAGGGTCGACTGGGATGTCGAACAGGTCAAGGCGATCGCGAAAGCCGCCGAGAAACGCGGCGAGTTGCTGCACACCGTGGCCGCGGTGCACGAACGAACCGGGGCGATCGCCGGATTCACCGAGCTGACCGTGCCCGGCACGCGGACCGGTGACGGCCAGAACTACGGCACCGGAGTGCTGCCGGGACACCGCGGGCACGGCCTCGGCCAGTGGATGAAGGCGGAGGCGATCCGGCTGGTCCGCGAACGGCACCCGGGCGTCACCGGGCTGCTGACCGACACCGCCGAAGACAACGTCCCGATGCGCCGCGTCAACGAGGCGCTCGGCTACGCAACGGTCCGGACGACGGCGCGATACCAGCGAAAACTGGGCGAAACCCGGTAGACCGGCGCCCGCTCCACCGGGAGGCTGACAATGGTGATCGTGGCGGCCGCGTTCTGTCCGCAGTGGACTGTCGTGCACGTGGCCCGTGGTGGTCTCATCCGCGCT
Organism: Amycolatopsis minnesotensis; assembly: GCF_039529815.1. Classification (NCBI taxonomy): domain Bacteria; kingdom Bacillati; phylum Actinomycetota; class Actinomycetes; order Pseudonocardiales; family Pseudonocardiaceae; genus Amycolatopsis; species Amycolatopsis minnesotensis. The sequence goes on along the minus strand of NZ_BAAANN010000057.1, from coordinate 29,996 downwards.
GAGCGGGGTCTGCCAGACGGTGCGCTACCGGCGGCACGGTCCCGGACCCGGACCCGGACCCGGTCGGCGATGGCGCGTTGCGCGCGGTCTTCACCGGCCGAGCGCGCCGCCGCAGATACCACTCGACGACCGCGAGGTTGACGAAGAGCCCGAGCCACGCGCCCGCGCCCGCGATGTCGTGGATGATCGCGCGCGTATCGCCCTGGTACGCGGGGCCGTCGGCCTGCAGCAGCACGAGCGGGATCACGACCGCGCCCCACAACCGCGACGCGTGCACCGACACCGTGACCGCGTAGTTGCGGATCATCCACGCGCGGTGGTCCGAGAACCGGCGCGACCGCGCGGCACGCAGCCCGGCGACGCCGGTGATCGCCCACATCACGAGCATCGTGGCCAGCGCGCTCACGTTCGACATGCCGCTCTCGCTCGCCAGCACCACCGGCACCGTCAGGACCATCGCCGGGAAAACGCCCGCGAAGAAGTACACCCGCCCGGCCCATCGGTGCGCGCGCGGGCGGGTCCGCCGCAGCCATGGCCAGAACTGCGCCAGCCCGGCGACGGTGGCGATCGTGCCGAACCCGATGTGGCCTGCCAGCAGCCAGTAGCGCACCGGGTCGCCGTGCACGTCGACCCTGCTGGTGGCCAGGTCCGGTGGCAAGTACGCCGACACCATGTACCCGGTCAAGCCCAGGGTCACCACCACTGCGAAAAGCCACCACCACCGCCGTGCGCGCCGCGCTGCCATCGCATCCCCCTTGAGTTTGTTTATAAGAGAAACTATGTCAGATAAACTAATGAGCCGCAAACGACTGTGGCTAACCTGGGGCCGACGACCGGCGGACGGAGGCGGATGACCAGGCAGGACGAGGTGCCCGCGGAGCTGCGCAGGCTCTGGGGGCTGGCCGGGCCCGCCCGGCTGGGCAGGCCCGCGGAGCTGGACGTGGCCAGCGTCGTGACGGCCGCGATCGAACTCGCCGATCGTGACGGCCTCGCGGGGGTAACCCTGCCGAAGGTCGCGAAAGCGCTGGGCTTCACCAGCATGTCGCTCTACCGGTACGTCGGCTCGAAGGACGAACTACTCGCGTTGATGCGCGACGCCGGGCTCGGTACTCCGCCGCTCATCGACACATCGCACTGGCGCGACGGCCTTCGCGCGTGGGCGGACGCCCAGCGCGACCTCTACGCGCGCCGCCCCTGGCTCATCGGGATCCCGCTCTCCGGCCCGCCGTCGGGTCCCCACGAGATCGCCTGGATGGAGGTCGCGCTGGCGTCACTGGCCGGAACCCGGCTTAGCTGGCCGGAAAAAGTCGGGGTGCTCGGCGTCCTCGGCGGGTACGTGCGCCATTCCGTGCAGCTCTCGCGGGAGATGGCGGAAGGCAGGGGCGAGCAGAGCCAGGCGAGCGCGGAACGCGAGTACGGACGCGCGCTGGCCACCCTGGTCACCGCCGACCGCTTCCCGGAAACCGCCAAGCTCTTCGGTTCCGCCGTCTTCGCGACGCCGGCGAACGACGACTACACCTTCGGGCTCGACATGATCCTCGACGGGATCGCCGCGGCCGCCGGCTGATCAGTCGTCGAGGACCTTCTCGAGGTACACGACCTCGTACCCGGATTGCGGGATCCGGTGCGTCTCCTGGTACCCGAGGCGCGCGTAGAGCTTCAGCTGGTGCTCGGCGGCGGACCCGGTGGACATTCGCGCCCGGCGCGCCGAAGCGGGGAAATGCGCTTCGGCGGCGGCGAGCAGTGCGCTCCCGAAGCCCTGCCCCTGGCGGTCCGGCGCGACCATCAGCCGCGCGATCCACACCGCGTCGCCGTCGTCCCTGATCCGCACGCAGGCCACCAGGCGCCCCTCGTCGCGAATGCCCCACACCGACCACACCGGGTCGTCGAAGACCGCCCGCACCTCGTCGAGCGTCTCGGTCGCCGGGGGCAGGTCGAGATCGCGATGGGCCCGCAGCTCGCTGACGATGGCGGCGCGCTGCACTGTCATCAGTTCACCCGCGTCGGCGACGGTGAGGGCGATCGGTTCACGGTGTGGCACAGCGAAAGCATACCGTCCACTTCGGAGTGGACCGCCGCCGTCAGCGCACCCGGACGCCCCATGAACCGGTCCACGAGGTGCCCGGTTCGAGGTGAATGAGATCGGTGCCGGAGTTGAGGGCGTCGGCGGGGCAGGTCATCGGCTCGATCGCGACCGCGCGGCCGCGCCCGACGAGGTCGTCCGGGGTGAACACCTGGACCCAGCCGAAATCGGGGCCGGTCCAGACCTCCAGCGTGCGGTCCTCGTGCGACAGGAGGTGCCGGTGCACGCCGTCGGCGCCGGGTTCGATGCCGCCGAACGCGGTGTCGAGGTCCACTCCGGCGAGCAGGCGCCCTTCGCGGAAGTCGTACTCGGTGCCCTCGACGTCCTGTTCGTCGCCGTAGGGCAGTTGCTCGTCGGCGTCGTAGGGACGGACGCGCGTGGCGGCCAGCGTCAGCGTGAGCTCGTCGGTCGGCACCTCGCCGATCCGGAAGTACGGGTGCGTCCCCACGCCGACGCCGATCGCCCGCTCACCCTCGTTGCGGATCTCGTGCGTGACGGTCAGCTCGCGCGGCGCCAGTTCGTAGGTGATCGCGGCGTGCAGCGGCACCGGCCAGCCCGGCTCGCCGTCGATGCCGATCTCGAAGGTGATCGACGATTCGGCGTGCTCGACGAGCTGCCACTCCTTCTTCCTGGTCAGGCCGTGGATCGCGTTGCCGCGGGCCTCCTCGGTCACGGCGAGGCGCTGGGTTTCGCCGTCGAAGACCCATTCGGCGCCCTTCGTGCGGTTCGGCCACGGCAGCAGGACCTGCCCCGCGCCCATCGGCGGCTTCGCGTCCGCGTCGAACTCCTCGACGTAGGGGACGCCGCCGATCTCGAAGGCGCGCAGGCCGGCACCGATCTCGGTGACGACGGCGCGGGCGGAACCGCGGGTGATCTCGAACTGCTCTCCGGTGGGGTTGGCCATGGCCGCGAATCTACCGATCCCGCCTGGTCCGCGGGCGGGCAGGCGACTTACTAGACCGGTCGTCATAGTTTGACTAGAGTGGCGGCTGTGACGCGACGGACCGACACCCGGCAGCGGATGCTGCGGACGGCGGCCGAGCTGTTCCACACCCAGGGCTACCACGCGACCGGGCTCAACCAGCTCGTCGCCGAGGGCGGCGCGCCGAAGGGCTCGTTGTACTTCCACTTCCCCGGCGGCAAGGAACAGCTCGCCGCGGAGGCGCTGCGCTCGTCGAGCGAGCAGTTCGCCGAGGCGATCGCGGTGCTGCTGCGCGATTCGCGGACGGCGGCGGAGGCGGTGTCCACTTTGGCCGAGTATCTCGCCGAGTCGCTGGAGAAATCCGGGTTCCGCCGCGGCTGTCCACTCGCGACGGTCGCATTGGACGCCGCGGACGACAGCGAGCTGATCAGGGTCGCCTGCGGTGATGGCTACCGGCACTGGCAGGAGATCCTGATCGGCTACCTGACCGGACAAGGGGCTTCCCGCGAGCGCGCCACCGAGCTGAGCGTTGTCGTGCTCGCCTCGATCGAGGGCGCGCTGCTGTTCGCCAAGACACTGCGCGACGTCTCTCCACTGAGGACTGTCGCGGCGCATTTCCGCACCACACTGGAGAAGGAGCTGTCCTGATGTCCCGCAAGATGACCGTGGAAGAGCGCGAAGTCTTCCTCTCGGAGGTCCACGTCGGCGTCGTGAGCGTCGCACGCGAGAACGGCCGCGCCCCGCTCGCCGTCCCGGTCTGGTACGCCTACACCCCCGGCGGTGAACTCGTCCTCAACACCGGCAAGGATTCCCTGAAGCGACGGCTCATCGAAGCCGCGGGCAGGATCAGCCTGTCCGTCCAGATCGAGACGCCACCCTACCGGTACGTCACCGTCGAAGGGCCGGTCACCGGGATCACCACCGCCACCGCCGAGGAGCTGAGGTCGGTCGCGTACCGGTACCTGGACGCGCCGTCGGCGGACGGGTTCCTCGCCGGGATCGACCCGGCGAGCGAGGTGACCGTCCACATGCGACCGGAGCACTGGATCAGCTCCGACTTCCGGGAGTAGCCGCCCGTGCGCGTCCACCAGCTGAACTCCGGCACGATGCGCCCTTGAATTCGAAACGGACGCGGAGCGTCTCCTTTTGGGTGGTGGCGGGAGGACGTGCGGGACATCGTGCTCACGCACCTCGACCTCGGCCACGCGGGTGGGCTCGCCGACTCCCCCGAGGCCATCTCCGCGCACAGCCCCGACGAACTCCGCCTGCTACGCCGGGGAACTTCCGTGCCCCGACGGCGACAGTGAGGACGCGCGCGCGTCGGTTCCGGCGGGATGGGTGGCGGAAACGCGAAGCCGCCCGGGGGCTTGGCCTCTGAAGGGCGCCTTCAGGGACTGCGCAGCGGACCTCACCCTGACCTCCACCGGAGCGTCCTTCAGGGCGCCGGATCCTGGCGTGCCGGAGGAGCGCTGCGCGCCAGCAGGAACCGGTTCACCAGCCACAGGACCAGGCCGGCGGCGAGCAGGATCGCGGCAACCACGTAGTCCCGTGCGGGGCGTCCCGAAAGCGGGCTCGCCAGGTACAAGCAGAAGACGGCGGCCAGCACGGGAACGGCGGCAGGGGTCCTGAAGTGCTTGTGCGCGACGGTGTCCTTGCGCAGCACCAGTACCGCGACGTTGACGACGGCGAACACCACGAGCAGCAGGAGCGCGGTCGTCCCGCCGAGCACGCTGATGTCCACAGTGGACACCAGGGCGATGGCGAGCACACTGGTGAACACGATCGCGACCCAGGGCGTCCGCCGTCCGGGGTGGACGATGCCGAGCTGCTTCGGAACGATCTTCTCGTTCGCCATGCCGTAGAGGAGCCTGCTGGCCATCAGCATGTTGATCAGCGCCGAGTTGATCACGGCGAACAGGCCGATCGCGGAGAAGACCTCGCGGGGGAAACCGGGTGCGCCGATGTCGAGCACCTTCAGCAGCGCGTTGCTCTTCGCGGCGGCGAGTTCGCCGGGGGCCACCAGCAGCGACGACGCCAGCGCGACGAGCACGTAGATCGTGGCGGCGATGACCATGCCCCACAGCATCGCCTTCGGGAAGATCCGCACCGGGTCCTTGCACTCCTCGGCCATGTTCACCGAGTCCTCGAACCCGACCATCGCGAAGAACGCCAGCGAGGTCGCCGACGTGACCGCGACCAGCCAGCCGCTGTTGGCGGTGTCGATCTCGACGAGCCTGCTCGCGTCGCCCTTGCCGTTGAGCACGGCCCACGCGCCGACGCCGATGATGATCAGCAGGCCGGACAGCTCGATGAAGGTCAGCACCACGTTCGCCTTGACGGACTCGCTGACGCCGCGGAAGTTGATCAGCGCGAGCCCCACCACGAACAGCGGCGCGATGAGCCAGCCAGGCCAGTCGACGAACGTGCGCAGGTAGGTGTCGGAGAACGCGACCGCGGCCGAGGACGCCGAGGTGATGCCGGAGCACATCACCGCGAAGGCGATCATGAAGGTGAAGAACGGCTTCTTGAACGCGCGGTTGGTGTAGAGCGCGGCCCCCGCCGCCGTCGGGTACTTGCCGACGAGTTCGAGGTAGCTGAAGGCGGTCATGAACGCCACCACGAACGCGATCAGGAACGGCAGCCACAGCGCGCCGCCGACGCGGGAAGCGACCTGACCGGTCAGCGCGTACACCCCGGTGCCGATGATGTCGCCCGCGACGAACAGCAGCAGCAGCTTCGGGCCCATCACCCGCCGCAGCGCCGGTTCGCCGGACTCCTCGACCACCGTGTTCTCCGCCATGGCAGGGAAGTCTGCCTGAGCAGCCGGCGGGTGGAAAGTCCTGATCAGACCTTCGAGGACGCGCGCTTCACCAGTTCGACGAGTTCCTCGCGCTTGACCGTCTCCGGCCCGCTGAACCCGATCAGCACCGGCGTCCCGTTGACCACCTTCGCCGCGGCGGCCACCGCGGACTTGTTCTGCTTGTCGACGTAGTAGGTCGCGTCGGCGACCCCGGCGATGTCCTCCGCGCCCGCCTTCTTCGCCTTGAGCCCGTCGATCATCGCCTTCGGCGTGACCTGGTTTCCCTCGTAGGTGGTCACCGCCAGCGCGCCGAGCTTGCGGCTGCCCTCGGCGTAGGAACAGGTGCGGGAAACGCCGTGGTTCTCGGGCGTGGTCTTCTCCGGCAGTGCCTCGGCGCGCACCTGCTTCACCTTGGTGACCGTGCTGAACTCCTTGTCCGGCAGCAGGGAGCACGGCTGCTTGACGTCGGCCTTCACCGGCGCGGCGCTGCTCTGCTTCGGCTTCTCGGCGGGCTTCTCGCTGCCGCAGGCCGCGGTCAGCATGGCTGCGGTCACAATCAGGGCGAATCCCCACTTTTTACGCATACCAGGACGATACGCGTAGATCCTCCGGTCAGGTCGTGGCCCGGTACTTCCAGAACGCCGGGAGCAGCGCGCACGCGATGACCACGAACACGATGACCAGCGCACCGCCGCCGGAGGCCGCGGCGGCCGTGCCGGCACCGGCGGCCGCCCAGCCGTGCGTCATGTCCGCGAGCCGGGGCCCGCCCGAGACGACCACGGTGAACGCGCCCTGCATCCGCCCGCGCATCTCGTCGGTCGCGGCCGTCTGCAGGATCGCCATCCGGTAGACCGCGCTGACCATGTCGGCCATGCCGCCGATCATCAGGAACACGACCGCGAGCCACAGCGAATGGGCGAAGCCGAAGCCGATGATCGCGGCACCCCACGCGACGATCGAGATCGCGACGGCGACCCCCTGCCGCTGCACCTTGCCGAGCCAGCCGGAGAACAGGCCGATGAGCATCGCGCCGACCGGGATCGCGGCGAACATCCAGCCGAGCGCGATCCCGCCGCCGGCCGGGTCGCCGAAGGTGCGCTCCGCCATCTCCGGGAACAGCGCCCTCGGCATGCCGAACACCATCGCGATGACGTCCACCACGAACGACGCCAGCAGCACCTTCTTCGCGGCCATGTACTTGAAGCCGTCGAGCACGTCGCGGATGCCCGCCCGGCGGGTCGTGCCGGACAGCGGCGGCATCGCGGGCAGCCGGAACACCGCCCACAGCGTGATGATCAACGCGATCGTGTCGAGCAGGTACAGCGTGGACAGGCCGAGCACCGGGAGCAGCGCACCGGCGGCCATCGGGCCGAACACCGCGCCGAACTGGGCCACCGTGCTGCCGAGCGCGTTCGCCGACGGCAACAGGTTGACCGGCACCAGCCGCGCGATCACCGCGCTGCGGGTGGGCATGTTGATCGCGAAGAACGCCTGGTTGACGCCGAGCAGTCCGAGCACGAGCCACACGGAGTTCAGCCCGAGGAACGCTTGCAGCCAGAGCAGCGCGGACACGATCGCGATCCCGACGTTGCCGAAGAGCAGCAGCTTGCGCCGGTCGACGGTGTCCGCGATCGCGCCGCCCCAGATGCCGAACACCAGCAGCGGCACCACGGCCACCGCGCCGGTCAGGCCGACGTACGCCGAGGAATGGGTGATGTCGAAGATCTGCGCCGGCACCGCGACGACCGTGAGCTGGCTACCGAGCGAGGTGACCGCCGTCGACACCCACAGCCTGCGGAAGGGCGGGACCTTCAGCGGCCGGATGTCGACGACGATCGACCCCAGCAGCTTGCGCAGACCGCGTCGACTTCCTTCCGGCGAATCGCCGGATTTCTCCTGCTCCTGCTGAGCTGTCCCCGAATCCTTGGTCACAACCCACGAGCTTAGGTTAAGCTAACTAACCGGAGGCAAGTGTTTTTCCCCACCCGGGCGGACCCGGTCAGGGAGCGACGCGCTCGATCCGCCAGCCGTCCTCGATGCGGACGAAGCGCAGCCTGTCGTGCATGCGGTCCTGGCGGCCCTGCCAGAACTCGACGGTGTCGGGCCGGATGCGCCAGCCGCCCCAGTGCGGCGGGTAGGGCACGTCTTCGACGTCGGCGAACCGGCGCTCGATGCCGTGCAGCGCGTTGTCCAGCGCGCGGCGGCCGTCGACGACGCGGGACTGCGGCGACGCCCAGGCGCCGAGCTGCGAGCCGCGCGGACGGGAGGCCCAGTAGGCGGCGGTCTCCTTGACGGACACCTTTTCCACCTCGCCGCGGACGTGCACCTGGCGCTGCAGCGGATACCAGGGGAAGGTCGCCGACGCGTACCGGGTCACGGTCAGGTCGTGGCTCTTGCTGGAGGTGTAGTTCGTGTAGAAGACGATGCCGCGATCGTCGAGCCCCTTGCACAGCACGGTGCGCGAGGACGGGAAGCCGTTCGTGTCGGCGGTGGCGAGCACCATCGCGTTGGGCTCGGGCACGCGCGCGGAAATGGCTTGGTCGAGCCAGCTCTGCAGTTGCTCGGTCCAGGTCGAGGCGAGCGAGGTTTCGTCGAAGGCGTCGCCGTCGTAGGCGACCCGCATCCCGGGCAACTGCACGGCCACGTCCGCGTTGCTCGTGTCCGATCGGCTCATCGTCATCGCCAACCTCCGCACCCGGGTAAGGGGCATCGCTGAACTGGAAATCAAGGGGCTATCCCGCCGACGGTAGGGGTTCTTTCCGCGTTGCGAAACCCACTGAACGGTGACTCCCACCACGCTTCCGTTACGCACTGCTTACCCGGCGCCATCCCGTCGCAAAGTTCCGTCCCTAGCGTCGCCCTGCTCCCGTCCCCGAACGTTCCCGGAGGCAGGCCATGACCGAGACGGCCACCGCGGTGAAAAAATCACCGAAAAGGCGGTATGCGGCGCTCGCCGCCGACGAAAACCGCGAGGACTACTCGCTGCTCCGGCATGCTCGCGGCGGCGCTGGTGATCTTCGTGACCGGCGTCCCGATCGCATCCGCGTGCGCGCTACGGCGTCGACATGGACCTGCTCACGAACGCCTACTCCGGCTCGCTGTCGTTCGCGAACTTCTCCTCGCGCGTGCCGCACCGCCACCCCGGCCGGGTCTGGTACGTGCTGGTGAACTGCGGGATCGCGCTCGCGCTGATGGAGTTCAAGCGGGCCTACCTGCACAAGATCAATCCGGCCGGGTTCGGCGCGATGCTGCTCGCCTCGGCCCTGTCGATCACCGCCTACTTCGGCGCCTTCGGGGAGGTGCTGGCGCGTTTAGCCCGCTAACTGCGCTCGTGCTCGCCCTCGTGGCGGTGCCGGTGCTCGCGGTTGCCACCAGGAGCCGCTTCTACCTCGCCCGCCCCAACACGGTCATCGAGGCCGAGGACCTCCGCGCCACCCACGAGTGCTCGGTGTGCGGCGACGCCTACGAGCTGCCGGACATCGCGGACTGCGCCAAGCAGCAGGGCGCGATCTGCTCGCTGTGCTGCACGCTCGACGCCACCTGCCACGACCAGTGCCAGCGGCCGGGCGCGTCACCCGTCGCGCTCGGCCTGCCCGAGATGCGCTGAGGCCAGGTCGCGGGCGGCGGTCACCGCGTCGTTCGCCAGCGCGGTGACCAGCGCGCCGCCCGCGGCCAGCGGTGTACGCGACCACCACTCGCCGTTCGCTGGCTCGCTCGGCGCGTCGTCGGAGAGCAGCAGCTCGGTCGCCAGCACGCGGCGTCCCGCGAGGTAGGCCACGCTCGCGTCGAGCGCGGGGTCGCCGATCCGGAGGGTCTGGCGCAGGACCGGCGCCCCGGCACGCACCACGTGCTGGGTCGTTTCGAGCAGGCCCGGCGGCTCGCCCGCGCGGCCGAGCACCAGCACCTCCCTCGCCCTGACCCGCGCACCCGGTTCGAGGTCGATCGTGAGCAGCGCGCGGTGCCGGGCGCGCGCGGTGATCACGGTCGGCTCGGGCAGGTAGTCGAGGCGCCCGCCGCGCTCGACCTCGATCCGCACCGCGGAGCTGCTCGGCTCGCCGCGCGGCCCGGGCAGCGCGAGCGTCGCGGCGACGCCGGAAAGCCGCAGGGTGGCGCCCGCGCGCACGCGGACCGTCAAGACGAGGTCGTCGCCGCCGAGCGGGGCGGTCGCCGAGTTCACCAGGTGCACCAGGGCATCCGAGCGCCCGCGGCGATTTGAACGGCGCGGGAACAGGATCAGCGGCGCCATCGACGCCAGTTCCCGCAGCACCGTGCGCTCGCCGTCGAACTCCGCGGTGAGCCTGGCGACCGCCTTCACAGCAGCGAACGCACCCAGTCCGCGACGGCAGGCGCGTCCGGAGTGTCCACAAGGGACTGGGTGAGCACCGGCAGCTCGCCGCGCATGCGGTGCGCGTCCGAGGTCATCACGCCCATGTCCGCGCCGACGAGGTGCGCGATGTCCACCTTGTTGATCACCAGCAGATCCGCCGTGGTGACACCGGGCCCGCCCTTGCGCGGCACCTTGTCACCGCCCGCGACGTCGACGACGAAGATCTGGCTGTCCGCGAGACCGCGGCTGAACACCGCCGTGAGGTTGTCGCCGCCGCTTTCGATGATCACCAGCTCCAGGCCGGGGAAGCGCTCTTCGAGCTTCTCGGTCGCGTCCAGGTTCGCGGTGATGTCGTCGCGGATCGCGGTGTGCGGGCAGGCGCCGGTCTGCACGGCCTCGATGCGGTCGGCGTCGAGCACACCCTCGTTGCGGAGGAAGTCGGCGTCCTCGGTGGTGTAGATGTCGTTGGTCACCACGGCGAGGTCGATCTCGTCGCCGAGCGCGCGGCACAGCGCGGCCACCAGCGCGGTCTTCCCGCTGCCCACCGGGCCGCCGATTCCGATCCGGTACGCGCGGCCGTTCGGCGGCGGCGCCGGGTAGTGGTCCGGCTCGGCGGCCGTCGGATCGAAGCTGACCGGATGCACGTGCCCGTGGCCGTGACCATGACCCTCAGCTGGCAAAGAGACGCACCTCTTCCTTGTGCCGCCTGGCATGCGCCTCGGCGAGCAGATCGAGCGCCGGTGCCCCCGGCGCGGGGAGATCCCGCGGGCGTTCGCCCGCGACGGCGGCCGCCCGATCGGCCACCGCTTCCAGTTCGGGGGAAAGCGCGGTGACGACGGCGTTGACCGCGAACGGATCGAGGCCGAGCAACCGGACCGCGGCACTGGCCGGGCCGCTGGCCGCGAGGTAGGCCACGGTCAGCGCGGCGTCGCGCGGCGCGCCACCCGCGATCCCGGTCAGCGCCCCCACGATCACCGGGTGGTGCGGACGCGGGGTTGCCGCGAGCAAGGCCGTGAGCACCGGCGACGGCCACGCCACCCGGCCCGCCCGCGCGGTTCCCCTGCCCTGCGCGCGCGAGGCGTCTCGCTGCGCCCGCGACGGAGTTCGCGCGTCCAGTTCGGCGTCCAGCTCCGCCCAGTGTCCACTGGGGACAGTGCGGGTCGCGGCGTGCGCGGCCGCCGCGGCGAACACCGCGGCCAGCTCACCGGCGGTCCGCAACCGTCCACTGAGGAACGCCGGCAGATCGCGTTCGTGCGTGACGAGCTTGCGCACCACGGTTTCCTCCAGCCCGCCGGAGTGCACGTGGCCGCCACCGGGGAACCGGGAATCGGCGAGGAACAGCGCTGAAACGGCCATCAGAACAGGAAGTACCGCTGGGCCATCGGCAGTTCCGCCACCGGCCGCGGTTCGATCAGGTCGCCGTCGACGTGCACGGCGAAGCTGTCCGGGTCGACGCGGACGTCCGGGGTCGCGTCGTTGAGCACCATGTCGGCCTTCGTGCGGGCGCGCGTGTTCGAGACCGTCGCGAGCCGCCGCGCGATCCCGAACCGCTCCGCGATCCCCTCGGCCTCCGGCGCGACGAAGTGGACGCTGCTCGCCGCCGCGACGGCGGGCGCGGCGCCGAACATCGGGCGCGCGAGCACCGGCTGCGGAGTCGGGATGGACGCGTTCGCGTCCCCCATCGCCGCCCACGCCGGGAAACCGCCCTTGAGCACCACGTGCGGGCGCACGCCGAAGAACTTCGGCTCCCACAGCACCAGGTCCGCGAGCTTGCCGATCTCGACCGAGCCGATCTCGTGCTCCATGCCGTGCGCGATCGCCGGGTTGATCGTGTACTTGGCGACGTAGCGGCGGGCTCGCAGGTTGTCGGCGGCGCCGTCGCCGGGCAGCGCGCCGCGCCGGTCCTTCATCACGTGCGCGGTCTGCCAGGTGCGGATGAGCACCTCGCCGATCCGGCCCATCGCCTGGGAGTCGGAGCTCATCATGGAGATCGCGCCGAGGTCGTGCAGCACGTCCTCGGCGGCGATCGTGCCCGGCCGGATCCGGCTCTCGGCGAACGCGAGGTCCTCCGGCACGGACGGGTTGAGGTGGTGGCACACGATGAGCATGTCGAGGTGCTCTTCGAGGGTGTTCGCGGTGTGCGGGCGGGTCGGGTTGGTCGAGGACGGCAGGAAGTTCGGGATCCCGGTGACCGCGATGATGTCCGGCGCGTGCCCGCCGCCTGCCCCCTCGGTGTGGTAGGCGTTGATCGACCTGCCGCCGATCGCGTCCACAGTGGACTCCAGGAAGCCCGCCTCGTTCAGCGTGTCGGTGTGGATCGCCACCTGCACACCGGATTCGTCCGCGACGGTCAGGCAGGCGTCGATCGCGGCCGGGGTGCTGCCCCAGTCCTCGTGCAGCTTGAACCCGCCCGCACCGGCGGCGAGCTGTTCGCGCAGCGCGTCGTGGCGGACCGTGTTTCCCTTGCCCAGCAGCAAAACGTTCACCGGCTGGCCGTCCATCGCGACGAGCATCCTGGCGAGGTTCCACGCGCCGGGTGTGACGGTGGTGGCCTTCGTGCCCTCCGACGGGCCGGTGCCGCCGCCGACCATCGTGGTGATGCCCGCGGCGAGCGCGGTGTCCACGAGCTGCGGGCAGATGAAGTGCACGTGGCAGTCGATCCCGCCCGCGGTGAGGATCTTCCCGTTGCCCGCCAGCACTTCCGTCGACGGGCCGATGACGAGCGCGGGGTCGACGCCGTCCATGGTGTCCGGGTTGCCCGCCTTGCCGATCGCGACGATCCGCCCGTCGCGCACGCCGACGTCGGCCTTCACCACGCCCCAGTGGTCGAGGATCACCACGCCGGTGATGACCAGGTCCGGTGCGCCCTCGGCACGGGTCGCCATGCCCTGGCCCATCGACTCGCGGATGACCTTGCCGCCGCCGAAGAGCACCTCGTCGCCGGAGGCCGGCCCGCGGCTGCGGTCCTCGGTGACCTCGATCAGCAGGTTCGTGTCGGCGAGCCGGATGCGGTCGCCGGTCGTCGGCCCGAACAGCTCGGCATAGCGCTCGCGCCCGATCTCGGTCACGACTTCCGCCTCCGCAGGCCGGGCACGACCTGGCGGCCCGCGAGCGGCACCAGCGTCACCTCGCGGTCGACGCCGGGCTCGAAGCGCACCGACGTCCCGGCAGGCACGTCGAGCCGGTGCCCCTTCGCGGCGTCCCGGTCGAAGTCGAGCGCCGGGTTCACCTCGGCGAAGTGGAAGTGCGAGCCGACCTGGACCGGGCGGTCGCCGGTGTTGGTCACCGCCAGCGTCGTCCTCGGCCTGCCCGGGTTGAGCGGCACCGGCTCCTCGCCGGGAATGATCTCGCCTGGCCGCACCGGCCCTCCTAGACGATCGGGTCGTGCACGGTGACGAGCTTGGTCCCGTCCGGGAAGGTCGCCTCGACCTGGACGGAGTCGATCATTTCGGCGACCCCGCCGAGCACCTGCGCCCTCGACAGCACCGTCCGCCCGCTCGCCACGAGCTCGGCGACCGTCCGCCCGTCGCGCGCGCCTTCGAGGACGTGGTCGGTGAGGAGCGCGACCGCCTCGGGGTGGTTCAGCAGGACGCCTCGCTCCAGTCTGCGGCGCGCGACGTCCGCGGCGACGTGGACGAGGAGCTTGTCCCGTTCCTGCGGGCTGAGGTGCATGGAAAAGGTCTATCACCGGTTCGGCCCGCCCGCGCGAGCACGAAACACAGGATTTACCTGGGCCGGGCACGGGGTGTCGCCACCGATGTCACGACGGGTTGAGGAAGATTTGCGGTCGTTCACGTACCTGCACTGAATCGTTCTCGTAATCGTGACCGAAACCACCGCTTCTTTCGATTGCCACTGGCCGGTGAGAGGGGCAGGGTTTGTCCATCCCGTGCGATGGAGCGCGCCCTGTGCGTCGCCCGCGCGCTGGTCAAGAAGTCGGGGAACGCGCATCGAAAGGTCTTATCTGTGACTACCTCAGCGCCCGTGTCGAAGCCCGTGTCGAAGCCAGCCGAAGAACCGGATGACGGCTTCCGCCCCGGGCTGGAAGGCGTCATCGCCTTCCGCACCGAAATCGCCGAACCGGACCGCGACGGCGGCGCACTGCGCTACCGCGGCGTCGACATCGAGGACCTTGCGGGCAAGGTCGGCTTCGGTGACGTGTGGGGCCTGCTGGTCGACGGCAAGTTCGGCACCCCGCTACCGCCCGCCGAGGCGTTCCCGATCCCCGTCCACACCGGTGACGTGCGGGTCGACGTGCAGGCCGCGCTCGCGATGCTCGCCCCGATCTGGGGCTACCAGCCGCTGCTCGACATCACCGACGAAGAGGCGCGCGACCAGCTCGCCCGCGCTTCGGTGATGGCGCTGTCCTACGTCGCCCAGTCCGCGCGCGGCATCGGCCAGCCCGCCGTCCCGCAGTCGAGGGTGGACGAGGCCACCTCGATCAGCGAGCGGTTCATGGTCCGCTGGCGCGGCGAGCCGGACCCCGCGCACGTCAAGGCCGTCGACGCCTACTGGGTCTCGGCCGCCGAGCACGGCCTGAACGCCTCGACGTTCACCGCGCGCGTGATCGCCTCGACCGGTGCCGACGTCGCCGCCGCGCTCTCCGGCGCCATCGGCGCGATGTCCGGGCCGCTGCACGGCGGCGCGCCCGCGCGCGTGCTGCCGATGATCGCCGAGGTGGAGCGCACCGGCGACCCGCGCGCGCTGGTCAAGGGCATCCTCGACCGCAAGGAGCGCCTGATGGGCTTCGGGCACCGCGTGTACCGCGCGGAGGACCCGCGTGCGCGCGTGCTGCGCCGCACCTGCAAGGAGCTGGGCGCCGAACGGTACGAGGTCGCCGCCGCCCTGGAGCAGGCCGCGCTGGCCGAGCTTCGCGAACGCCGCCCGGATCACCCGATCGAGACCAACGTCGAGTTCTGGGCCGCGGTGATCCTGGACTTCGCCCAGGTGCCGCCGCACATGATGCCCGCGATGTTCTCCTCCGCGCGCACCGCGGGCTGGGCCGCGCACGTCCTCGAGCAGAAGCGCACGGGCCGCCTGGTGCGGCCGTCGGCGAAGTACGTCGGCCCCGGCCCGCGCCGTCCCGAAGAGGTCGAAGGCTGGGCGGACATCCCCCAGCCCTGACCCGCGCCCCGGGTCCTTTTCGAAGTCCCTGAAGGCCACCATGACGGCACTCGATGCCGTGATGGTGGCCTTCACGGCACTGGATGCCGAGGTGACACCCGGCACCGGCGGGCCTAGGGGGTGACGTTCAGGCGGGCGGCGGCGCGGACGACGCCAGGGGTCAGCCGGGAAAGCACCAGTGCCGCCTTGGCTTCCGGCGTCGACGGCGCCAGTGCGGTGTTCCGCTCCACGGCGGCCAGCAGGTCCCGCGCGACACCCTCCGGCCCGAAGTTCCGGCGCGCGTAGAGCTTCGCGCTCTTCTGCTGCCGCCTCGCCTGCTCCCGCGCGTCGACGCCGACGAACCGCGTGGTGCTGGTGATGTTCGTGCGCACGATTCCCGGGCACACCGCGGTCACGCCGATGCGGTGCTCGGCCAGCTCGGCGCGCAGGCATTCGCTGAGCATCAGCACGGCGGACTTCGTGGTGGCGTAGGCGGACATGAACTTCGCCGGCTGGTAGGCCGCGGCCGAAGCCAGGTTCACGATGTGCCCGCCCTCGCCCCGTTCGACGAGCTGGCGCGCGAACGCGCGGCACCCGTGGATCACGCCCCACAGGTTGATGTCGATGACGCGTTCCCAGTCCTCGACGCCCGTGTCCAGGAACGGTCCCGCCATCCCGATCCCGGCGTTGTTCACCACGATGTCCGGTACCCCGTGCGTGGCGCGCAGCCGCTTCGCGAACGCCTCGACGTCCTCGCCGCGCGAAGAGTCCACAATGTACTTTTCGGCCAGCGCACCCTTGCCCAGCAACGAATCCGCGGTTTCCTTCAGGCCGGTCTCGTTGATGTCGGTGATCGCCAGCTCGGCGCCTTCACCAGCGAACGCGAGCGCGGTGGCGCGCCCGATCCCGCTTCCCGCGCCCGTCACCACGACGAGCTGATCCGCGAACCGCCCGCGCGGCGCGCTCGTCATGCGCGCACGCCGCAGCCCACGCGGTTCCCGCCCGCCTTCGACGTGGTCGATCAGTTCACCGGCCACTCGCGCCACCATCGACGGATTGCTGCGGGTGATCCAGTGGCTTCCCGTGACGCGGCGCACCCGCAGATCCGGCACCCAGCGCTCGATCTCGGTCTGCAACGGCGTGCCGACGAACCCGTCGCCCGCCGGGGCCACCACCTGGACCGGGACATCGGCCGACTTCTTCGCGGGCCTGCTCAAGCGGGGCAGCATGTTCGCCCGGTACAGCTTGAGCCCGTGCACGCCGTCGGCCGTCTCCGGCGCCCTTTCGGCAGGCTCCATCCGCGCGATGACCTTGCGCATCAATCCCGTGCGCCAGGCCAGTTCGGGGATGAGCGGGAGCTGGAAGTACGCGATGTAACCCGAGTGCAGGAACTGCGTCAGCGCGTTCTTGAGGCGGCGCGGGCTCGGTCGTAGCTGCGCGCGGAACCAGTGCCCGGCGTGATCGAGGCTCGGGCCGGAGATCGAGGTGTAGGACGCGATCCGCCCGCGCAGCTCGTCGCCGGTCACCGCGTGCCAGGTCTGGATGGCACCCCAGTCGTGCGCGAGCAGGTGCACCTTGCCGGTCGGCGCGACCTCGCCGACCACCGCGGCCAGGTCGGCGGCGAGCTGGTCGAGCCGGTACGCGGCGCGCTTCTTCGGCTTGTCCGAGGCGCCGGCGCCGCGCACGTCGTAGACCACGACGCGGTAGCGCTCGCCGAACTCCGCGACCACCCCGTCCCACATGGACCCGTTGTCGGGATAGCCGTGCACGCAGACGACCGTCGGCGCCTGCTCGGGACCCGTAACACGGACCGCGAGGCGTACGCCGTCGCTGGCCGTCACCTGCAGTTGAGACACACAACCATGTTAGACAGGTTGTCAATAAGGCCGTCTCATGCGCTTGACCAGCAGCGCTCCCCAGGTCCACGCGGTGTCGATGACGAAGACGAAGCACCAGATCCGGCTGAGGTCCATCGGCCACCGCCCGCTGGAGTTCCAGATCCAGTTCGCGTCGTGGGCCTCGCCGAAGAGCAGTTCGACCGGCCAGCAGTGGCCGAACGCGGCGAGCACCGCCTGCCCGGCCAGGAACAGGCCAGTGTGGACACCCCAGTTCCGCAGCGGATGCTTCTCCTTCGACCGCGGCTCTTCCGGCTCGGGTTCAGGCTCGGGCTCTTTCTCGTTGACCGGTGGCGGCGCGGGGAACTCCTCGACGCCGACCCGGCGCACCGCGCCCCGCACCACCAGCGACCCGGCGAGCAGCAGCACGGCCGCGCCGGCACAGGCCCAGCGCCACCGCCCGTCCGGGTCGTAGAGCTGACCGGCGGCGAACGTGCCGATCGTGGCGCCGAGCAGCGTCGCGCTTTCGTAGATGCCCATCCCCTTGCCGAGGCTGACCCCGGCGGCCTCCGCCACGACGGCCTGTTCCACCGGGATCGCGGCGGCGAACGCGGCCGCCGAAAGGATCCACAGCACCGCGATCACCACCGGATTGGGCGCGAACGACAATGCGCCCGCGAACGCGGCGCTGCCGGTCATCGCCAGCGCCAGTACCCGCGTCCGCCCGATCCGGCCCACCACTCCGTGCAGGTGGTCCGGCAACGCGCTGTAGACGATGAACCCCGGGATGAACACCCACGCGATCTCCCCGAGTCGCAGGTGGTGCCCGCGTTGCAGGTGCATGAGCAGCAGGAGCGCGACCCCGGCTTCGGCCATCGAGGTGAGCACCACCAGCGCGAGCATCGGCCGCAGGCGCCTGCCGACCTGTCCGAACCTCGGAGCGTCCACATCGGACTGAACGGTGGCGCGCCCGCCCGCGAGCATCGTCGCCGCGGCCAGCGCGCAGGCGGCCGCGCCGAGCCAGAACACCCCTCGGTAGTCTATTTTGGACACCAGGCCGATACCGGCGACGAAGGCGATCCAGGTGCCCGCCCCCTCGGCCGCGAAGAGCTTGCTGAACGCGCTGCTGTCGTCGGCGAGGCCCTCGCCGACTCGCGCACGCAACGCGACCCAGAACAGCGCACCACCCGCACCGCCGAGAACCGCTGCGCCGTAAGCGAATCCGATCGACGGCGTGGCCGCGTACCCGGCGAAGGAAAGTCCATACAGGACAGCACCGGCGGCGGCGATCCGGCCGCGGTCGTACCGATCGGCGAGCGCGCCCGCGATCGGCCGCACCAGGAACGACACCAGCGTCTCCAGCGCGGTGAGCGCGCCGATCGCGGCGGGCGACGCACCGAGCCCGGCGCCTGCCCACAGCGGCAGGAAGAAGTCCAGCACCTCCACCGGCCCGCGCGCGAGCGCCGCCGCCAGCCGATTTCTCGAACGCACCTGCTGCTCAGCCCCCATGACTCCCCCTTCAAGATACGAATGTATCCCATAAGGCGATCCGGGTGCCCCGTCCGGGCGGTGCCCGGCCCCGGACGCGTCCTGATCGAGTGCTGGCGGACAAGGCTTACACCTGCGTGAGCCAACCGGGCTCACCTGCGCGGTCGTGGGATCAAGGCGACCATTCCGAGCAAGGCCGACCAGGACGCTCACCGCAAGGCCAAGGGATCGAAGGGCGGGCGGCCACCGGCCTTCGACCCCGAGATCTACAAACAGCGCCACGCGGTGGAATGCGGCATCAACCGGCTCAAACGCCACCGCGCCGTGGCCACCCGCTACGACAACTCGCCGTCCGCTACGAGGCCACCGTCCACATCGCCACGATCAACGATGGCTCTGACCTACTTCGATACAGGCCCTAACGGCGGAACGTGCGGCGGTAGGCGTCCGGCGGCACGCCGACGGTCCGGTTGAAGTGCCGCCGCAGCGTCGCGGCGCTGCCCATCCCGGACGCCGCCGCGATGACGTCGATACCGTCGTCGGTGGCCTCCAGCAGTTCCTGGGCGCGGCGGATCCGCTGGGTCAGCAGCCAGCGCAACGGGGTCGTGCCGGTCGCCGACCTGAAGTGCCTTGCCAGGTTTCGCGAGCTCATGTTCGCCCGGCGGGCGAGGTCCTCCACGGTCAGCGGCCGGTCGAGCCGCTGCGTCACCCACGGCAGCAGATCCGCCAGCGGGTCGGCGTCCTGGACCGGTACCGGCGCGCTGACGAACTGGGCCTGGCCGCCCGCCCGGTGCGGCGGCACCACCAGGCGGCGGGCGATCGCGTTGGCGGCCGCCGAGCCGTGGTCGAGGCGGACCAGGTGCAGGCACAGGTCCATCGCGGCGGCCTTGCCCGCGGAGGTGAGCACGCTGCCGTTGTCGACGTAGAGCACGTCCGGGTCGACCTCCACCAGCGGGTGGCGCGCGGCGAGCTGCCCGGTGTGCGCCCAGTGCGTGGTCGCGCGCCGCCCGTCCAGCAGGCCCGCCGCGGCCAGCACGAACGCGCCGGTGCACAGGGAGGCCACCCGCGCGCCCGCCTCGTGGGCCGCGCGCACCGCTTCGACCAGGCCTGCGGGCGGGTCGACGTCGACATCGGCCCAGCCGGGCACGATCACGGTGCCCGCGTTCGCCAGCTCGCCGAGGCCGCGATCCGGCGCAACCCGGAACCGGCCGACCCGCACGGCGCGCTGCCCGCAGATCGCGAAGTCGTACAGCGAGCCGGTGCCGAAGACCTCGGCGGCCACGGCCAGCTCGAAGTGCAGCATGCCGTCGGTGGCGGCGAGCGCGACGGAGTGCATGTCCGAAAGTGTACGCATCGTGGCGTTCCAGACAATAGCGCTGCGATCGCGCCGACGTCAGGATGTCCAAAGTGGATCGTTCGAGCACGGGAGAGCTGATGGGAAGCAAGGTCGCGGTGTTCGGCGCCTACGGGCACACCGGGCGGTTCGTGGTGGCGGACCTGCTCGGGCGCGGGTTCGTCCCGCTGGCCTCCGGCCGGGACGCGGCCAAGCTGCGAGCGGCCCACCCCGGGCTCGAAACGCGGCAGGCGTCGGTCGACGACCCCGCCTCGCTCGACCGCGCGCTGGACGGCGCGGCGGCCGTGCTCAACTGCGCCGGGCCGTTCGCGCTGACCGCCACCCCCGTGCTCGAAGCGGCCCTGCGCGCGAGCATCCCCTACGTGGACGTGGCGGCCGAGATCGAAGCGAACACCGACACTTTCACGCGGTTCGCGGACCTCGCCGCGGACGCCGTGGTGGTTCCCGCGATGGCCTTCTTCGGCGGGCTCGGCGACCTGATGGCCACCACCGCGATGGGCGACTGGACCGTGGCCGACGAAGTGCACGTCGCGTACGGGCTGAGCGGCTGGCACCCGACGGCCGGGACGCTCGGCGCGGGCGCGGTCTCCCGGCAGCGGCGCACCGGGCGGCACGTCCGCTACACCGGCGGCGAACTGCGGTACCACGACGACCCGCGGCGGACCGTGGACTGGACCTTCCCCGCGCCGTTGGGCACCAAACCCGTCATCGCCGAGTTCACCATGACCGACGTCGTCACCATCCCGAGCCACCTGCGCGTGCCCGAAGTGCGCACGTACATGACGGTCGAAGCCGCCGAAGACCTGGCGAGCACCGCGGCGGCGGACGGGCGCGGCCGATCCCCGGAGACGTTCCTCGTCGACGTCGTCGTGCGCTCCGGCGACGAGGAACGCCGTGTGGTCGCCCGCGGCAGGGACATCTACGCCGTCAGCGCACCACTTGCGGTGGAAGCAGTACATCGAGTCCTTAGTGGACAGACAAAAAGGACCGGGGTTGCCGCCGCGGGCGCGATATTCGACGCGCCGGACTTCCTGCGGGCACTGTCCCCGCACATCACCATGGATGCCGTCAGCGGGTGAAGTGACCGCACGCCAAGACATCCGGGCCGTACTCGTCGAGCAGACGGCGACGCGAAGCGGCGGCCTGCTCAGGCTCGGTGTCGGACCCGAAGCACCATTGTGGATGGTGCAGCTGGGCAGGCGAATGCAGGACGTCGCCCGCGACGACGGTCCGGCCCGCGACGACGCTGATGTGCCCCGGCGCGTGGCCAGGGGTTTCGCGTAGCCGACGACGGCCCGGTGCCGGTTCGTCAGGAGCAGGTGGCGGGGTCCGCGACGACGAGGGGGTTGGTGTCGGGGCGGTGGCTGAAGGGCACGGTTTCCTGCACGGTCAGCGCGCCGTCGCGCATCGTGTAGACGGTGCGGGTGCCGGAGTAGGTCAGGTTCGGGGCGTTGAGGTCGTCGGCTTCGGCGGCGACGGTGCCGAAGGCCCGGCCGCCGCCTTCGGTGCCGGAGCAGTTGTAGCCGACCTTGGCCGCGATACCGCCGCCTTCGGCCAGTTCCAGGGGTTTGCCGTCGGCGCCGACGACCTGGTGGAGGCCGTCGTGGTAGTGCAGCGCGGTGAAGTGGGTGGTGTTCGCGCCGACCGAGGTGGGCACGATCAGCTCCTGGCTGCCGTCGCCGTTGAGATCGGCGACGCGCGGGGCCTGCAGGCCGAACTGGCTGTCCGCCTGCACGCGGATCGAGGTGGGCACCCCGTTCACCGTCGCGGAGATGACCTGCTCGTGGTCCCCGGCCATCGTGGCGGTGACGGTTTCGATCTCGCCGTTGCCGTCGAGATCGGCGGCGGCGGTCACCGGGGCCGGCTGCGGCGCGGCGGTCGCGGTCAGCGTGGCGGTCAGCCCGATCGCGGCGGTGACACCGGCGAGCGTGGCGGTACGGATGATTCCCTTGCGGTTCATGAACTTCCCCTTCCGTCAACGCGTTCCGGTGAACGTTTCACCGAAAGCTTGTCATGTAGGGGAAGACGCCGACCGAGCGGAGAGGTGGGGTGCGGGTGCGATGTGTCACAGGAAAGCAACTCGCGCACTGCCCCACCGCTGAACCCGTTGTGGCGCAAGGGCATTGCCCGGATTCAGGGCGCGATGGCTGGATCGAGCAGTGGTGGCCGCGGGCCGTAGGCGTTGGCGCGGGCCGCGCGGGCTCGGGCACCCGGAAGGGCGGTCAGCAGGCGCAGTAGCAGATACGGCGGCGTTGCGGGACGACCGTTTTCGCGAGCGCGGGCGGCTCGCCGTTCGACGCGGACCTGCTGGGCCTGCACCTGCCTGATCGCGGGTTCGCGCTCGGCCTGGATGCCGGGAAGCGCGGTGTCGAAGTCGCGCTCGCCGGGGCAGCGCACGAGGTGGTTGGCCGTCGTGACCGCGTCCTGGACGGCCATCAGGATTCCGTTGCCGCCGACCGGGGAAATGACGTGCGCGGCGTCGCCGATCAGCAGCAGCCCGGGACGCCACCAGGTGTCGACGCGGGAGATGTCGACCGAGAGCAGGGTGGTCTGCGCGAAGCCGGTCAGCAGCCCGGCGCGATCGGCCAGCCAGGGCACGTGGTCGGCGACGAACGTCCGGATAGGACCGACGCCGCGATCGCGGGCCTCCGCGTAGCCGCCCTTGGGCAGGCTGTACCCCACCTGCCAGTCGTGCGTGCCCGCGAGGAGCCCGAGGTAGTGGTTCCGTCCGAAGTGGAGGTCCACGTCGGCGTCCGGCGGGTCGTCGTCGCGGCGCGGCAACCGGAACCACAGCAGGTCGGTGCTCGCGCCGAGGGACCGGGCAGGCGCGCCGGCGAGGCGGCGCACCCGGGAGAAGCGGCCGTCCGCACCGACCACCAGCGCGGCGGGCAGGTGGTGCGTCCCGGTGTGGTCGCGGTAGCGCACACCGGTGACCCTGCCGTCGCCGTCGCGGTCGAGTTCGGTGACCTTGGCCCCGGTGAGCACGCGCGCGCCGGGCAGGCTCGCGGTTTCGGCGGCGAGGAAGCCGAGGAACCGCGCCTGCGGCATCAGCGCCACGTAGTCGTGCCGGGAAGCCAGCTTGCCGTAGTCGGCGGTGGTGATCGTCCCGGACGGAGTGTGGAACCGGAAGTAACGGGCTTTGTGGTGCGGCAGGTCGAGCAGCCGGTCGGCGAGACCGAGGCGGTCGAGCAGTTCGAGGGTGTACGGGTGCAGCGAGTCGCCGCGGAAGTCGCGGTCGAAGTCCTGGTGCGCCTCCAGCACCGTGACCGGGATTCCGGCCCTGCCGAGCAGGTGGGCCAGCACCATCCCGCCGGGGCCGCCACCCACCACGACGACGTTCGGGGCCGTCACGACCGATCACCCGGTTCGGCGTCGAGGCGGAACACGGCCAGCGCGTCCAGGTTCGCGACGATTTCCGCCGTCGAAGCGGCCGGGGTGACCGGGAACGCGGCCGGCGCCCACGGCACCCGCACGGCGCTCAGGTAGGCCGACACCGCCGCGGCGGCCTCGTCGCCGCCGATGCGCCGCGCGCGCAGGCGTTCGCGGACCTCGCCCGCGCGGAGCCCGCAGGCCGGGTTCGCGGTCAGGTTCCGCACCCAGTCCCGGTTCGCGTCGGGCGACACCAGGTACCGGCCGCCGTCGAGGGTGAGCACCCCGAGCGGCGTCCGGTACGGGCGGCCGCTGTGCCGCCCGGCCGCCTCCAGCACGCGCAGCGCGGTGCCCCCGTCGACGAAGGGCTGGGGCTCGCCGTCCAGCAGCGCGGTCACCAGCTCGGCGTTCCTCCGGGCGATTTCGCTAGATTTTCTAGCCATACCGGTCGAGTGTACGGGTAGCTAGGCTTTCTAGCTACCATCGCGGGATGGCGGAAGCGCGCGCGGCACAGGACATCGCGCTCGAACTGCGGCGAGTGCTGCAGGCCGGGCGGGAAATGCAAGCGGCCCTCGCCCGCCGCCTGGGCCTGCGGGTGACCGACGCGCAGGCGCTCGACCACGTCGTGTCGGCCCCGGAGCCGGTCGGCCCCGGCGACCTGGGCCACCGGCTGGGGATGACCTCGGCCTCGGCGACCGTGCTGGTCGACCGGCTCGTCGCCGCCGGGCACCTGTCGCGGCACGCCGACACCGCGGACAAGCGGCGCGTGGTCCTGCGCGCCACCCCGCACGCGCGGAGCGAAACCCGCGCCGCCCTCGCCCCGCTGCTCACCGACATCGCGGCGATCACCGACCAGCTCGACTCAGGCGAGGCCGCCGTCGTGCTGGCCTTCCTCGGCAAGGTCGCCGCCACGATGCGCGCTTACGACGGACGTTCCTGAACCATCCTGTGGCGCACCGGGTTCCGCGCCGTCGACTCTCCACTGTGGACCGGTCGGCCGCAGGGCATCCCCCGCCCGAAACGGGCCCTCCCGTGCTCAGGACCGCTGCGGCGCGGGGCAGGTGCCCGTGCTCTCGCCTTCGCTGTTGATCTCCACGTTGGGCCGCGGGTCGCCCGCGTAGTCGATCTGGTCGGTGCACTTCACCCCGGCCTTGGCCGGCGCGCCTCCGGCGGGTTTGGCGGGTTTGGCGGGCGGAGCCGGTTTGTGCGGCGTGGTCTTCCCGGCGGTGGCGGGGGCCGAAGAAGGAGCGGTGCTCGAAGAGGTGGCGTTCGCCGGGGCGACCGCCGTGACCGGCAGCGGCGCGGTGAACAACGTCGCCAGGACTCGTCGCACAGATCCTCCTCCGCCAAAGGCAGTGCGTCCGGTGGGACGCGCGTGCGGGCACGGGGGTTGTCACGGCGGGTAAATGCGTGGACAGCCTCTCCTGGCGCCGGGCAAAGTGCGGCGCGTGACGAGCAGCGAACTGTGGACGCGTGCGACCGCCGACCGCTACGACGCCGAGGAAACGGAAATGTCCTCGGCCGCCGTGCTCGGCCCCACCCTCGACTTCCTCGCCGGACTCGCGGGCGACGGCGCGGCGCTGGAATTCGCCATCGGGACCGGGCGAGTGGGCGTCCCGCTCCGGGAGCGCGGCGTGCCGGTGGCGGGCATCGAACTGTCCGAGCACATGGCGGCCGTGCTGCGGCGCAAGATCGGCGAGGACGCGCTGCCGGTGGCCATCGGGGACATGGCCGCCACCGCGGTCCCCGGCGAATTCACCCTGGTCTACCTCGTCTACAACACGATCTCGAACCTGCTCGGGCAGGACGAGCAGGTCGAGTGCTTCCGCAACGCCGCACGGCACCTGGCGCCGGGCGGCCGGTTCGTCATCGAGCTGGGCGTGCCGCCGCTGCGGTTCCTGCCGCCCGGTCAGGTCGCGGTGCCGTTCGACGTCTCCGAGCGGCACCTCGGCTTCGACACCGTCGACGTGCTCGAACAGATCCTCGTCTCGCACCACTTCACCCGCGACGGCGACGACGGCCGTTATCGCCGGGGAAGCTCCCGGCACCGGTACGCCTGGCCCGCCGAGCTCGACCTGATGGCGCGGATCGCCGGGCTCGAGCTGGAACGCCGCGTGGCGGACTGGGACGGAGCGCCGTTCACTCAGGACTCCGCCAAGCACATTTCCGTGTGGCGCAAGCCGAACTGACGCGTACTGGCGGCCGCGCACGCCGTCGCGACGACCAGGAGCACCGCGACCGCCACCACGACGAGGAGCAGACCGTCCGCGGAGGAGCTCGCCGCGAAGTAGAGACCACCGAGGCCCGCGACCCCGATCACCTCGGCGAGCACGGGCCCGGTGGCGTTCGCGGCCGAGATCGCCGAGGCGAACCGGGGTTCCACCGCGGAAGTGACCCGCGCGATCAACGGGCTGTACGCGGCGGCGTGCCCGGCCCCGGCGATCAGCAGCAACGGGAGAAAACCCCACGCGCGCCCGTCGTCGCGGACGAGCAGCACGGCCGAAGCCGCCCCCGCCGCGAAGACCAGCGGGCCCGCGATCGGCATGGCGCGCCGCAGCCGTGGCGGGCAGTGGTTCCAGCTCAGGCTGAGCGCGCCGAAACCGACGGCGTACGGGACGAACGCGAGTCCCGCCTGGAGCGGCGTGTAGCCGAGTCCGGACTGCAGGTGCAGGGTCAGTGCGAGCACGAAAACGGTGTAGCAGCCCATGACGACGCAGCACGCGGCCAAACCCGGCTTCACCCCCTTCGGCTTCAGCGCCGCGAGGTCGAACACCGGGTGCCGTGCCGTGGATTCGTACCGCACGAACACGCCCAGCAGCACGGCGCCGCAGGCGAGGACGAGCCACGACCAGGCAGGCCACCCGTGGTCGCGGCCGAAGATGAGCGGGAGGGTGACCGCGACCATCGCCGCGGTCAGCAGCATTACCCCGAAGAGGTCGAGGCGAGTGCGCGCTTCCGTGCGCGAACTCGGCAGCACGCGCGGGGCGAGCACCAGCACGAGCACGCCGATCGGGACGTTGATCAGGAAGACCGGCCGCCAGGAGAGACCGAACAGGTCGACCTCGGCGAGCAGGCCGCCAGCCACCTGGCCGAGCGCGACCCCCAGTGCGAGGACCGTGCTGTAGACACCGATCGCCCTGCTGCGCCCGGCGCCTTCCCAGTGGCGGTGGATGAGCGAAAACACTTGCGGCATCAGCAGTGCGGCACCGATCGCCTGCGCGATGCGGGCGAGCACCAGCATCGTCGGGTCGAGCGCCAACCCGCACAGCAGCGAAGCGCCGGTGAACCAGCCGAGGCCGATCAGGAACGCGCGCCGGTAGCCGAGGACGTCACCGATCCGCGCGCAGGTGACGAACAGCACGCCGGTGGTCAGCAGGTAGCTCGACACGAGCAGCTGGATCTCGGCGTCGTCGGCGTGCAGCCCGGCGCGAATCGTCTGCGCGGCAACGGAAACGATCGACCCGTCCAGGGAAACCATGACCTGGCCCGCGAGCAGCACGGCCAGTACCAGGCCCCGGCGGGTAGTGGGCGCGGCGAGATCGATCACGTCCGCGAGCATCGGCCACGCGCGACCGCCGGTCTTGAACGAATTTGCGGGTGCCCCGGAAATGTCGGTGCGCGGCGGTAGGTTCCGCGGTGTGCGCACGACGAGACGAGAGGTGGTGGATCCCCACTTCGTGCTCCGGGTGGTCGACTGCACCGATCAGCACGCGCACTGGTCACCGCCCGAGACGACCTCCGACGCCCAGGTGGTCCTGGTCCGGCGCGGCCGGTTCCGGCTCGAGTCCCGCGGCAGGCGCGTGACAATCGACCCGACCACCGGCTACCTGCACCCGCCCGGCCACGAGACCCGCTTCGCCCACCCCGCCGGCGGCGACACGTGCACGTCGATCACGCTGCCCGGTCACGCGCTGACGGCAGGCGTCGAAGCGGCCCGGTCACCGGCGGTCCGGGTGGACGCGCGGCTCGAACTGGCCCACCGCGCGCTCCTGCGCACCGGCGCGGACCCGGCCTTCGCCGGCGCCGAGGCCGTCGTCGACCTGCTGCGGCTGGCGCTTCGCCGTCACCCCGGGGACGCGCCCGCACCAGGGAGCCACGACCTCGCGGACCGCGCCAGGGAAGCCGTGCTCGCGGACGACCCCGGCGGCACCGGCCTGGTCGCGCTGGCACACCTGCTGGAGACCTCCCCGTCCCACCTCAGCCGCACGTTCCGGCACCACGTGGGCATGACCGTCAGCCGCTACCGCAACCGCGTGCGGATCAGCCGCGCGCTGCGGCGAATCGACGAAGGGGAAACGAACCTCGCGAGCCTCGCGTTCGACCTCGGCTTCAGCGACCAAGCCCACTTCACCCGGACCATGCGGCGCGAACTGGGCCACGCCCCCGGGCGCGTCCGGGCCCTGCTCGGCGGCGAAAGCCGGTAGGGGAAGCCCCACCTCGCCAGGGTGGTGCGCGCCCGTGTGCGAGCCGCCGGGATCGGACAGCATTTCCCGCATGGCAACGAACATTTCCCGGCGCAGCGCGCTCGTCGCGGGCGCGGCCGCCGGTATCGCGAGCACCACGACCTGGCCCGCGGTGGCCGTCGCGGAACGGCCAGGGCGCGGCACCGCTTTCACGCACGCGACCGTGCTCGACCCGGCTTCCGGCCGCGTACTCCCGGACACCACCGTGCTGGTGCGCGGAGACACCATCGCCGAGGTCGGCGGGCAGGTCCGGCTGGACGGGGCCACCGAGGTGGACCTGCGGGGCAAGTACGTCATCCCCGGCCTCGCCGACATGCACGCGCACGCGGTGGCCGACGGCATCGACACCGGGCTCTACGTCGCCAACGGCGTGACGACCGTCCGGGAAATGGCGGGCTCACCGAAGGCCCGCGAATGGCGCGACCGGATCGAAGCGGGAAAGCTGCTCGGCCCCCGGTACGCGGTCGGAAGCAGGATGATCGACGGGCTGCCGACCATCTGGGATCCGAAGTGGATCGACATCGTGCAGGTCGGCGATCCGGCGGCGGCACGGGCGGCGGTGCGCGAGGAAGTCGCCCGCGGCGCGGACTTCATCAAGGTGTACTCGCGGGTGCCCAGGGACGCCTACCGCGCGCTCGCCGACGAAGCGCACCGCCACGACGTGCCGTTCGTGGGCCACTGCCCGGACGCGGTGCCGCTGCACGAGGCCGCGGACCTGGGCCAAGCCAGCGTCGAGCACCTGTTCTGGACGCCGTTCGAAACCTCCACCAGGGAAGCGTGGATCCGCGCGGAGATCCAGCGGATCCGGCTCGGCCTCGGCGACTACGCGGGCTGGTTCGCGGTGCTGCACCCCTTGGAATGGACCGCGGCGCACACCTACAGCCCGGTGAAAGCCCGTCGCCTACACGAAAAACTCGCCCGGCACGCCGTGCGCCAGGTCCCGACCCTGGCGATGCACCGCGGCCTCGACTTCGCCCGCACCGTCGACATGAACGACCCGCGCAACAAGTACCTGCCCGCCAGCACGCTGGCGACCCAGGAAATGGCGCGCCAGGAGTTCTACCTGAAGGACCGCGCGCCCGCGCAGGACGCCGAATGGGCCGCGATGTTCGACCACCGGCTGCGAACGGTGCGCAGGCTGCACGAGGCCGGGGTCCCGCTGATGACGGGCACCGACACCGGGACCGTGGCGGTGTGGCCCGGTTTCTCCGTCCACGACGAACTGCAGCTGTTCGTGGCGGCGGGCATCCCGCCGATGGCGGCGCTGCACGCGTCGACGGCCGAGCCCGCCGCCTTCCTCGGCACCCGCACCGGCCGCATCGCCCCTGGCCACGCGGCCGATCTGGCGGTACTCGACGCCGACCCGCTGCACGACATCCGGAACACGCGGAAGCTGTCCGGCGTCGTGGTGCGCGGCCGGTACGTCGACGCCGCCGAGCGCCTGCGGATACTGGCGGAGGTCGAGCGCACCGCCGCGACCACACCCCCGGAGGCGGCCGCCGCCGGCTGCCCCTGCCACGCGCACTGACCCGTATTTGGTCCACTGTGGATAGCGAGTCTTGCGGTTCCGGCATAAGGTCGTGCCCATGACGCAAGACGATGGTGGGCTGGACAGCCTGGTGCGCAAGCGCGTTCGGGCCCTGCGGGTCGCGCAGGGCTGGTCGCTGGAGGAACTGGCCACCCGCGCCCGGCTGAGCCCGTCCTCGCTCAGCCGGATCGAGAACGGCCAGCGCCGCCTCGCCCTCGACCAGCTCGTCACGCTCGCCCGTGCGCTGGACACCTCGCTCGACCAGCTCGTCGAGACCGACACCGACGACGTGATCGCCAGCCCGATGATCGACGGCGCCCACGGCCTGATGCGGTGGCCGATCAAGGCGGAACCCGGGATGACCGTCGTGCGCCAGCGCATCACGACGCCACCGCCGGAGAACCCCGCCGCCATGCGCGCGCACCCCGGCCGCGAATGGCTCGTCGTCCTCTCCGGCACCGTCGTCCTCATGCTGGGCCACCGGCGCCTGCGCGTCGAGACCAACCAAGCCGCCGAATTCCCGACCATGCTCCCGCACGCGATCGGCACCGCGGGCGGACCGTGCGAAATCATCGGCATCTTCGACCGCGAGGCCCGCCGCGGGCACCAAACCGGTCCGAAGGCGGACTAGTAGTGCTTTGTTAGGTCTTGGCGTGTCGTGAGGACGTGGGGCAGGCTGGGCGGTTTCATGTCCTGGTGACCCCTGATGAGCTTGTCCATGTCC
>NZ_BAAANN010000056.1:0-40531 GCF_039529815.1 Amycolatopsis minnesotensis | reverse complement strand
ACTCCGGACCCATCTTCGCCCGCGTCCGAATCCACGACGGCTTCTTCTCGATCGGCGTCTCACTGTTACGAACCTCGAGCCGCAACAACTTCCGACCCTCGGGAGCCGCTCTGTTCGATGCCGCCTCAGCGGGAGGGCGTGCTTCGGCGGTCATCGCTGGAGCCCCGGGTAGAGCGGGTGCTTCTTGGCGAGCAGTTCGACTCGGGCGGCCAGTGCTACCTTTGCCGCGTCGCTGAAGTCACTGGAATCGGGGCAAAGTGCTTTCGCGATGATGTCGGCGACCTCGGTGAAGTCCTCTTCGCCGAAGCCGCGGGTGGCCAGCGCGGGCGTGCCGATGCGCAGCCCGGAGGTGACCATCGGCGGCCGCGGGTCGAACGGCACCGCGTTGCGGTTGACCGTGATGCCGACCGAGTGCAGCCGGTCCTCCGCCTGCTGGCCGTCCAAAGTGGAGTTGACCAGATCGACGAGCACCAGGTGCACGTCGGTGCCGCCGGTGAGCACGCGAACGCCAGCGTCGGCGCAGTCCTGCTTGGACAGTCGCTCGGCGAGGATCTTGGACCCGGCGAGCACGCGCTGCTGGCGCTCGCGGAACTCCTCGCTCGCGGCGACCTTCAGCGCGACCGCCTTCGCCGCGATCACGTGCTCCAGCGGACCGCCCTGCTGGCCGGGGAAGACCGCGGAGTTGATCTTCTTGGCGAGTTCGGCGCGCGAGAGGATGATGCCGCCGCGCGGGCCGCCGAGGGTCTTGTGCGTGGTGGTGGTGACGATGTCGGCGTGCGGCACCGGGCTCGGGTGCAGCCCGGCCGCGACGAGCCCGGCGAAGTGCGCCATGTCCACCATCAGCTTCGCGTCGACGGAGTCGGCGATGCGGCGGAACTCGGCGAAGTCGAGCTGGCGCGGGTAGGCGGACCAGCCCGCGATGATCAGCTTCGGCTTGTGCTCGGTGGCGAGCCGCTCGATCTCGGCGAGGTCGACGATCCCGGTTTCCTTGTCGACGTGGTAGGCGACCACGTTGTACAGCTTGCCGGAGAAGTTGATCTTCATCCCGTGCGTGAGGTGGCCACCGTGCGCGAGGTCGAGGCCGAGGATGGTGTCGCCGGGCTTGAGCACGGCGACCATCGCGGCCGCGTTCGCCTGCGCGCCGGAATGCGGCTGCACGTTCGCGTGCTCGGCGCCGAACAGCGCCTTCGCACGGTCGATCGCGAGCTGCTCGATGACGTCGACGTGCTCGCAGCCGCCGTAGTAGCGGCGGCCGGGGTAGCCCTCCGCGTACTTGTTGGTCAGCACCGAGCCCTGCGCTTCGAGCACGCTGACCGGCGCGAAGTTCTCCGAGGCGATCATTTCCAAAGTGGACTGCTGGCGGTGCAGCTCCGCCGAGACCGCCTGCGCGACCTCGGGGTCCACAGCGGACAGTGTGGATTCGAACGAGCTCATGGCTCAGGCCTCCTGGGTGAGCGCGGTGTAGGCGGCGGCGTCCAGCAGCTCCGGCAGCTCGGTGGCCCGCACGGTGAACAGCCAGCCGCTGTCGTACGGGTCGTCGTTGATCACCTCGGGGTTCTCGGTCGCGGCCTCGTTCACCGAGACGACCTCACCGGTCACCGGGGCGAACAGTTCGCTGACCGATTTCGTCGACTCGATCTCGCCGCAGCTCTCGCCGGCGGTGATCGTGGCACCTGTCTCGGGAAGCTGCACGAACACGATGTCGCCGAGCGATTCGGCGGCGAAGGCGGTGATGCCGACCGTGACGGTGTCGTCCTCGGTCCTGCGGATCCACTCGTGCTCGGCGGTGTACTGCAGGTCCTGGGGGTAGCTCATGAACGTACCTCTCGGGGAAAGAGCGAGTGGGGTCAGGAACGCTTGTAGAACGGCAATGCGACGACTTCGACGGGTTCGACCTTGCCGCGGACGTCCACCGAAAGCGCGGTGCCGGGTTCGCTGTGCGCGCGGTCCACATAGGCCATCGCGATCGGGTAGCCCAGCGTCGGCGACAGCGCGCCGCTGGTGACTTCGCCGATGGCGGTGCCGTCGGCCGGGCCGGTCTCGGGCACCTCGGCGAGCAGCCGGTACC
This sequence comes from Amycolatopsis minnesotensis, assembly GCF_039529815.1. Classification (NCBI taxonomy): domain Bacteria; kingdom Bacillati; phylum Actinomycetota; class Actinomycetes; order Pseudonocardiales; family Pseudonocardiaceae; genus Amycolatopsis; species Amycolatopsis minnesotensis. The sequence continues at coordinate 38,463 of NZ_BAAANN010000056.1, read as the reverse complement.
CGTGCCGGGGCGCACGGCGCCCGGTGCCGCGCAGGCCGACGAGCACGCGCGCGGGTTCGATGTCGGTGCGCCCGGACAACGCGACCCTGCCCACGAAGTCACCGGGCTTTTCGAACTTCACGACGCGGCCGAAACCGGCGTCGAACGGGGTGAGCGCGGTGGATAACTCGTTGCCGTACAACGGCATTCCGGCTTCGAGGCGCAGCGTGTCGCGGCAGGCGAGCCCGGCGGGGAGCAGCCCGTGCGGTTCACCGGCCTCGGTCAGCACCTGCCAGACCCCCGGCGCCTCGGCCGCTGGCACGTACAGCTCGAACCCGTCTTCGCCGGTGTACCCGGTGCGGGCGAGGAGGATCTCGACACCGGACACCGCGGACGGCACGCTCGCGTAGTACTTCAGCTCGTCGAGCTTCGCGCCGGTGACCTCGGCGACGATCTCGGCGGATTTCGGGCCCTGCACGGCGATCAGCGCGACCTCGTCCGACCGGTTCGTCACCGTGGCGTCGAACCCGGCGACGCGTTCGGAAAGTGCCGCGTCGACCACCGCGGCGTTGCCCGCGTTGGCCACCACGAGGAACTTCTCGTCCGCGAGCCGGTAGACCACGAGATCGTCCAGCACGCCGCCGTCGGCGTCGCAGATCATCGTGTAGCGCGCCCTGCCGACCTTGACGCCGGAGAGGTTGCCGACGAACGAGTAGTCGAGCATGGCCGCGGCCTGCGGCCCGGTCACTTCGATCTCGGCCATGTGGGACAGGTCGAACAGGCCGGCGGTCCCGCGCACCGCGCGGTGCTCGGCGAGCTCGCTGGAGTACCGCACCGGCATCTTCCAGCCCGCGAAGTCGGTGAACAGCGCGCCGAGTCCACTGTGGACGTCGTTGAGGGGGGACAGCTTCGTCATCGGGGTTTCCGCTCCGGTCAGTTCTCGTAGGCGTTCAGCGGCGGGCAGGAGCAGACCAGGTTCCGGTCACCGTGCGCGCCGTCGATCCGCCGGACCGGTGGCCAGTACTTCGCCTTCGGCGACACCCCGGCGGGGTAGACCGCGAGCGCCCGGTCGTAGGGCAGGTCCCAGTCGCCCGCGATGGCCTGCGCGGTGTGCGGGGCGTTGCGCAGCGGGCTCTTCGCCAGTTCCCACTCCCCCGCGGCGACGGCGTCGATCTCGTGCCGGATCGCGATCATCGCGTCGCAGAACCGGTCGATCTCGGTCACGTCCTCGCTCTCGGTCGGCTCGACCATCAGCGTGCCGGCCACCGGGAAGGACATCGTCGGGGCGTGGAACCCGTAGTCGATGAGGCGCTTGGCCACGTCGTCGACGGTGACGCCGGTTTCCTTGGTGAGCGCGCGCAGATCGAGGATGCACTCGTGCGCGACGAGCCCGCCGCGGCCGGTGTAGAGCACCGGGTAGTGCGGGCCGAGGCGCGAGGCGACGTAGTTCGCGGCGAGCACCGCGACCTTCGTGGCGTCGGTCAGGCCGCGCGCGCCCATCATCCGCACGTAGGCCCACGAGATCGGCAGGATCGACGCCGACCCGTACGGAGCACCGGAAATCGGCCCGACCCCGGTTTCCGGCCCGGCACTCCCGAGCATCGGGTGGTTCGGCAGGTACGGCGCGAGGTGCGCGCGCACCGCGACCGGGCCGACACCGGGACCGCCGCCACCGTGCGGGATGCAGAACGTCTTGTGCAGGTTCAGATGCGACACGTCGCCGCCGAACTCGCCCGGCTTCGCCAGGCCAAGCAACGCGTTCAGATTCGCACCGTCCACATAGACCTGTCCGCCGGCCTCGTGCACGATCCGCGAGATCTCGCTGATGTCGTTCTCGTAGACACCGTGCGTGGACGGGTAGGTGACCATGATCGCGGCGAGGGTGTCGCGGTGGGAGTCCACTTTGGCCTTGAGGTCGTCGAGGTCGACGTCCCCGGCACCGGTGCAGGCCACCACGACCACGCGCATCCCGGCCAGCACCGCGGACGCGGCGTTCGTCCCGTGCGCCGAGGACGGGATCAGGCACACGTCGCGTTCCGGCCGGCCGTTCGCCTTGTGGTAGGCGCTGATCGCGAGCAGCCCCGCGAACTCGCCCTGGCTGCCCGCGTTGGGCTGCAGCGACACCTTGTCGTAGCCGGTGACCTCGGCGAGCCAGCCGGAAAGCTGGTCGACGAGCTCGCGGTAGCCCGCCGCGTCCTCGGCAGGCGCGAACGGGTGAATCCCGGCGAACTCCGGCCAGCTGATCGGCTCCATCTCGGTGGTCGCGTTCAGCTTCATGGTGCACGAGCCGAGCGGGATCATGCCCCGGTCCAGCGCGTAGTCCTGATCGGACAGTCGCCGGAGGTAGCGCAGCATGGCGGTCTCGGACCGGTGGCGGTGGAAGACCTCGTGGGTCAGGTAGCCGCTTTCGCGCACGATGCTCTCCGGCAGTGCGCTGCCTTCCGCCTTCGCGTGTGCTTCCAGTTCGAACGCCACCAGCACGCGGTGCAGGGTGTCCACTGTGGTCACCTCGTCGCAGGCGACGCGCACGTGGTCGGCGTCGGCGAAGCCGAGGTTGACGCCGAGCCTGCGCGCGTCGGCGACGACCCGCTCCGCCCTGCCGGGCACCCGCGCGAGCACGGTGTCGAAGAACGACTCGTGCACGACCTCGATACCGCCTTCGCGCAGTGCGGCGGCGAGCCCGGTGGCGTGCTCGTGCACGCGGGTCGCGATCGCCTTCAGGCCGTCGGGACCGTGGTAGACGGCGTACATCGCGGCGAGCACCGCGGGCAGCACCTGCGCGGTGCAGATGTTCGAAGTCGCCTTCTCCCGGCGGATGTGCTGCTCGCGGGTCTGCAGCGCGAGGCGGTAGGCGGGCACGCCGTCGGCGTCGACCGAAACCCCGACGAGCCTGCCGGGAAGCGAGCGCTCCAGTCCGGATCGGACGGACAGGTACCCGGCGTGCGGGCCGCCGTAGCCGAGCGGCACGCCGAAGCGCTGCGTGACCCCGGCGGCGATGTCGGCGCCGAACTCGCCCGGCGCGGTGACCACGGTGAGCGCGAGCAGGTCCGCGGCGACCGCGTACAGCGCGCCCGCGGCCTTCGCCACCTCGGAAATCCCCTGGTAGAAGCCGTGCCCGCGCAGCACGCCGGAGGCACCGGGGTACTGCACGACGACGCCGAAGAACTCGTCCGGCAGGCCGGTCAGCAGATCCCTGACCTCGACCTCGATGCCGACGGCCTCGGCACGCGTGCGGACCACCGCGATGGTCTGCGGCAGGCACTCGGCGTCCAGCACGACCTTCGACGACTTCGCCTTCGACGCGCGGCGCATCAGCAGCACCGCCTCGGCGACCGCGGTCGGCTCGTCGAGCAGCGACGCGTTCGCGGTGGTCAGCCCGGTCAGGTCGGCGACCATGGTCTGGAAGTTCAGCAGCGCTTCGAGCCTGCCCTGCGAGATCTCCGGCTGGTACGGCGTGTACGCGGTGTACCAGGCCGGGCTCTCCAGCACGTTGCGGCGGATCACCGACGGGGTCACCGTGTCGGCGTACCCGAGACCGATCATCTGCGTCATCGGGCGGTTACGGGCGGCGAGCGCGCGCAGCTCGGCGATGGCTTCCAGCTCGGACGCGGCCGGGGGCAGATCGAGTTCGCCGTGCGCGCGGATGGCCGTCGGCACCGCCGCGTCGACCAGCGCGTCGAGGCTGCCGTACCCGACCTCGGCCAGCATCTTGGCCTGCTCGGCCTCGGCGGGACCGATGTGCCGGGAAGCAAAGGGAGTACTGCTCATGTTGGGAGCTCCTCGGTCGGTGCGCACACGGGGCGACCCGTCCGCGCTGGGAACTCCCCCTCTGTCATGGCACCTGAGAGTTTCACCCTCGCCGGAGCGGGGGCTTTCACCTTGGGTGAGACGCGCGTGCGCCTGCTTTCCAGAGTGGCCTGGCCTGAAGCGGTAGTTGTACCTGAGAGATTGGTGGGGAGTTTGCTCCTTCGGTGCCCCGTCCGCCAAGGCGGCGGGGGCTCTCCCGCTCCGGCTCGTTCAGCCCGATCTTCAGTTGTCCATCGTGAGTACCGTACGTGCTCGCCGCTGTCCTCGTCCAGCCGAGGCGGCTCACCTCACGCGCGGCCCCGTGCCAGGTCGATGAGCCTGTCCAGCACCCTGCCGCCGTCGGCGCGCATGGCGTTGTGCTCGTACTCGTTCGTCAGCCACGGGCGCAGGCCGCGGACGAGGGAAACGGTCTCCATCGAGTACTCGGCCTCTACGTAGGCGTCCTCGGCGAAGATCGCCGCGGCGGCGGGCACCTCGTTCTCGGCGAGCCGCTCGGCGTCGTACAGCTTCGGCCACTCGTGCTGGGCGAGCAGCTCCGCCGCCTCCCGCCAGGGTGCGAGCGCGCCGTACTCGGTGAACATCCACGGGTAGACGTGCTCGCCGGTGAACCCCTCCGGCGGCAGCTCGGGCAAGGTGCGCTCGGCCGACCAGCGCGTCGCCTGCCCGTCGGCGTAGCTCGACTCGTGGACGACCGCGTACAGCGGGTTGCGGCTGAACGGCTCGGCCGCTTCGACGTCGTGGAGGAACGCGCGCGACCCCTTCGGCAGCTCGACCAGGTAGTGCAGGCGTTCGGCGCCGTCGCTCATGCCGAGGCCGTGCCCGAGCTGGCGGAAGCGGCGCGAGGTCAGTCGATCGCCGCAGGGCAGGCGGACGTCCTCGTTCTCCAGCCACGAGTGGATCTCCAGCACGCGGTCGCGGTCCGCCGGGTAGCGCTCGTAGTAGCGGCGCGTGCGCTCGACGACGCGCTCGTAGGTCTTGCGGTAGATGTCGTCGATGTCACCGCCGACGGGCGGCACGCCCCCGGTGAAGAACGCTTCCCGCAGCCCTTCGGGAGCCAGCGAAAGGTAGCTCAGCACGCAGAACCCGCCGAACGACTGCCCGGTCACGCTCCACTTGTCGCCGCCGAGCGCCTCGCGGACCAGCTCGGCGTCCCGCACGATCGAGTCCGCGCGGAAGTGCTTGAGGTAGTCGGCCTGCTGCTCGGGCGTCTCCCCCACCGGGTCGCCCACCGGCGTCGACCGGCCGGTGCCGCGCTGGTCCAGCATGAGCACCCGGTACTCCTTCAGCGCGCGTTCGAGCCACGCCGGGCCGGACGGGTGCCGTGTCGGGCGCGGCGCCTCGTGACCTGGCCCGCCCTGGAGGTAGACCAGGTAGGGCTTGTCCGTGCCGGCGGTGTCGCCTGGGTCCGCGACCTCGCGCGCGAACACGGTGATCAGCTCACCGCCGGGATCGGCGTGGTCGAGCGGGACCGTGACCTCGTGCTCGGTCAGTGCGAGACCGTGCGTGCGTACCTGGGTGCTGACGATGTTCGTGGCGGGCATGGCTCGATCATGTCAGCGCCGGGCCGCCACGGGCACCCGACTTCCGTCGAGTCCTGGTTATCCGGATTTCATCGGCCGCCCCTACCGTTGCGCGCATGAAGCGAAGGACAGCCCGCAGGGCCCTGTGGATCTCCGGTGCCGCGCTGGCCGTCACCGTGGCCGTGGCCGGTAGCACGCTCGCCGCCGCGGAACCGGCCGAGGGCACGATCGTCAACGCCGATGCGGGCGACGCGCTCGCCGGGCGGTACATCGTCACGCTGAAAAACGGCGCCGACACTGACCGGGTCGCGGCCGCCTACGACGCGAACGTCGAAAAGCGTTACCAGGCAACGATTCACGGCTTCTCCGCGCGGATGGACCCGACACACGCGAAGCGCATGGCCGCCGATCCCGACGTGGCCTCGATCGAGGCCGTGCGCTCGATGCGGATCGACGATCCCGCGCCTTCCAGCACCCCCTCGTCGGTGCCGAGCTGGGGCCTGGACCGCATCAACCAGCGCGATCTCCCGCTCGACGGCGACGCCACGCGGGCGCCCGGCGCCGGCGCGGGCGTCACCGCGTACGTGCTGGACACCGGCGTCCGGCTGACCCACGACGAGTTCGAAGGCCGCGCGGTGTCGGGGTGGGACTTCGTCGACAACGACCCCGACGCGAGCGACGCCTGCGGGCACGGCACCCACGTCGCGGGCACCGTGGCGGGAAAGACCTTCGGCGTGGCACCGAAGGCGAACATCGTCGCGGTGCGCGTGCAGCCCTGCGGCACCACCGTGACCCCGAGCGACTCGGTGCTGGCCGGTGTGGACTGGGTAACGGCCAACGCGAAGCACCCCGCCGTGGTGAACATGAGCCTCGGCTACCCGGGCAGCTCCCCCGCGTTGGAGGACGCCATCCGCCGCTCGATCGCCTCCGGCATCACCTACTCGATCGCCGCGGGCAACTTCTTCGTGCCCGCGTGCTCGTTCACCCCGTCCAACGTCCGCGAGGCGATCGTGGTCGCCAACTCCAACCAGAAGGACGACCGCGCGGCGGAAAGCCAGTGGGGTGACTGCGTCGACCTGTTCGCACCGGGCACCGACATCGTGTCGTCCACCTTCGCCGACGACCACAGCAGCGGCGCGATGAGCGGCACGTCGATGTCGGCGCCGCACGTGGCCGGCGCCGCGGCGGTGTACCTGTCCCGCAACCCCGGCGCTTCACCGGAGGACGTGCGCCGCGCGCTGGTGGACACCGCGACGCGGGACAAGATCGGCTACGCGATGCCCGGCACCCCGAACCTGCTGCTCTACACCGGCCCCTGACGGCTGCTTTTGTCCCGAAGTCCCGGTAGAGGCCAAGGTGAGGCGCACCTTCGGGGAATCTGATGCCGAGAAGGTGCCCTTTCAGGGACGTGCGTGCCGCGGATGCGGCCTTCACGAACATGCCCGGCTCCAGGCCACCTGCCCTCAAAGCGCCCTTGAGGGAATCTGACGCCGCGAAGGGCACCTTCATGGCATCAGCATCACCACGCTCCGCACCACGAAGGGCGAGATCGCGGCGTCAGATTCCCCGAAGGCGACCTTCAGGGCCCCAGCCCGGCGGCTCCACGCTTCCGCCACCCAACCCGCCGAAATCAACGCGCGCATCATCACCCCCGGCCTTCGGGGCATGGGCATCAGGGCGCTTACAGCGGAGTGACGTAGGCGCTGGAAATGCCACCGTCCACGAGGAACTGGGACGCGGTGATGAACGAAGCGTCGTCGCTGGCCAGGAAAGCGACGGCGGCGGCGATCTCCTCCGGCTCGGCGAACCGCCCCACCGGGACGTGCACCAGCCGCCGAGCCGCGCGCTCCGGGTCCTTCGCGAACAGCTCCTTCAACAGCGGCGTGTTCACCGGGCCCGGACAGAGCGCGTTGATCCGGATGTTCTCGCGCGCGAACTCCACACCGAGTTCCCGCGTCATCGCCAGCACGCCGCCTTTCGAAGCGCTGTAAGAGATCTGCGAGGTCGCCGCGCCCATCACGGCCACGAACGACGCGGTGTTCACGATCGAACCCTTGCCCTGGCGCCGCATGTGCGGCAGCGCGTACTTGCAGCACAGGTACACCGAGGTCAGGTTCACCTGCTGCACCCGCTGCCACGCGTCGATCCCGGTCTCCAGGATCGAGCCGTCGTCGGCGGGCGAGATGCCCGCGTTGTTGAACGCGACATCGACGCTGCCGAAGGCGTCGACGGTGCGCTGGAACAACGCCTCGACCTCGGTCTCGTTCGTGACGTCCGTGTGCTCGTAGGCGCCGCCGACCTCGTCGGCCGCCGCCTTGCCCGCGGTGTCGTCGACGTCGGCGATGACGATCTTCGCGCCTTCCTCCGCGAGCCTGCGCGCCGTGGCGAGGCCGATGCCGCTGGCGCCGCCGGTGATCACCGCGACCCGGTTTTCGAAGCGCTGCATGCTATTCCTCCGTGCTGATGAAGACGTTCTTGGTTTCGGTGAAGGCGTCGACGGCGTCCGGGCCGAGTTCGCGGCCGAGCCCGGACTGCTTGAATCCGCCGAACGGGGTCCAGTAGCGGACCGAGGAGTGCGAGTTGACCGACAGGTTGCCCGCTTCGACGCCGCGGGACACGCGCAGCGCGCGCCCGACGTCGCGGGTCCAGATCGACCCGGAAAGCCCGTACTCGGTGTGGTTGGCCTTCGCGATCGCGTCGGCCTCGTCGTCGAAGGGGACGACCGCGACGACCGGGCCGAAGATCTCGTCGGCGGCCAGCGGGTCGGCGAGGTCCGGCGGGGTGACCACGGTCGGCGGGAACCAGAAGCCCGGCCCGTCCGGCGCGCTGCCCCGGAACGCGACCGGCGCGCCGTCCGGCAGGTAGGACGCGACCTTTTCCTTGTGCCGCGCGGAAATCAGCGGTCCCATCTCGGTGCCCTCCGCAGCGGGGTCGCCCACCACGACCCCGGCCACCGCGGGTTCGAGCAGCGCCATGAACCGCTCGTGCGCGCTGCGCTGCACCAGGATCAGCGAGCGGGCGCAGCAGTCCTGCCCCGCGTTGTCGAACACGCCGTAGGGCGCGGTCGCGGCGGCCTTCTCCAGATCGGAGTCGGCGAAGACGATGTTCGCGTTCTTGCCACCGAGTTCCAGCGTCACGCGCTTCACCTGGTCCGCGCAGCCTGCCATGATCCGCCTGCCGACCTCGGTGGACCCGGTGAACACCACCTTCCGCACGCGCGGGTGGGTCACGAACCGCTCCCCCACCACCGATCCCTTGCCCGGCAGCACCTGGAACACGTCTTCGGGGACACCGGCCTCCAGCGCCAGCTCGCCGAGCCGGATCGCGGTGAGCGGGGTCAGCTCGGCGGGCTTGAGCACCACCGTGTTGCCCGCCGCGAGCGCGGGCGCCAAGCCCCAGCCCGCGATCGGCATCGGGAAGTTCCACGGCACGATCACGCCGACCACGCCGAGCGGCTCCTGGAACGTGACGTTCAGCCCGCCCGGCACGGGGATCTGCTTGCCGTTGAGCCGTTCCGGCGCGGCCGAGTAGTAATTGAGCACATCACGGACGTTGCCCGCCTCCCAGCGCGCGTTGCCGATCGTGTGCCCGGAGTTGGCCACTTCGAGGCGCGCCAGGTTCTCCAGATCGGCGTCCACCGCGTCGGCGAACCGCCGCAGCAGGCGCGCCCTGTCCCCGGGTGCCATCGCGCGCCACGCGGGGAAGACCGCGTGCGCTCTCGCGATCGCCGCGTCGGTCTCCTCGGCGGAGGTCCCCTCGACCCCGGTCACCACCTCTTCGGTGGCCGGGTTGATGACGTCGACCATGCTCAAGCGCCTTTCTCTCGCCGCTCCTTCGCCGCGGCCACGAGCGCGGCGAAGAGGCGGACGTCGTCGATGTCCTGTTCCGGGTGCCACTGCACCCCGAGCGCGAAGCCGGGGCCGGGCAGTTCGACCGCCTCGACCGTGCCGTCCTCCGCCCAGCCCACCGCGCGCAGGCCGTCGCCGAGCGCGGCGACGGCCTGGTGGTGGTAGCAGCGCCCCTCGGTCTCCCCGCCGAGGATCGACGCCGCGAGGCTGCCCTCGGCGAGGGTGATCGTGGTGGTGCCGAACGTCGCGCGCGCGGGTTGGTGCGCGAGATCTCCCGTGGCGTCCGGCAAGTGCTGTGTCAGTGTCCCGCCGAGCGCGACGTTGAGCACCTCCATGCCGCGGCAGACGCCGAGCACCGGCAGGCCGGTGGCCAGCGCGCGGTCGAGCAGCCCGAACTCGAAGGCGTCCCGGTCCGGCCTGGTGTAGGTGGTCTCGTGCGGAACCTGGCCGTACCTCGCCGGTTCCACGTCCGCGCCGCCGACCAGCACCAGACCGTCCACAACGGACAGCAGCCGGTCGTGGGCGCCCGAAACCGGCGGCAGCAGCACGGGAATCCCGCCCGCGCGCACCACGCCGTCGAGGTAGACCCGGTGCAGCAGCGCGGCTTCGGTCTCCCACACCGCGAACGAGCTTGGTTCGAGGTAGGTGGTCAGGCCGATGACCGGTTCAGAGCCGTTCGAAGCCACGGATCCGCTCCCAATCGGTGACGGCGGCGTCGAAGGCGGCCAGCTCGACCCGCGCCGCGTTGAGGTAGTGGGCCACCACGTCCTCGCCGAAGGCGGCGCGCGCGAGTTCGCTTCCTTCGAGCAGCGCGGCGGCCTCGCGCAGGGTCGTCGGCACGGTCGGCTTGCCGGACTCGTAGGCGTTGCCGGTCAGCTCCGGCTCCAGCGGCAGCTCGTGCTCGATGCCGTGCAGCCCGGCGGCGATCAGCGCGGCGACCGCGAGGTAGGGGTTCACGTCGCCGCCGGGCACCCGGTTCTCCACCCGCAGCGACGGGCCGTGACCCACCACGCGCAGCGCGCACGTGCGGTTGTCGGTGCCCCAGGCGACCGCGGTCGGCGCGAAGCTGCCCGGCACGAAACGCTTGTAGGAGTTGATGTTCGGCGCCAGGAAGTAGGTGAACTCCCGCAGGCAGGCGAGCTGGCCCGCGATGAAGTGCTCCATCAGCTCCGAGAACCCGCCCGGCCGGTCACCCGCGAGCACGGCCTCGCCGTCGGCGGAGCGCAGGCTGACGTGGATGTGGCAGGAGTTGCCCTCGCGTTCGTCGTACTTCGCCATGAACGTGAGGCTCTTGCCGTCCTGCGCGGCGATCTCCTTCGCGCCGGTCTTGTAGATCCCGTGGTTGTCGCAGGTGGCCAGCGCGTCGGTGTAGCGGAACGCGATCTCCTGCTGCCCGAGGTTGCACTCGCCCTTCGCGGACTCGACGTACATCCCGGCGCCGGTCATCGCGTTGCGGATGCGGCGGAGCAGCGGCTCCACGCGCGCGGTGCCCAGCAGCGAGTAGTCCACGTTGTACTGGTTCGACCCGGTGAGGCCGTGGTAGCCGCGGCGCCACGCGTCCTCGTAGGTGTCGTCGAAGAGGATGAACTCCAGCTCGGTGCCGACGAACGCGGCGAGGCCCCGTTCGGCGAGCCGGTCGAGCTGGCGGCGCAGGATCTGTCTCGGCGACGCGCTCACCTCGCCGCCTTCGACCCATTCGACGTCGCACAGCACCAGCACGGTGCCCTCGTGCCACGGCACGTGCCGCAGGGTGGACAGGTCGGGCCGGAGCACGAAGTCCCCGTAACCGCGCTCCCACGACGACATCGCGAAACCGTCGACGGTGTTCATGTCGACGTCGACCGCGAGCAGGTAGTTGCACGCCTCGGTGGCGTGCGGCACGACCTCGTTGAGGAAGTACTCGGCCGCGCACCGCTTGCCCTGGAGCCTGCCCTGCATGTCCGTCATGGCGACGAGGACGGTGTCGACCGCGCCCGCCGCGACGAGTTCGCGCAGCCGGTCGAGGGTGAGCATGCCGGTGTTGCCTGCCATCGCGGAACCTTCCCTGGGCTTACCCGAAGTCTTAAGGATCAAAGCAGATCCATTGAAGGCGGGTCAACCGGAAGCCGAACCGGCGGGATCGGGCTATCGTCACCGGGGTGACCTCCGGCGACGCGGTCGACGTCTGGATGCAACAGCCCACCGAGCGCTTCCTCGCGCAGCCGTGGCTGGAAAGCCTGCTGCGCTGGACCTCGATGACCCGCGCGGTGCCGAGGGTAGAGGACACCCTCGCCGCGATGGACGAAGCGGGAGTCGGTGTCGGGCTGCTGTCGGCGTGGCACGGCCCCCAGGGCTCGCTGATCTCGAACGAGGAGGTCGCCGCGCTCGTCGAGCGGTACCCCGGCCGGTTCGCCGGGGTGGTCGCCGTCGATCTCGCCGACCCGGTGGCCGCGGTCAAGGAGATCCGCTGGTACGTCCGCGAGCTGGGGTTCGTCGCGGTCAGGGTGGTGCCGTGGCTGTGGAACCTGCCGCCGAACGACCGCCGCTACTACCCGCTCTACGTCGCGTGCGTCGAGGAGGACGTGCCGTTCTGCACCCAGATCGGGCACACCGGGCCGCTGTGCCCGTCCGAGCCCGGCCGCCCCATCCCCTACCTCGACGAGGTCCTGCTCGACTTCCCCGAACTGGTCGTGGTCGGCGGCCACGTCGGCTACCCGTGGATGGCGGAAGTCCTTTCGCTGGCGAGGAAGTACCCGAACTTCCACATCGACACCTCGGCGTACGCGGTGCACCGGCTGCCGCCCGAACTGGTCGAGTTCATGCGCGGCCGCGGGCGGTCCCGGGTGCTGTTCGGCAGCAACTACCCGATGGTGACGCCGGGCCGGTGCCTCGACCGCCTCCCCGAACTCGGGCTCGACGTCGAGGCGACCGAACTGTTCCTCGGCGGCAACGCACGGCGGGTCTTCGACCTCCGCGCCTGATCTTCCGGTGGGCGCGGCAACGCGCACGTTCACCGACGGGCTATTCCCTCCCCTGCCCGCACGTGCTTTTCTGGACGTTCCACGTGCGAGGGGAGCACGCGATGACCACACTGGGCTTCGGCCTGCTGATCGGTGCCCTGTGGGCGCTGGTCGTGTGCTGCCGCCGCCAGGTGACGCGCATGGCACCGGAACGGCCGCGGGACAACCCCGGGCTGCGCTATCACCTGTGCGCCTACGGCGTGCTCTACCTGATCCCGATCACCACCGCGGCTTCCCTCTACTGGCTGCTGTCGGTGTACCTCGAACTGTTCGGCGGCAGCGCGGACATCGGCTGGCTGACCGGCCTGCAGCACTTCTTCGAGGCCGTCTCGAAGTTCTTCTCGGACAACCTCAAGCTGAGCGAGTTCGCCGTGTTCGCCGTGCTCATCGGCGTGTACCTGCTGACCTGCCTGCTGCTGGCACGGCGGCGCGGCACGCCGTCGGCAGGGCGCGGGTGGCGGTTCCGGGTGTCCTCGGCGCTGGGCCGCGGCACCGAGTGGTACAGCCGGTACAGCGGTCCCGCCGCGGCCGGGCTGGCCACCCTCGCGGCGTTCACCCTGTTCGGCATGCAGGCGGGCGCCCCGACCACGAACCTGCACCTGCGGCTCAAGGTCGCCCAGGACGGGTACGCCGAGGTCACCAGGGCGGTGGAAGCGGACCTCTCGCACCGCGTCGCGACCAATCTCTACGGCAAGGTCTACGCCGCGTTCCCCAAGCCGTACCAGGACGCGCTGGACAAGCAGGGGAGCCTCGGCGGAACGGTCGACAGCGTCCGGGAACGGGCCGCCACCGCGAAATCCGTGCACGGCGTCAGCGAGCCGTCGGTCGAGAAGACGGTGGCGGAGGAGACCGCGAAAACCCAGCGCACCAGCAACCTCGCCACCGACCTGCGGGTCGGCACCACCGGGCGCGCGGACACGCCGGAAGCGACGCAGGAGCAGCTCGACGCCGCCAGGGAGGCGCTGTCCAGGCAGCAGCAGCCGGGGATCGATCTGGTCGCCGACAGCAGGAAGAAGGTCACGCTGCAGGTGGAAAAGGTGGCCGGGGAACGGATACTGGCCGTCACGAAACCGCTGACCGAGGCCGTCCCGATCATGGAACCGCTGCTGCAGGCGTTCGCCGAAGCGGCCGACAAGACCCTCCAGGACAAGGTGGCCAGGGCCTACGACCGCCTGCTCGCGATCGTGCTCAAGAACCCCGCCGACCTCGGCGCGGCCGCGGACCGGGAAGCCAGGTCGATCGTCGACGGGACCGATGTGGGCAAGCCCGTCGCCGATGCCACGCCGCACGCGACGCGAACGGCGGACGCGCTGGTGGCGACCTTGTCCACTTTGGACGCCAACCGCGCGCTCGTCGAGACGAGGGTCGCCGAGAAGGTGGCCGCGACCCCGCGGCCGGAAATGAAACTGCCGAGCCTGCGGGAACTGCCGCTCCGGTTGCCGAACCTCGGCCCCGAGACCTACCGGCTGCCGCCGGGCTCCCTGTACCGCTACGGCCTCGGCGGGTACCGCGGCTACACACCGCCGGACACCTACCGGATCCCGCCGCGGATCCTGGAACGACCGCGGTACGTGCCGAAGCCCCGCGTCGTCGTGCCGCGGATCTTCATCCCGCGGTGACCGCCCGTCAGCCCCGGACCTCGGCGATCGTCACCGGACGGCGTTCGCGACGGGACACCTCGCAGGCTTCGGCTACGTAGAACGCTTCCAGCGCGTCCTCGACACCGCACGGGCTCGGTTCGCGGCCCGCGACGACCGACACGAAGGTTTCCAGCTCGCGCACGTAAGCCGGGCGGAACCGTTCCATGAAGCCGGGATAGGCGGGTCCGGGCAACGGCGGCACGCCGGGCTCCACCGAGCGCAGCGGCAACCGGTCGTCGACGCCGACGGCCACGCTGTCGCGCATCCCGAGCACCTCCAGCCGGACGTCGTAGCCCGCGGCGTTGTACCGGGTGGACGAAACCAGCGCGAGCGTGCCGTCGTCGAGGGTGAGGACCGCGGCCCCGGTGTCGACGTCGCCGGCCTCGGCGAAGAACGCGGCGCCCCGGTTCGCGCCGGCCGCGTACACCTCGGCCACCTCGTGGCCGGTGACCCAGCGGATGGCGTCGAAGTCGTGCACACCGCAGTCGCGGAAGAGCCCGCCCGAGCGCGGGACGTACTCGGCAGGTGGCGGCGCGGGGTCCAAAGTGGTCGCGCGCAGGGTGTGCACCCAGCCCAGCTCACCGGACCGGACCGCGGCGCGCGCGGCCGCGTACCCCGCGTCGAACCGGCGCTGGAACCCGATCTGCACCGGCACTCCCGCCGCGCCGGTCCGCGCGAGCACGGCGAGCGTGCCGGGGATGTCCGCCGCCACCGGCTTTTCGCAGAACACCGGCAACCCGGCTTCGACGGCGCCGATGATCAGCTCGGGGTGCGCGTCCGTCGCGGCCGCGATCACCACACCGTCCAAATCGGACTCGAAGAGCGCGTCGATGGTGTCGGCGCTTTCGACCCCGAGCTTCGACGCGACAGTGTGCGCGCGGGCCGCGTCGGCGTCGGCGAGTACGAGCGATGACACTTCGCCTTGCTGCCGCAGTATTTCCGCGTGCGTGGTGCCGATCCGGCCGGTACCGGCCAGTCCCAGCCTCATGTCTCCTCCGCCTGTTCGGGATCGGGTGCGGCGGTGGTCGACCGGACCACCAGTGACGGGTGCAACTGGTGCCGCACCGGTTCGGCGCGCTCGCCGCGCACCCGCTCCAGCAGCGCTTCGACGGCCAGCCTGCCCATTTCGCTGCGCGGCTGGTCGACGGTGGTCAGGGAAACGTGGCGCAGCGCGGCGAGCGAGGTGTTGTCGTACCCGACGACGGACACGTCACCGGGGACCCGCAGACCGGCGTCCTCGAACGCGGAGATCGCGCCGACCGCGTTGAAGTCGTTGCCCGCCAGCACGGCGGTCGGCACCGGGCCGTTCGTGCCGAGCAGCTCCCGCACCGCCTTCTCCCCCGCGGTGTCGGTGTGCTCGCTGCGCACGACCAGCGGTTCGAGCCCGTGCCGCCGGATGCCCCGCAGGTACCCCCTGCGGCGCGCGGCCGCCGTCGCCGCGCCGCCGCCGTCGAGGTGCGCGATGCACCGGTGCCCGAGCGAGACGAGGTGGTCGACGGCCAGTGCCGCGCCTGCCTCGCCGTCGTCGTTCACGGTGTCCACTGTGGAGGCACGGGAAGTGCGGGAGACGAGCACCACCGGGCACTGCCTCGACGCCTCTTCGATCGCCGACGCGGGGATCACCGGTGACAGCAGGACCACCCCGGCCGGCCGGAAGGACAACAGGCTCCGCAGCGCACGGCGCTCCCGTGACGGGCTGCGGCCGCCGGTGTTGAGGACGAGGTCGAACCCGGCCGCCTGCGCCGCCGCGTCGAGCCCCTCGACCACTTCGGCGAAGAACGCGTTGCGCAGGTCGGACACCATCACGCCGAGTACCGTCGACGTGCGACTGGCGAGCGAGCGCGCCATCACGTGCGGCTCGTAGCCCAGTTCCGCCGCCGCCGCGCGCACCGCCGCCCGCCGGTGGTCGCTCACCTTCGGCGAGTTCCGCATCACCAGCGACACCAGCGCGCGGGAGACGCCCGCGCGAGCGGCCACGTCTTCCATGGTCGGACGCGCCAAGACTGCCTCCCCTGCCGTCGGCCGGCACCGAATCCGTCCTTGACTTGATGTGACGCAGGATACAAGATTAGAGCGCTCTAATCAATACGTGCACAGGTGCGCCGAACCATGCCGCCATCCCCGTCCACGCTGGAGATGTCACCGATGCCATCACGCCGTATCCGCGTCGCGGCCGCCCCGATCTCGTGGGGCGTCTGCGAAGTACCAGGCTGGGGCCGGGTGCTCGACGCGTCGACCGTGCTCGCCGAAATGGCCGAGCTGGGGATCACCGCGACCGAGCTGGGCCCGCCGGGCTACCTCCCCCGCGATCCGGCCGAGCTGCGGGAACTCCTCGGCCACCACGGACTTTCCCTGGTCGGGGGTTTTCTCGCGGTTCCACTGCACCAGGATCCGGATACCGCTGTCGCCGCCGCGGAAGACTCGGCGGCGCTCTTCGCCGCGTGCGGTGCCGACGTCCTCGTGCTCGCCGCCGCGACCGGATCGGCCGGTTACGACGAACGGCCACCGCTGACCGCCGCCCCATGGGAAACCCTCGTCGCCACCGCGGCGCGCGTGCGTGACGCCGCCGAAGGCCACGGCCTGCGCACGGTGCTGCACCCGCACGTCGGCACGCACGTCGAGACCGAAGCCGAGGTCGAACGGTTCCTCGCGGATTCGGAGCTGCCGCTGTGCCTCGACACCGGGCACCTGCTGATCGGCGGCACCGATCCGGTCGAACTGGCCAAGCGGCACCCCGCGCGCATCGGGCACCTGCACCTCAAGGACGTGCGCGGCGCGCTCGCCGACGACGTGCGCGCCGGGAAGCTGCCCTACGCCGAAGCGGTGCGGCAAGGGCTCTACCCGCCACTCGGGGAAGGCGACGTCGACGTGGCGGCGATGGTGCGGTTCGTGCACGAGGCCGGTTACGACGGCTGGTACGTCCTCGAACAGGACACCGCGCTCGGCGAGGACAGCCCGACCGGGCTGCCGAGGAGGGACACCGCGCGGAGCCTCGCGCACCTCGAAGGCATCGTCGACAGCTTGCCAAGCCACTGAAAGAACAGCGAGGAGAGACAGCGAGGAGAGACGATGACGTCTTGTCGCTTCAGCAGGGTCGCGGCGCTCGGCGCGCTCGCGGCGGTGGCGCTGACCGCCTGCACGGGGCCCGCGGCCGAGGAGAAGACCGCCGCGCCGACGGCGAACGCGCCGTTGTCCAGCGGCCCGCTCGAAATCGCGGTGATCTCGCACGGCACGCCGGGCGACGCATTCTGGAACGTGGTCAAGAACGGCGCCGAGGCGGCGGGCAAGGAACTCGGCGTGCGGGTCGAGTACAACGCCGACGGCGATCCCGGCAACCAGGCCAAGCTGATCGACAACGCGGTCGCGCAGCGGGTCGGCGGGCTGGTGGTGTCGATGGCGAACCCGGAGGCGCTGAAGCCCTCGGTCGAAGCCGCGGTGCACGCGGGCATCCCGGTGATCACCATCAACTCCGGCGAGGAGCACAGCGCCGAGTACGGCGCGCTCACGCACGTCGGGCAGAGCGAGACCATCGCGGGCGAGGACGCCGGGAAGCGGTTCAAGCAGCTCGGGAAGGCGAAGCTGCTGTGCGTGATCCACGAAGCGGGCAACGTCGGCCAGGCCCAGCGGTGTGACGGCGCGAAGGCCGGGTTCGGCGGCGCGGTGCAGAACCTGCAGGTCGACATCAGCAACCCGGCCGACGCCGAGTCGCGGATCAGGGGCGCGGTGCGGTCCAACCCGTCGATCGACGCGGTGCTGACACTGAACTCGCAGGTCGCCGCGCGGGCGGTGAGCGCTGCGAAGTCAGCGGGCTCGAAGGCCCAGATCGGCACGTTCGACCTGAACTCCGACGTGGTCGCCGCGATCCGCTCCGGTGACGTGGTGTTCGCGGTCGACCAGCAGCAGTACGAGCAGGGGTACCTGCCGGTGCTGTTCCTCAAGCTGTACCGCGGCAACGCGAACGTCGTCGGCGGCGGGAAACCGGTGCTCACCGGGCCCGACCTGGTCGACAGATCCACTGTGGACAAGATCGGCGAGTATGTGCGAAGGGGCACGCGATGATGACGGCCGACGAACGGGTGTCCAGCCCCCGGCTGCTC
This sequence comes from Amycolatopsis minnesotensis, assembly GCF_039529815.1. Classification (NCBI taxonomy): domain Bacteria; kingdom Bacillati; phylum Actinomycetota; class Actinomycetes; order Pseudonocardiales; family Pseudonocardiaceae; genus Amycolatopsis; species Amycolatopsis minnesotensis. The sequence continues at coordinate 20,573 of NZ_BAAANN010000056.1, read as the reverse complement.
GACCGGCTCGTGCTACGTCCCGAGATCGGCGCGCTGATCGGCGCGGTCGTGGTGTTCGCGTTCTTCACCGTCGTCGCCGATCAGTTCCTCTCCGGCGAAGGCGTGGCGACCTGGCTCGACGACGCGTCCACGCTGGGCATCATGGCGGTCGCCGTGTCGCTGCTGATGATCGGCGGCGAGTTCGACCTGTCGGCTGGCGTGATGACCGCCTCCACCTCGCTGGTCACCGCGATACTGGCGACGCGGGCCGGGCTGAACGTGTGGCTCGCGCTGCTGGTGTCGCTGGTGTTCGCGCTCGCGGTCGGAGCCTTCAACGGCTGGCTGGTGATCCGCACCGGGTTGCCGAGCTTCATCGTCACGCTCGGCACGTTCCTCGCCCTGCAGGGCCTGAACCTCGGCGTCACGAAGCTCGTCACCGGCACGGTCGCGGTGTCCGGGATGCGCGGCACCGACGGGTACGCCTCCGCCGGGTTCGTCTTCGCCTCCACTGTGGACATCGGCGGCGTCGCGTTCCAGATCTCCATCCTGTGGTGGATCGGGGTGGCCGCGGCCGCGGCGTGGCTGCTGGTGCGCACGCGCTTCGGGAACTGGGTCTTCGCGGTCGGCGGCTCGGCGCAGAGCTCGCGCGCGGCCGGCGTGCCGGTGGCGCGGACGAAGATCCTGCTGTTCATGGGCACCGCACTGGCGGGCTGGCTGGTCGGCTCGATCAACATCCTGCGGTTCGCCACCGTGCAGGCGAACCAGGGCATCGGGCTGGAGTTCCAGTACATCATCGCCGCGGTGATCGGCGGGTGCCTGCTCACCGGCGGCTTCGGCTCCGCGGTCGGCGCCGCGATCGGCGCGCTGATCTTCGGCATGGCACGGCAGGGCATCGTGTTCGCGCGCTGGGACAACGACTGGTTCATGCTGTTCCTCGGCGTGATGCTGCTGGCCGCGGTGCTGGTCAACAACGCCTTCCGGCGACGGGCGGAAAGGGTGCGGCGATGAGCGCGCTGATCGAAGTAACTGACATCGGGAAGACCTACGGCAGCGTGCTCGCGCTTCGCGACGTGTCCACTGTGGTCAACGCGGGCGAGGTCACCTGCGTGCTCGGCGACAACGGCGCCGGGAAGTCCACCTTGATCAAGATCCTCGCCGGGGTGCACCAGCACGACCACGGCGAGTTCAAAGTGGACGGTGAGCCGGTCCGGTTCGCCTCTCCCCGCGAGGCGCTCGACCGGGGGATCGCCACGGTGTACCAGGACCTCGCCGTGGTGCCGCTGATGAGCGTGTGGCGCAACTTCTTCCTCGGCTCCGAGCCGACCAAGGGGATCGGGCCGTTCCGCATGCTCGACCGCGTGCAGGGCCGTGAGACCACCAAGACCGCGCTCGCCGGGATGGGGATCGACCTGCGCGACGTGGAGCAGCCCGTCGGCACGCTGTCCGGCGGTGAACGCCAGTGCGTGGCGATCGCGCGTGCCGTCCACTTCGGCGCGAAGGTGCTCATCCTCGACGAGCCGACCGCCGCGCTCGGCGTCAAGCAGGCGGGCGTGGTGCTGCGGTACGTGGCACAGGCGCGCGACCGCGGGCTCGGCGTCGTGCTGATCACGCACAACCCGCACCACGCCTACCCGGTGGCCGACCGGTTCCTGCTGCTCAAGCGCGGCAGGGCGTTGGGCTCCCACGAGAAGTCCGAAATAGACATCGCGGAGCTGACCAGGCAGATGGCGGGTGGCGCCGAACTGGAAGCGCTCGAACACGAGTTAAGGCAATCATGACGGGGCTCGAAGCGCTCACCGTCGGCAGGGTCGGCGTCGACCTCTACCCCGAGCAGAGCGGGGTCCCGCTCGCCGGGGTCAGCACCTTCGCCAAGTCGCTCGGCGGCACCGCGACCAACGTCGCGGTCGCCGCCGCCCGGCTCGGCCGCCGCACCGGCGTGCTCACGAAGGTCGGCCCCGACGGCTTCGGCGACTACGTGCGGCAGGCGCTGTCCGGGTTCGGGGTGTCACCCGAGCACGTCGGCACCGCGGCGGACCTGCGAACCCCGGTGGTGTTCTGCGCGCTCGACCCGCCGGCGGACCCGCCGCTGCTGTTCTACCGCTCCCCCATCGCCCCCGATCTCACGCTCACCGGCGAGGACGTGCCGTGGGACGTGGTGGACGCGGTGCCGCTGCTGTGGGTCACCGGCACCGGCGTCTCGGCGGAACCGGCGCGCGCGACCCAGCGCGAAATCCTGCTGCGGCGCGGGCGCCGCGCGCACACCGTGCTCGACCTCGACTACCGGCCGATGTTCTGGCCGGACGTGGCGGCGGCGCGCACCGAGATCGGCTGGATGCTCGACCACGTGACGGTGGCCGTCGGCAACCGCACCGAGGCCGAGGTGGCGGTCGGCACGAGCGATCCCGGCGAGGCCGCGCGCCGCATGCTCGGCCGCGGCGTCCGGCTCGCGATCATCAAGCAGGGCGCGGACGGCGTGCTCGTCGCGACCCCGGAACGGAGCTGGACGGTGAAACCGCGGCCGGTGGAAGTGGTGTGCGGGCTCGGCGCCGGTGACGGGTTCGGCGGCGCGCTGGTGCACGGCCTGCTGTCGGGCTGGGATCCGCCCCGCATCGCGCGCTACGCCAACGCCGCCGGTGCGCTCGTCGCGTCGAGGCTCGCCTGCGCCGACGCGATGCCGACGACCGAGGAGATCGAGGAGCTGCTGTGACCCTGTTGACCGACGAGCGCTGGCACGAACTGCTGGAGCGGCGCGTCGCCGATCCCGGTGCGGTCGAGCGCGCCTACCGCGATCGCAGGCGGCGGGCGGCGCTGCTGTCACCGGGCGGCACGCTGTTCCTGGTCGCGGCCGACCACCCGGCGCGGGGCTCGCTCGGGGTCGGCGGCGATCCGCTGGCCATGGTTGACCGGCGCGATCTGCTGGAACGGCTGCTCGTGGCGCTGGAGAACCCCGCCGTCGACGGGCTGCTCGGCACGCCGGACGTGATCGAGGAACTGCTCCTGCTCGGCGCGCTGCACGACAAGGTGGTCATCGGGTCGATGAACCGCGGCGGGCTCGCCGGCGCCGACTGGGAGATCGACGACCGGTTCACCGCCTACACCGCGCGTGCCCTCGCCGAGTCCCGGTTGGACGGCGGGAAGATGCTGCTGCGGCTGGTGAACAGCGATCCCGGCACCGTGCCGACGCTGGAAGCCTGCGCGAACGCGGTGTCCGAGCTGGCCGCGAACGGGCTGATGGCGATGGTCGAACCACTCCCCTACGACCGCGAAGGCGGGAAACTGGTGCTGCGCAAGGACACCGCTTCGCTGGCGCGTGCCGCGACGGTGGCGTCGGGACTGGGTGTGACCTCGGCGCACACGTGGCTCAAGCTGCCCGCGCCGGAGGACGCGGCGGTGCTCGACTCGACCACCTTGCCCGTGGTGGTGCTGGGCGGGGTGCCCTCGGCCGATCCCGCGGCCGATCTCGCGTCGTGGGGCCGCACCCTTCGCCACGACGCGGTGCGGGGGCTCGTGGTGGGCAGGGCGCTGCTCTACCCGCCGGACGGTGACGTCGGTGCCGCCGTCGCGGCGGCGGCGAAGGTGCTGGAGGCCGCGAAATGAGCCACCTGCACCGTCCACACCGGACCCTTTCGGACGGCATCGACCCGGTGCGCCTCTCCCCCGACTCGGCTGGCTGGACCCACACCGGGCTGCGCGTGCTGGCACTGGCACCGGGGACGACCCGGATCGTGCGCACCGGTGAGTTCGAGGCGTTCGTGCTGCCACTGCGCGGCGGCTGCGTCGTCGAGGCCGGTGGGCACCGGTTCGACCTCATCGGCCGCGACTCGGTGTTCACCAGGGTCACCGATTTCGCCTACGTGCCGAGGGACGCCGAAATGACACTGTCCACAACGGACGGTGCGGAGCTGGCGCTGCCGATGGCGCGCTGCGAGCGCAGGCTCGAACCGAAGTACGGGCCTGCCGAACAGGTGCCGGTGGAGGTGCGCGGCGCCGGCCAGGCGACCCGCCAGGTCACCAACTTCGGCGTGCCCGGCGTATGGGACCACGCCGACAAGCTCAACGCGTGCGAGCTGATCACCCCGGACGGGAACTGGTCGTCGTACCCGCCGCACAAGCACGACGAAGCGAGCGAGTGCGAGGTCGTGAACGAGGAGGTCTACTACTTCCGCATCGCGGGCCGCGACGGCGTCACCCCGTCGCGCGAGGGTTTCGGGCTGCACCGCACCTACACCGCGGACGGCCTGCTCGACGAGGACGTCGCCGTCCGCGACGGAGATGTGTTCGTCATCCCGCGCGGTTACCACGGTCCCTGCGTGGCCGCCCCCGGCTACCCGATGTACTACCTGAACGTGCTGGCCGGGCCGGCGCCGGAACGGTCGATGGCCTTCTGCGACGACCCCGCGCACTCCTGGGTCCGCGGCACCTGGGACGCGCTGGCCGCCGACGAGCGCTGCCCGGTCACCACCGCGGCGGGCAGGACGGAGGACGCGTGAAGCTCACCACGGCACAGGCGCTGGTGCGCTGGCTGATCGCCCAGCGCTCGGAAACCCTCGAAGGCGCCGAAGTTCCGTTGTTCCCGGCGGTGTTCGCGATCTTCGGGCACGGCAACGTGCTCGGGCTCGGCACCGCGCTCGCCGAGCACCGCGACGCGCTGCCGGTGTGGCGCGGGCACACCGAACAGGGCATGGCGCTCGCGGCGACGGGGTACGCGAAGGCGGCGCAGCGGCGTCAGGTCGGCGTCGTGACCTCGTCGATCGGGCCCGGCGCGCTCAACATGGTGACCGCGGCGGGGGTGGCGCACGCGAACCGGCTGCCGGTGCTGCTGCTGCCCGGTGACACCTTCACCGGCCGGGCACCGGACCCGGTGCTGCAGCAGGTGGAGCACTTCGGCGACGCGACCGCGACGGTCAACGACGCGTTCCGCCCGGTGAGCCGCTACTTCGACCGGATCACCAGGCCGGAGCAGCTCGTCGCCACGCTGCCCCAGGTCGCGCGGGTGCTCACCGACCCGGCGGACACTGGCCCGGTCACGCTCGCGCTGCCGCAGGACGTGCAGGCCGAAACCTTCGACTTCCCGGACGAGTTGTTCGTGCCGGTGGTGCACCGCGTGCCGCGGCCACGGGCGGACCTGCGCGCGCTCGCCGAAGCGGCGGCCGTGCTCCGCGCCGCGAAGCGCCCGCTGCTCGTGCTCGGCGGCGGGGTCCGCTACTCGGGCGCCGCGGGCAGGGCGCTGCGGTTCGCCGAGCAGCACGGGATCCCGGTCGTGGAAACCACCGCGGGGCGCACGCTCGTGCCGCACGGGCACCCGCTGTACGGCGGGCCGCTCGGCATCACCGGCTCGTCGTCGGCGAACGCACTCGCGGCCGAGGCGGACGTGGTGCTGGCCGTCGGGACGCGGCTGCAGGACTTCACCACCGCGTCCTGGACCGCGTTCTCCCCCGCCGCGAAACTGGTCACCCTCAACACGGCCAGGTTCGACGCGGTGAAGCACGGCGCGTTCGCCGTCGTCGCCGACGCGGACGCCGGGCTGGCCGATCTCGGCGATCTGCTCGGCGGGTACGGCACCGGCGACTGGGCCGAGCGAGCCGCGCGGGAACGCGCGAAATGGGACGCCCGCATCGACGGCCTGCGCGCGGTTTCCCCCGGACTACCGACCTACGCACAGGTGGTCGGCACGGTCAATGAACTGTCCACTTCGGACGACTACGTGCTCACCTCCTCCGGCGGGATGCCTGGCGAACTGGTGGGCGGATGGCGCGCCGCCGGAACGTCCACGATGGACGTCGAGTACGGTTTTTCCTGCATGGGCTACGAGATCGCGGGCGCGTGGGGCGCGGCGATGGCGCGCCAGACGGGGATCGTCACGACGCTGCTCGGCGACGGTTCGTACCTCATGCTCAACTCGGAGCTGTTCTCCGCCGCGTTCGCCGGGCACCCGTTCGTCGCCGTGGTGTGCGACAACGACGGGTACGCGGTGATCGCGCGCCTGCAGCAGGGCCAGGGCGGCGAGCCGTTCAACAACTTCTACGCCGATTGCCGCAGCGGGCACCCCGAACCGCCGAGGGTCGACTTCGCCGCGCACGCGGCCGCGCTCGGCTGCGCCGTGTTCTCCGCCGACGGTCCCGACAGCCTGCGCGCCGCGTACGCGAACGCACGTGACGCCGCCGTCGCGGAACGCAGGTCCGCGGTGGTCGTGGTGCGCACGAAACCGGACGCCTGGACCGAAGCGGGCGCGTGGTGGGAGGTCGGTGTGCCCGAGCACGCGGCGGGGCACGCCGATTACGCGGAACACAAGGAAAAACAGGTCCGCTACCTCCGTCCCGCTGCTACAAAGGAACAATGACCGGGGACGATTTCGGCTGGCTGTCCACGAGCGCGCTGGGCGACGCGGCCTGCGTGACCATGGTGAGGACGACCGACACCGGCGGCGTTCTGCGCGGGTTCGGCGGCCTCGCGGACGAGGCGCGAACGCTTTCACTCGACCAGCTCTGGGACGAGTTCGAGGACGCGGGCACGGTCGCGGTGTGCCGCCGGGGCGAGCACGTCGTCGCGATCGAAGTCAACGGGTTCCAGGGCTCGCGCCCCGAAGTGCTGCGCGAGGTTTCCGCGCTCGGGGAGACGGTGAGCGCGTTCTGGAACGTCGACGCGATGACCTTGTTCAGCTACGCCGTCGGCGGCCGGGTGAAGACCTCGTTCGAAGCGGGCATCGACTCGTGGCGGGACGGTGACGATCCCGGCTGCCTCGCCGACTCGATCGACGCGATCGACTGGGCGCCCGGCGACTGGAAGACCGGAATGCTCCGGCTCGCCGCCGAGGTGACCGGGCGGCCGTTCGCGGAAGACTGGCTGGACGGCGAGTTCCTGGTCGTCCCGATCGCGCCGCGCCCCGAGGACGTGCATCCGGTCACGCCTGGCTTCGAACGGCTGGAGTACGACCACCCCGTGCTCGGTAGCGCCCTGCACCGCGCCGAGGACGAGGCGCTGCTGGCGGTGGCAGGTGCCGCCGTCGACGAGATGGACGGGTACCTGTCCGGCGCCACCCGCGCCCAGCCCGTCGCGCTGGAGGCCGTGCGCGCGCTGCGCGCCGCGCCGAACCCGCTCACCGCCGCGTTCAAGACGATCGAAGCCGCCGAACTCGCCAAGCAGATCGAAGGTGCCGACCCGGCACCGATGCTCGCGAGTTTCCTCGATGTGCTGGGTAATCCACCGGCACCGTCCGGTTCGGACGGTGCCCGTGTTTCCGGCACGAGCCCGCTGGAACGGCACGCGTGGATCACCGGGCACTGGCTCGGGCTCGGCGCGTCGGTCACCTATGCGCGCGGCATGCCGTTCGACACCGTGGCGGCGGCCTTCGGCGGTGTGCCCCTCGGGCGCGGGCCGGTGTCGCTCACGGACACCGAGCAGGTCGCGCTGCGGGAGAACGGCGGCTGGGTGCTCGCGATCGGGTTCAACCGGTCCCCGTTCGCACACGAGGTCGTGGACGCGCTCCGTCCACACGGGGCGGTGCTCAACGTCGGCTGGGAAACCCGCGGCAACAAGCTGGTGCACTACGCCGAGCCCGGCCACGAGGTCGCCATGATCCGGCCGGGGCAGACCTCGGAGCCACTGCGCTCGTTCACCGACGCGCTCCCCGAGCCGTCGCCGGGAGGGGTCGCCGCGTGGCTGCTCGCACTCGGCGAAGTCGTCACCGGAATCGCGATGACCCCGGAAAGCCTCGACGCAGAGCACACCCTGCTTTCGACGGGCAGGAAAAAGTGAGCTAGGTCATAGGCCGCATTTTCGTCCCCCGGCCTCTAGCGTCGGATCGTCACTCGATCCGAAGAGTCCGAAATGGACTGAGGGGATGGTTTCTTCCGTTGACTGCCGTCGATAGTGTGCGCGCGCGCCGCCGCTGGTACGCGCTCGTGTTGTTGTGCTCCGCGCAGTTCGTCGTGGTGCTGGACGCCTCGGTGATCAACGTGGCGCTGCCCGCGATCGGGCAGGACCTCGACGCCGGGCAGCGGGCGCTGACCTGGGTGGTCAGCGCCTACGTGCTGGCCTTCGGCGGTTTCCTGCTACTGGGCGGCAGGCTGGCGGATCTGCTCGGCCGCCGGCGCATGTTCGTCGCCGGGCTGCTGCTGTTCGGGATCGCCTCACTGGCGGGCGGGTTCGCCGATTCGGTCGGTTTGCTGGTCACCGCCCGCGTGGTGCAAGGTGTCGGCGCGGCCGTGCTTTCGCCGTCCGCGATGTCGATCATCGCGGTGACCTTCTCCGACGGCGCGGAGCGGAACAAGGCGTTCGCCGCGTGGGGAGCGGTCGGGGGCGCCGGGGGCGCGGCGGGCGTCATCCTCAGCGGGGTGCTGACGCAGTACGCGGGCTGGGAATGGGTGCTGTGGATCAACGTCCCGGTCGTCCTCGCGTGCGTGCTGCTCGTGCGCCCGCTGCTCGCCGGAACTGGTGCGCCCTCGGGTGATCGGGTGTTCGACCTCGCCGGGGCGGCCACCGTCACCGCCGCGCTCACCCTGCTCGTCTACACACTGGTGGAGGCGCCGCGGGCCGGTGCGGCGCAGCTTTTCGGCTCGCTGCTCGGCGTCCTCGTGCTGCTGGCCGCGTTCGTCGCGATCGAACGGCGATCGCGCGCGCCACTGGTCGACCTGAGGATCTTCCGGCTGCGCACGCTCACCGGCGCCAACGTCGCCGGGATCCTCACCGGCGGCGTGGTGGTACCGATGTTCTTCTTCCTCTCGCTGCTCCTGCAGAACGTGCTGCGCTACGACGCGATCACCACCGGCCTGTCACTGGTGCCGATGTGCCTGGTGAGCTTCGGCATCGCGCTCGGGATCGCTTCGACGCTCGTGACGAAGCTCGGCTACAAACCGGTGCTGACCGGCGGCCTCGTCCTGTTCGCCGCGGGCCTCGCCTGGCTGTCGCTGGCGTCCCCCGACGGCGGGTTCGCCTTTTCGGTACTGGCGCCGGAACTGGTCGCGGGCGCCGGTCTCGGCCTGGTGTTCGCCCCGCTGTTCGTCGCCGCGTCGACCGGCGTCGGCTGGCAGCAGGCCGGGCTCGCCAGCGGGCTGATCAACACCAGCCAGCAACTCGGCGGCGCACTCGGGTTGGCAGTGCTGTCCGCCGTCGCCTCCGCGCGCATCGGCGACGACACCGGGCCGGACGCGCTCACCCGCGGCTACGGCGCCGCTTTCCTCGGCTGCGCTGTGATCGCCGCACTCGGCGTGCTGGCGACCTTGCTGCTGATCAGCTCGCGCGCCAGCAGGAACCACGCCGAACTGAGCCGCCCAGCGGAACCCGTCGCCTGACTGGCACGGGTGGGATGCCCCGAAGGCGACCTTCGGGGCATCCAGGTCCCCCGGTGGCACCTTCAGGGCATCGGCGTCGCCATGCCGGACGCCGCGAGGGGCGAGATTGGGGCGTCAGATTCCCCGAAGGCGCCCTTCAGGGAGTCTGCGGCTAGCCTCCGGCGGGCCCGTCCCGGCGACTCAGCACCAGAATCGACGCGCACACACATTCACGGTGACCATCAGGGACTCCGACGCCACTTTCTCCGCCTTCACGCCATGCGGCGTGGTGCTGCGCATGCCGTGCAGGGCACCTTCAGGGCATGCGGGCGGCGGTGCGAGAACGGGCGGGGGCTAGGAGTCGGCGGATTTCCTGGACGGCGGAGCGGCCCGCTCGGTTCGCGCCGATGGTGCTCGCCGACGGGCCGTAGCCGAGCAGGTGCAGGCGGGGTTCGGCGACTACCCGGGTGCCGTCCATGCGGATTCCGCCGCCGGGTTCGCGGAGGTGCAGCGGCGCCAGGTGATCGAGGGCAGCGCGGAAACCGGTCGCCCACAGGATCACGTCGGCGGGGCGTTCGGTGCCGTCGGGCCAGTGGACGCCGGTGCGCGTGATGCGGTCGAACATGGGCAGGCGGTCGAGGATTCCGGCCCGCTCAGCTTCGACGACCTCCGGGGTGCGCGCGAGGTCGGTCACGCTCACCACGCTCGCGGGCGGTTGCCCGGCTCGCACGGCCGCGTCGACCTTCGCCACGGCGGCGCGGCCCCAGTCCTCGGTGAACGGCTCCTCGCGGAACACTGGCGGGCGGCGGGTGACCCACGTCGTGTCGCGCGCGACCGCCGCGATTTCGATGAGCTGCTGGATCGCCGAGGTCCCGCCGCCGACGACCACCACGCGCTTGTCGCGGAAATCAGCGGCACCGGTGTAGTCCGCGGTGTGCAGTTGGCGCCCTTCGAAGCTCTCCTGTCCGGGATAGCGCGGCCAGAACGGGCGGTCCCAGGTCCCGGTCGCGTTCAGCACCGCCCGCACGGACCAGGTCTCCGCGGCGCTTTCCACCAGCAGGCGGTCACCCGAGGCAGGGCGCACCGCCAGCACGTCGACGGGCCGCCGCACGGGCAGGTCGTAAGCGCGTTCGAAGCGGCCGAAGTACTCGGAGACCACCTCCGAGGCCGGTCGCGTCGTGTCCGGGGTGCCCAGCGCCATCCCCGGCAGGTCGTGCAGCCCGTGCACCTTGCCCAGCACCAGCGACGGCCAGCGGTACTGCCACGCCCCGCCCGCGCGCTTCCCGTGGTCGAGCACGGCGAAATCCAGCCCCGCCCGGCGCAGGAAGTAGGCCGCGGACAGCCCGGCCTGCCCGGCACCGATCACCGCCACGTCGGTTTCGTGGTCCGCTCCAGTCACATCGGGGGGAACGCCGGGCCGCACCGGGAACTTCCCCGATGCGCCCAGCGCCACACCTCTACCGGCGCGGTACCGCTAACGACGCAGCGCGCGAACGATCGCGACGAGCCCGAGCACCGCGGCGATCACGGCGAACACCGGCGCGAGCCGTTTCGCCACCGAGATCCCCGCGTAGTCGACGAGGTCGATCGGCTCGGCCTCGGGAAGCGACGCCTGCTTCACGCTCTCCAGCTTCGGCCGCGCGCCGTCCCGCTCCGGGTCCGGCTCTGGAGGAGACGAAGACGAAGAACCGAGCTTCGTCGACAGGCAGGTCGCGAACTGGTCCAGGATCTTGCCGCCGACCTCCGAGATGAGCCCGCGCCCGAACTGCGCCGGCTTCCCGGTGATGTTCAGGTCCGTGGCGACGGTGCCCTTCGTCCCCGCACCCTCCGCGGTGAGCTGGACGGTGACCGTGGCGGCCGCGGTACCGGCGCCGCGGGAGTCCTTCCCCGACGCCTTGATCACGACCTTGCGCGCCTGCTCGTCCTTCTCCAGGAACTCACCGGATCCCTTGTACAGCAAGGAGATGGGACCGAGCTTGACCTTCACCGTGCCGCGGAAGACGTCTCCGTCGACCTCGGTGAGGGTGGCGCCTGGCATGCAGGGCGCCACCCGTTCCGGTTCGACGACGGCACGCCATACCTCCTCGACGGTCGCCGGGACGGTGAATTCGTGGTCCAGTCGCACGGACTTTCCTTCCTCCGGTCAGCCGACGGCCGCGGAAACCGCGCGCCCGGTGAGCACGCGGGCCAGCTCCTGGCGGTATTCGACGTCCGCGTTGCCGTCCGCGGGCGGATTCGTGCCCTCGGCGGCGTGCTGCGCGGCGGCGCGAACCGCTTCCGCGGAGGCATCGCCACCGACGAGCGCCTGCTCGACCGCCGTCGCCCGGACCGGGGTCGAGCCCATGTTCGTGAGCGCGACACGGGCTTCGGCGATCGAGCTGCCGTCGGTGCGGACGGCCACCGCGACCGCCACCGTCGACCACGCCTGCGCGACCCGGTTGAACTTCTCGTAGTGCGCGTGCCAGCCGGTGTACTTCGGCACCCGCACCGCCACCAGTATCTCGTCCGGCGCGAGCGCGGTGGTGAAGAGGTCCTGGAAGAACTCCGCCGCCGGAACCGTCCTGCGCCCGCCCGGCGAGGCGATGACCATTTCGGCGTCCAGCGCGAGCGCCGGGGCCGGCAGGTCACCGGCCGGATCGGCGTGCGCGATCGAGCCGCCGAACGTGCCGCGATGGCGCACCTGCGGGTCGGCCACCGTATCGGTGGCCTTGGCCAGCAGTTCGGCGTGCTCGCGGACGAGCGCGTCGCGCTGCACCTCGTAGTGCGTGGTCATCGCGCCGATGACGAGCGCGTCGCCGTCCTCGGTCACACCGCGTAGCTCGGCGATCTTGCCGAGGTCCACCAGCGTGGTCGGCGCGGCGAGGCGCATCCGCAGCACCGGCAGCAGGCTCTGCCCACCTGCCAGTACTTTGGCGTCCTCACCGGCATCGACGAGTGCGCGCACCGCTTCGTCCACTGTGGACGGCGCGGTGTAGTCGAAGGCAGAGGGGATCACTGGGCACCTCCGGAAGCGTCGATCGAACCGAGCCCGCCGCCGGACTCCGAGCCGACGCCGCCCGCGCCGGTCTTGCCGCGGTGGATCGCCGACCACACCCGCATCGGCGAGAGCGGCATTTCGATCTCGTTCACCCCGCGGTGGCGCACCGCGTCGATCACCGCGTTGACCACGGCCGGGGTGGACGCGATCGTGCCCGCCTCGCCGACGCCCTTGACGCCCAACGGGTTCGTGGTCGATCGCGTCTCGGTGCGGTCGGTGACGAACGAAGGCAGATCGGCCGCGGACGGCAGCAGGTAGTCCGCGAACGTGCCGGTGGTGAGCGTGCCGCTCTCGTCGTGCACGGCCTCTTCGAACAGCGCCTGCGCGATGCCCTGCGCGAGCCCGCCGTGCACCTGGCCCTCCACGATCAACGGGTTGACCACCGCGCCGACATCGTCGACGCAGACGTACTTCCGGATCGACACGCGGCCCGTTTCGGTGTCCACCTCCATCGCGCACAGGTGCGTGCCGTGCGGGAACGAGAAGTTCTCCGGGTCGAAGGTGGCATCGGAGTCCAGCGACGGTTCCATGCCGTCGGGAAGGTCGTGCGCCGCGAAGACCGCGAACGCGATGTCGCCGAGCGCGGTCGAGGACTCGGTGCCCTTGACGGTGAACTTGCCGCTCGCGAACTCCAGGTCGTCCTCGGCGCATTCCATCATGTGCGCGGCGACCTTGCGCGCCTTCGCGACGACCTTCTCGGCGGCCTTGACGACCGCGATCCCGCCGACCGCGAGGGATCGCGAGCCGTAGGTGTCCATGCCCTTGTGCGAGGACTGGGTGTCCCCGTGCAGGACTTCGACGTCCTCGAACGGGACACCGAGCTGATCGGCGACGATCTGGCTCCACGCCGTCTCGTGGCCCTGGCCGTGCGCCGAAGCGCCGGTGATGACCTCTACCTTGCCGGTGGGCAGCACCCGGATCGCCGCGTGCTCCCAGCCGCCCGCGGCGTAGTCGAGCGAGCCGAGCACGCGCGACGGCGCGAGCCCGCACATTTCGGTGAACGTGGAGATCCCGATGCCGAGCTGCACCGGGTCACCCGAGTCCCGGCGCTGCTTCTGCTCGCGACGCAGGCCGTCATAGTCGAACAGCTCCTTCGCCTTCTCGGTCGCCGCCTCGTAGTTGCCGGAGTCGTAGGTCAGCGTCGACACCGTGGTGTACGGGAACTCCTCGTGCTTGATCCAGTTCTTTTCGCGCAGCTCCAACGGGTCCAGGCCCAGTTCGGCGGCGAGCTCGTCCATGATCCGTTCGATCGCGAACGTCGCCTCCGGCCTGCCCGCGCCGCGGTAGGCGTCGGTGAGGGTGGTGTTGGTGAACACGTTCGTGCAGGCGAACCGGTAGGCCGGGATCTTGTAGATGGCGTTGAACATGAACGCGCCGAGGATCGGCACGCCTGGCCCGACGAGCCCGAGGTAGGCGCCCATGTCGGCGAGCAGGTCGACCTTCAGCCCGGTGACCGTGCCGTCGCGGTTCGCGGAGATCGTGATGTCCTGGATCTGGTCGCGGCCGTGGTGCGCGGTGAGCATGCACTCGGAACGGGATTCCGTCCACTTCACCGGCTTTCCGAGCTTCTGCGCGACGATCAGGCACATCGTCTCCTCCGGCAGCACGGCGATCTTGCCGCCGAACCCGCCGCCGACGTCCGGCGCGATCACGCGGAGCTTGTGCTCGGGGATGCCGAGCGTCAGCGCCGACATCGTCTTGAGGATGTGCGGCACCTGCGTCGCCGACCACATGGTGAGCTGCGCGCTCGTCGGGTCGACCACGCAGGACCGTGGCTCCATGAACGCGGGCACCAGCCGCTGCTGCCGGAACCGGCGCGTCAGCGTGATCTCCGACTTCGCGATGGCTTCGCCGACATCGCCACCCGATCCCGCTTCCCCGGAGTCGAAGATCCACACGGCGTTCTGGTTGGTGCCGAGCTCTTCGTGCACGAGCGGCGCGCCCTCGGCGAGCGCGTTCTCCATGCCCAGCACCACGGGGAGGTCCTCGTAGTCGACGTCGATCGCTTCGAGCGCGTCGTGCGCTTCCGCGGCGCTGCGCGCGGCGACGACGGCCACGCCTTCACCCGCGAAGTTCACCTGGTCCGCGGCGAGCACCGGGCGGCGCGGGCTGTTCATGTCCGGCGTGATCGGCCACGCGCACGGCATCGCGATCGTGCTGTCCGGATCGAGGTCCTTCGCGGTGTAGACGGCCACGACGCCGGGCGCCTTCTTCGCCTCGCTCACGTCGATCGAGACGATCTTGGCGTGCGCGAAGGGACTGCGCAGCACGGCGAGGTGCAGCATGCCGGGCAGCGCCAGGTTGTCCGTCCAGCGGGTGCGCCCGGTGATCAGGCGCGCGTCCTCCTTGCGCAGCCGCGCCTTTCCTACCTCGGGTTCAACGGTCGAGGTCATCACTCACCACCCCCGCCGACCTGCCGCGCCACTGTCGCGGTGTCTTCGGTGAGCCGTTCGGCTTCGGGGCCGGCGCCCGGTCGCATCTGGTGCGCCGCGTCGCGGACCGCGCGGACGATGTTCTGGTAGCCCGTGCACCGGCACAGGTTTCCTTCCAGCCCTTCGCGGACCGCTTGCTCGTCCGGGTCGGGGTTGTCGGCGAGCAGGTCGATCGACTGCATGATCATGCCGGGCGTGCAGAACCCGCACTGCAGCGCGTGGTTGTCGTGGAAGGCCCGCTGGACGGGGTGCAGCTCGCTTTCGCGCGCGAGCCCTTCGATCGTGGTGACCTCGCAGCCGTCGGCCTGCACGGCCAGCACGGAGCAGGACTTCACGCTGTGCCCGTCGAGGTGGACGGTACAGGCACCGCAGTTGCTGGTGTCGCACCCGATCACGGTGCCGACCTTGCCCAGCTTTTCGCGGAGGTGGTGGACGAGCAGCGTGCGGGGCTCGACATCGTCGGTGTAGGCGGTTCCGTCCACGGTGACGGAGATGCGCATCAGGCCTCCAAGTGGATGCCCGCGTGGCGGGGCGGTTCGGGGCGAACGGAATCCGAACCCGGATCGACCGTGATCGGACTCACACGCGAGCCTGCCCCTTCGGTCCGGTGCCGACAAGTCCTGGCACGGGCCCCGCGCGCGGTGATCCGCGGATGCGCGGCGAATGCGGTGCTGCCGCCGAATCTGCGGCAGGCCGGTCTCGAATGGACTAGCCGCTCACCCGAAGCGCTGATTCAGCAGCTCGGTCTCCTTGGCCCGCGCCTCGGCGTCACGGGAGAAGTGCCGGACCACCTTGTAGATCTCCATGGCCCGGTCAAGGCCGATCCCGTTCTCGTCCATCGCCGTGAGCGTCGCCGACATCGAGGTGGTCACCGCGATGGCCAGGTCGAAGGTGTCGCGGGCCCGCTGGCGCTCCATCCGGGCCTTGTCCATCAGCATGGCCACGACCTCGTCGCGGGTGCGCAGCTCGGCCATTTCCGCGATGTCGCGGAGCAGCCCGGCCTCGGCCTGGCACTGGATCCGGTGGTGTGTCCGCATCCGCTGTTTCAGGTCCTCGAATTCACCCATGCGGAACACCCCTTCGACGCGGTCACCCTCGCCGGATGATCACCGGGAGTGTCGATCCGGTCATCCTATGCGGCCGGCTCAGCCGTGGATGCGGCCGCTCAGCTCGGCGAGCCGCTGCCCCCGGCCACCCCAGCGCAGCGCGATGATCTCGGCCGCGATGGACACCGCGGTCTCCTCCGGCGTCCTCGCCCCGAGGTCGAGCCCGATCGGGGACGACAGCCGTTCCAGGTCCGCTTCGGACAGTCCCGCGTCCCGCAGCCGCGAGAACCGGTCGTCGTGGGTCTTGCGCGAGCCCATCGCGCCGACGTAGCCGACGTCGAGCCGCAGCGCCACCTCGAGCAGCGGCACGTCGAACTTCGGGTCGTGGGTGAGCACGGCGATCGCGGTGCGCCGGTTGACGCGGCCAGCCTCCGCCTCCGCCGTCAGGTACCGGTGCGGCCAGTCGACGACGACCTCGTGCGCGTCGGGAAAACGGCTGCTGGTGGCGAAAACCGGCCGCGCGTCGCACACGGTGACCTGGTAGCCGAGGTAGGCGCCCATCCTCGCCATCGCGGCCGCGAAGTCGATGGCCCCGAACACGAGCAGCCGCGGCGGCGGCTCGAACGAGTTCACGAACACCGTCATGCCCTCGCCGCGGCGCTGACCGTCCGGGCCGTAGTGCAGCACCCCGGTCCGGCCGGTGGCGAGGAGCCCGCGCGCGTCGTCGGCGACCGCGTCGTTCATCCGCGACGAGCCGAGCGTGCCGTCGACGTGTTCGGGGCGCACGATCAGATGCCGTCCCACGGTGCCCGCGCCGGGGTGTTCGATCACCGTCACCACGGCCACCGGCTCTCCGGCGCGCACGTACCCGACGACGTCGCCGAGCTCCGGCATGGTCTCGCGGTTCACCCGCTCGACGTAGATGTCGATGATGCCGCCGCAGGTCAGGCCCACCGCGAAGGCGTCGTCGTCGCTGACGCCGTAGCGCTGCAGGACCGGCGTCCCGTCCGCGACCACCTGCTGGGCCAGTTCGTACACCGCGCCTTCGACGCAGCCGCCCGAAACACTGCCGACGACCTCGCCGCCGGCACCGACCAGCATCGCCGCGCCGGGATCCCTCGGCGCGGAGGAAAAGGTCGCGACCACGGTGCCGAGCCCGACGGTCTCGCCGTCTTGCCAGCGCCGGTGCAGTTCGTCCAGTACGTCACGCATCGCGGATCTCCACCAGCAGTCGTTCCAGTGCGGCGAGGCTGTGCCCGGCCAGCAGGCGGTCAAGGTGCGGCATCGCGGCGGCGATACCGGATTGCACAGGAGCGTAACCCGCGCGACCGGCGTGCGGGTTCACCCAGAGCACCGCGTACGCCAGTCGACGTAACCTCGCGAGCTGGTCCCCCAGCAGCGCGGGATCGCCGCGTTCCCAGCCGTCTGAGCACACCACGACCACCGCGCGACGCGCGACACCGCGCTGGCCCCAGCGGTCGAGGAACGCGCGCAGGGTCTCGCCGAGCCTGGTCCCGCCCGCGAAATCCGGCACCGCGCCACCCGCGGCGAGCATCGCGCGCTCGGGGTCGCGCTGGCGCAGCTGCCGCGACACCCTCGTCAGCCGGGTACCGAGCGTGAACACCTCGACGGCGGACGGCGCCCGCCGCACGACGACGTGCGCGAACCTCAGCAACGCGTCCGCGTACGGGCTCATCGAACCCGAAACATCGAGCAGCAGCACCACTTTCCGGGGCCGCCTGGTGCGGGCGCGGTAGGCCAGCCGCACCGGTTCACCACCGACGGCGAGCATGCCGCGCAGGGTCCGGCCGGGGTCGAGCGCGCCACGGCGTGCGGGACGGCGTCGTGCCGACGACCGCTCGGGCAGGACCGGTTTGAGCACCGACAGGAGTTCACGCAGGTGTGCCCGCTCCGCCGCCGACAGCTCGGCGAGGTCGCGGCGGCGCAGGACCTCGGTGTCGGTCGCGGCCACGCTCAGCTCGGGACCCGCCTCGGATTCCGCGCCGCCGGGCCGTTCCCCCGACATCGACGCGATCCGCGCCTGCTTCGGCTTCGGCACCGGCCGCGCGGCGCGCACGTCGGGCGGCGCGGCCGCGAACCACTGCGCGAACGCGTCGTCGTAGCGCGGCAGGTCGTCGGGATCGGCGCACAGGGTCAGCCGTCCCGCCCAGTAGAGCTGGACGGTCTCGCCGACGTCGACCTGCTCGACGGCGGAGAGGTAGGCCTGGACGCGCTGCGGGCCGCACGGAACGCCGGCTTCGCGCAGCGCCGCCGCGAATCCGGCGAACCCCGGTAGTACCTCGGCGTCCATGCCCCCATTGTGCTCGCTCTTCAGCCGGGCGCGCCCGCCCAGCGGTGCAGCGCTTCGGCTAGCCCGTCGAGCGAGCCGCCGTCGCGCGCCCACGCCACGTGCCCGTCCGGCCGCATCAGCAGGCCGGACGGTTCGGCGTCGCTCGCGGCTTTCGCGGTCACCAGCTCGATCCGCGCTCCCCACGGCGCGACCAGTTCCCGCAGCTCCGCGGAATCGGCGAGGTCGAGCAGCACGAACGCCCCCTTCGCGCAGTGCTCGCCGAGGCGCGTGCCGTCCGCGAAGGCGAGATCCGGGGTGCCGAGCCCGATCCAGTCGTGCCCCCGATCGCCCATGTCGTAGCGGTGCAGCACGCCGGAAAGCTTCTTCGCCAAGTACGTCGAACCGTCCGGTGTGGACAGCAGGTCGCCGACGACACCGCGCAGCAGCCCGGTTCTGACGTCCGTGCGCATCAGCGCGACCTGCGCCCGCGTCCACTCCAGCACCCATTCGCCGATCGGGTGCCGCTCGGCGGTGTAGGTGTCGAGCAGCCCGTCCGGAGCCCCGCCGAGCACGGTCGCGGCGAGCTTCCAGCCGAGGTTCATCGCGTCGCCGACGCCGAGGTTGAGCCCCTGCCCGCCGAACGGCGAATGCACGTGCGCCGCGTCGCCTGCCAAGAGGACGCGTCCGCGGCGGTATTCGGGCACCTGCCGCGCATTGTCGGTGTAGCGCGTCGCCGAGTGCACGGCGGTGATCGTGACGTCCACCCCGGAAACGCGGCGAAGGCTCGCCTGCAGCTCCGCCGCGGTGATCGGGGCGTCGCGGTCGGCGGGCGGCCCGTCCAGCTCGACGGTCAGGATCCGGCCCGGCAGCGGCCCGTTCACGTAGAGGCCGCGCTCCGTGCGGTTCCAGCCGGGCCCCAGTGCCTCGCCGCCGGTCAGGTCGACCAGCGCCTGCCGCCCGGTGATGAGCGGATCGGTGCCGGGGAAGTCGAAGCCGGCGGTCTTGCGCACCAGGCTCCGTCCCCCGTCGCAGCCCACGAGCCAGCCCGCGCGGACCGACCCGTCGCCGAAGCGCACGGTCACGCCGTCCCCGTCCCCGTCTTCGTCTTCGCCGAAACCGGTCAGCTCGACCCCGCGCCGGATCTCGACGCCCAGCTCCCTCGCCCGTGCGTCGAGTATCGACTCGACGGCCTGCTGCGGCACCAGCATCACCTCGCCTGCCGGCCCCACGTCGCGGAACGCGGGATCGTCGAACCGGACGTGCTCGCCACCGACCATGATCCCGGCGAAGTGCCCGGCCAGCTTGGGCATCTTCGGCGGAAGGCCCGAGGCGCTTTCGGGCACCTTCGAGCGGATGAACTCCTTCATCCGCTCGTAGCCCCGCCGCTGCTCCTCGTGCATCGCGGGCAGCAGCCCCCGCCGGTAGAAGGCTTCGGCGGTGGGCACGTTGATCGAACCCGCCTTGAGCGTCGGATCCAGCTCGGTCAGCCGTTCGAGCACGAGCACCCGCACCCCGGCCAGCCGCAGTTCGCACGCGAGCGTCAGGCCGGTCGGACCGGCGCCCGCGATCACCACGTCGTATTCGGTTCCCCTGGAGGTCATGCGCCCAGCGTACGGAGAACTTGTACTTTGTCAATGTTTACGATGATGGTAAGATTCGCATGTGGACGAAGGACGGCGCGAGCGCAAGAAACGGGAATCCCGGCGGCACATCGCCGATGTCGCAACCGGGCTGTTCGTCCGGCACGGGTTCGAACAGGTGACCATCGCGGAGGTCGCCGAGGCGGCCGAGGTGTCGAAGAAGACGGTGTCGAACTACTTCGCCCGCAAGGAAGATCTCTTCTTCGACCGGCAGGAGGACATCCTGCGCGCCATCTCCGACGCACTGCGGGCCCGCCCGGACGGCGAGCCGGTGAGCGCGGCACTGCGGCGCTACCAGCACCGGCTGCTGGCGGAGCGGCACCCGACCTCCGGCGTGTTCGCCGGGATCGACGGCTTCCTGTGGGTCATCCGGCAGAGCCCGGCACTGACCGCGCGGGCACTCGAACTCGACCACGAGATCGAAGACCTGATCAGGGAGGTACTACTCGAAGAAGGCGCGGACCGGGCACACGCCAGGATCGTCGCCGGACTGCTCAGCTCGGCACTGACGTCGATCAGCAAGCACTCGCAGCAGCGCATTCTCGACGGCGACGATCTCCAGGACGTCCAGCGCGCGCACCCCGCCGTCATCGATGCCGCGTTCGATCTCGTCGAAGGCGGTATCGCGCGCTGACCGTTGTTTCTTGTCTCGCAGCGATTTCTCCGTGGTCCACTTTGGACTTTCGCTGAAGATTCGCCCGGATGGTAACTCGCAAACGAGGTCAGCAGCCGGGAGCGCCGGGTGCGAGCCTGTCGCTGGTGGACGATCCGGACCAGGTCGTCGATCATGTTCCGTCGTCGTGTGGCGAGTGCGGTACCGGACTGCGTCGATGTGACGAGGTTGGTGTGACACGTCGGCAGGTGGTGGATCTGCCCGAGG
>NZ_BAAANN010000055.1:8796-42205 GCF_039529815.1 Amycolatopsis minnesotensis | reverse complement strand
CTTCCCGCCGGTGCGGCCGCGGCCGGCTCCGGGCAGTTCGCCGCGGTGGCCGCGGCCGGGGCGTCGATCGCCGCCGCGGTGGCCGCGGGCCTCGCCTCCGGCGGCACGCACGAGATCCCCGCCGCGATGGCACAGCCCGCACCACCCGCGGCTCCCGCGCCGCCCGCCCCACCGGCACCGCCACCGGCCGCACCCGTCGTTCCGCCCGCGCCGCCCGCTCCCCCGGCACCTCCGGCACCCCCGGCACCTCCGGCACCGCCGCCCGCGGCCCCCGCACCGCCGCCGGTACCGGCTCCCCCGCCCGCGCCGAACCCGCCAGCACCACCGCCGCCACCATCGCCGAGCCAGCCCGCTCCGCCGCCGGAGGCGCCGAAACCGCCCAAGGTCAGCGCGCACGGACCGGACGGCTCGATCGAGCTGCAGCCCGGCTCCGGGCCCGTCGACCTGCCGATCACCGTGCGCAACGACGGCGGATCGGTGTCCGAGCCCGTCGTCGTCTCGCTGCCGCTGCCCGACGGCGTCTCCTCGCTCGGCTCCGGAGGAGGAGGCCAGGGTGGCGGGGGTGCCGCCGTGGGCGGTCCCCGCCTGCTGGCCGCTCCCGGGCTCAGCGTCGAATGCCCCGCCGGCGAAGGCACCGTGACCTGCAAGACCGAGCGCGGGCTCGAACCGGGCGAGTCGGCCGTGCTGACCTTCCACCTGGTGGCCGACGAACGCGCCAAGGCAGGCGAGATCACCGGCTCGGTCACCGCGGGCAGCCAGGTCAAGGTGTCGGTCAAGGTCCAGGTGGCCGTGAAACCCGCGCCGGACGACCTGAAGCTGCGCGTGGACTCGGGATGGGACTGGACGCCGTGGCCGACGCACTCCTCGCTCCCGTGGATCCGCGTGGACGTCCGCAACGACGGCCCGCTCGCGCGTCCGGCGACGGTGTCGCTCAACCGGCCCGTGCACCTCATCTCCCCGAGCAACGGCGCCTCCTGCGACCACGGCGCCACCACCACCTGCACCGGCGACGCCCCGCTGGAACCCGGTGAGCACCTGCGGTTGTGGTTCCAGCCGAACCGGCCGCCCGCGTACGGCACCGCCGTCACGGTGACCGCGACGGTCGGCTCGGCGAGCACCTCGCGGACGGTCTACCTCGGCTGCGGCTGGTGGAACTGCTGGGAGCCGAGGCCAGAGGTCCCGCCCGTGGTGCCGCCCGGCCTGCCGCCGACCGTCCCGCCGACGCTGCCCTCACCCGGCAGCGGCTCGACGAAGCCGCCGACGAGCGTGAAGCCGACGAAGCCCAAGCCGCCCACCGGCGGCGGGACCCCGTGGCAGCCGGGGAAGCCGACGGCGCCCGGTGCGCCGTCGACCACCACGACCGCGCCCGCCCCGCCGGGGAAGCCGCGATCGGATCTGCCGGACAGCCCGTCCGCCGTCGCGCCGACCTCGTCCCGGCCGTGGTGGTGGCTGCCCTGGCTGTGACCGCGCCGTCGCGGTACGCGTAGCGTCCGTCCGCATGTGGGGTTCGCTGCGCGCACTGCCGGGGCCGGTCAAACGGCTGCTGATCCGCCACGGCGAACTCGCGCGTTTCGCGCTTGTCGGCGGGTTCTGCTTCGTGCTCACGCACGTCGCCGACTACGCGCTCAAGCTGACCGTGCTGACCGAGAAGCCGCTCACCGCGTTCGGGCTGGCGACCATCCTGGCGACCGTGGCGTCCTACGTGCTCAACCGCGAATGGGCGTTCCGCACCAGGGGCGGCCGCCAGCGCAGGCACGAAGCGGCGCTGTTCTTCCTGGTGAGCGCGATCTCGGTGGGGCTTTCCCTGGTCCCGTTGTGGATCTCCCGCTACGTGCTCGGCCTCGCCGTGCCGAATGTCGCGTTCCTGACGCAGGAAATCGCCGACTACGTGGCGAGCTTCCTGCTCGGCACCCTGCTCGGCACCGCGTTCCGCTGGTGGGGATTCAGGAAATGGGTGTTCCCGGCCCAGGTGAACGCCGTTTCCGGCCGGGCGCGCCATTACCCCGAAACGGACGAAAAGGCCGCCTGAGCAGCGATGATGGACGGCCGGGCCCCTCTCGTGCGGCTGCCTCCGTAGACTCGTCACCGTGTCCGTCGTGGAAACCGTGCTGTCGCGTACTCCCGAGCCGTTGCGCTCGGTGCTGATCAGGCACCGTGAACTGCTGAAGTTCGCGATCGTCGGCGGCACGACGTTCGTGGTCGACAACGGCGTCTGGTACTTCCTCAAGCTGAGCGTGCTGGAGTCGAAGCCGACGACGGCCAAGGCGATCGCGATCATCGTCGCGACGATCGTGTCGTACGTGCTGAACCGCGAATGGTCGTTCCGGACCAGGGGCGGCCGCGAACGGCACCACGAAGCCGCGCTGTTCTTCCTGGTGAGCGGGACGGCGGTGGTGGTGAACCTGATCCCGCTGCTCGCTTCGCGCTACCTGTTCAACCTGGAGATGCCGCACGTCAGCAGGCTGGTGCAGGAGATCGCCGACTTCACCAGCGGGTCGATCATCGGCATGCTGCTGGCCATGGTGTTCCGGTTCTGGGGCTTCAAGAAATGGGTGTTCCCCGAGGAGCTCGGCGGCAAGAGCAGGCCCGCCGGACCGGAGGGCTCCGACGACGGCGATGTGACCCCGCTCCAGCGGTAGTTGCTTTTTCGCATGTAGTTGTCTAACCTCATGCACGAGCGGTTCACCGCTCCATCCTGTCCACCTGAAAGGGCCCTCGCGAAGAGGACCGGGACGCCAGCCGGGTTCGAACGGCTGAGTGCGACGAATCAGAGGTGATCGAAGGCCCCCGACGGCACGGCCGTCCGGTGCGCCTTGGCGGAACCGCCTGTCCCCAGGCGATGACGCACATCCGTTTCCAGCCCTTCCCTCGAAGGGCTGTCCCGTTTTCCCTTTTTCGAAGGACTTTCGTCTTGTCGTCTCCACCCGTGGCAGGCGTGCGCCCGAAGCACGCCAGGCCGGTTCTGCTCGGCCTTCTCCTGTCCGTCTTCCTCGCGATGCTGGACGCCCAGGTCGTCGCCACCGCGCTCCCCCGCGTCCTCGCCGATCTCGGCGGCTCCGGGTTCGCCTGGATCACCACCGGCTACCTGCTGGCGAGCACCATCAGCGCGCCCGCGTACGGGAAGTTCGGCGACCAGTTCGGGCGCAAACCCGTGTTCGTCACCGCGATCGCGCTGTTCCTCGCCGGGTCCGCGGCGTGCGCGCTGGCCCCGACGCTGCCGTTGCTCATCGCCGCGCGCGTGCTGCAGGGCATCGGCGCGGGCGGGCTGTTCGTCTCGGTCATCTCGATCCTTTTCGACCTGTACCCGGGACGCGAACGCGCTCGCGTGATGGGTTACTTCTCGGTGTGCTTCGCGGTGGCCTCGCTCGCCGGGCCCGCGGTCGGCGGCGTGCTGACCGACCTGCTCGGCTGGCGTTCGATCTTCCTCGTCACCGTGCTGGCGGGCGTGCTCGCGCTCGCCGTCGTCGTGCGGTACCTGCGCCTGCCGAAACCGCACGGGCGCGCGGTACTCGACTGGCCGGGCCTGATCCTGCTCAGCGGCGCGATCGGGGCGCTGACCCTGCTCACGTCCTGGGCCGGTTCGCGGTACCCGTGGCTGTCGTGGCCGATCGGCCTGCTGGCGATCGCCACGATCGTCTGCGGTATCGCGTTCGTGGCCGCTGAACGCCGTGCTCGCGAGCCGGTTCTCCCGCCGCGGCTGTTCCGCGACGGCACGTTCCGCGTCGCGACCTCCGTCAGCGTCATCGCCGGGTTCGTGTTCCTCGGCACGGTCAACTACCTCGCGCTGTTCGTGCGGGCGATCGGCGTCACCAGCGCTTCGGTGACCGGGCTCGTGCTCTCGCCGATGATGCTCGGCGTCGTCGCTTCGTCGATGCTCAGCAGCAGGCGCATCGCGAAAACCGGCTCGTACCACCGGTATCCGGCGGCCAGCATGGCGCTGGGCCTCCTCTCCTGCGCACTGATGTCCATAATGGACGCATCGGTGCCGCTGCCGCTCGTGGCGGGCACGCTCGCCGTGTTCGGCCTCGCCGCCGGGCTGAACATGCAGGTGCTCGGGCTCGCCGCGCAGAACACCGCGCCGCCCGGGGACATCGGCGCGGTGTCCGGCGCGATCACGTTCCTGCGCTCGCTCGGCACCGCTGTCGGGATCTCGGTCTTCGGCTCGGTGTTCACCGCCACGCCCGACCACGTCTCCGCGCTGCACCACGTCGCACTCACCGCGGGCGTTCTGCTCGCGGTCGGATTCGCCGTTTCCCTTTCCCTCAAGAGCATTCCACTGTCCACAAAGGAGCATTCATGACCGTCCTCGTTTCCGGCGCCACCGGCAAGATCGGCCGCGAACTGGTGCCGATGCTGCTCGACCGCGGTACCGCGGTGCGCGCGCTCACCCGCGACCCCGCTTCGGCGCGCGTCGACCCGCGCGCCGAAACCGTCAAGGCGGATCTCGACGACCCCGCCACCCTGCCCCCGGTGCTCGACGGCGTCGACGCGGTGTTCGTGCTGACGAACGGCCACCGCGGCGAGGGGCTCGCCCAGGAAACCCACCTCGCCACCGCGGCGGCGAAGGCGGGCGCGGGCAGGCTCGTCAAGCTCTCCACCACCGGCGTCCACTTCGGCGGCACCGACCAGATCTCGGCAGGGCACCGCGCCGCGGAAGAGGTGATCCGCACGGCGGGGCCGTCGTGGACGATCCTCCAGCCGGGCGGGTTCATGGACAACCGGCTCTGGTGGGCGAAGACCGCGCGCGAGGAGAACGCCGTCCACGTCTTCGAAGCCGAAGGCGCCTCGGTGATGATCCACGCCCGCGACATCGCCGCCGTCGCCGCCGAAGCGCTCACCGGGCCCGGCCACGAGGGACGGACCTACCAGCTCACCGGTGGCGAAGTGCTGACCCCGGCGGACCAGGCCGCCGCGCTGTCCGCGGCCGTCGGCAGGCGGCTCGACCTCGTCGTCGACACCGAGGCCGACCTGTGGGCGCAGTTCCAGGCGAAGGGCTGGCCGCGGGAAAGCTTCGACGGCTTCGTCGCGCTGAAGCGCGGAGCCTCCGGACGGGAAGCGATCGTGTTCGACACCGTCGAGGCGCTCCTCGGCAGGGCCCCACTCACCTTCGCCCGCTGGTGCACCGAAAACGCCGCCACGTTCGGCTGATCCCGACGGGCCCATGGCGGCACCCGATGTCGTCATGGGGCCGTCCCGCGGTCCCTGAAGGATGTTCCCGAGGGCACCTTCAGGGCATGCGCCCTGGAGCGGGAGCAGCCCCGGTGAAGGCCACATCCGCGGCATGCACATCCCTGAAGGCCCCTGCAGGGGCCTGAGCGCGGACGGGGGAAAGAGGCGCGGGCGGCGAAATCCCAGCGCATGCCCTGAAGGTCACCTTCGCGGCGTCAGATTCCCCGAAGGGCACCTTCAGGGCATGCGCAGCGGACCTCACCTCGGCCTCTATAGGAGCATCCTTCACGACATCACCAGCACCACGCCACCCACCACGAGGGGCGAGAACGCGGCGTCAGATTCCCCGAAGGTGCCTTTCAGGGCAGGCCGCCGTGGCCCTGGCAAAATGAGGTTAGGCCGTTCGGGTGTTGTATTACCCGGCGGGCAGGCGAATTCATTGGGCTGGCCAGCTTGGATACGACAGACTTCAACACGTGTTCAATTCGGGAGCCGTTCGCCGCGCACCCATCTTCTTCCTCCTGCTCACCTTGACGTTCCTCGCCGTCGGCGTGGCAGGTGTCATCTGGCGCGCCGGCACCCCCGGCGACGGGACCACCGTCAACGTCGTCAGCGGCGCGATCTCCGGCGACGGCGCCGTGGTCAGGGACACCGACGACGTGACGCCCTTGCGCACCGGGGACATCGTGCTCGCCGTCGACGGCAGGAACATCCGCGACGCGCTCGCCACCGGCATCGGCGGAAGGCCGGTCCACGGCGGCGAAGTCCTGCGCTACGACATCGTGCGCGACGGCAAGGCCCTTTCGCTCGACGTCGCGCTCCGGCAGTTCTCGATCGGCGGAAACCTGGTCAAGGGCTGGCCGTCGCTGCTGGTGAACATCGCGCTGCTGGGCACGGCTTCGGCGATCTTCGTCGCCCGCCCGCGCGAGCCGGCCGCGCACGCCGGGATCCTCGCCTCCGGGATCGGCGTCGCGACGGTCGCCTGGTCCGGCTACTTCCAGCTCGAAGTGATCGATCTCGTCGCGGGCGACCAGTTCTGGCGCTGGTACGGCGGTCAGGCGATGTTCGCGCTGCTCTGGGCGGGCATGGTGCACTTCGCGCTCGCCTATCCCGAGGTCACCGATCGGCGCGGGCACCACCGGCTCGTCACCGCGGCCTACACCGGGACCCTGCTTTCCTACGCGCTGCTCGCCGCGTTCGCCTGGCTGTTCGCCGAAGACCCGTTCGATCGGCTTTCGATCATGGGCTCGCCCGCGATCCCGTCGTTGTATCTCTACCCGTTCATCGTGCTCTTGATCCTTGTCACGAAGTACGTGCGGGGCGAAGATCCGCTGCTGAGGAGGCGCCTGCGATGGCTCGCGGTTTCCTTGTCCGGTGCGGCGGCGCTCTACCTCTGCGTCTGGGTCATTCCGACGGCCGTGTCGGGAACCCCGCCGGTGCCGATGGAATACCACACGCTGGTGTTCCTGCCGGTGCCGATCGCGGTCGCGATGGCCATTCTGCGGCACCGCGCGCTGAACATCGACGTGGTGCTCAGCAGATCGCTGGTCTACGCCACCTTGACCGTGCTGCTCGCCGGCGGTTACATCGGTGTGGTCGGGATGCTCAGCGCGCTGTTCCCGCCGCTGGGCAGCATGTGGCAGCAGGCGATCGCGGCCGCCGCGCTCGCACTGGCCGTGCAACCGCTGCGGGCGTGGGTGCAGCGGCTGATCAACGTCAGGCTGTTCGGTGAACCCACCGACCCGTACCGGGTGGTGTCGTCGCTGGCGGCCCGCCTGGAAGAGATCGACACCCCTACGGAGCAGCTGACCGCCATGGTGGAAACGATCGGCGCCGCGTTGCGATTGCCCTATGTGGCCATCGAACTCGATCGCGACGAGGGCAGTGAAGAAGCCGCGGCCTACGGCGTCCCGACGGCGCTGTCGCACCGGCTGCCCCTGACCTTCCAGGGGGAGCCGATCGGCAGGCTCGTCATCGCGCGCCGCAGCCCGCGGGAAACGCTGAGCCGCAAGGAAAGATCGGTGCTCGCCGAGGTCGCCAGGCACGCGGGCACGGTGGCGCACACCGCGCGCCTGACCACCGACCTGGTGCGCAGCAGGGACCGGCTGGTGAGCGCGCGCGAAGAAGAACGGCGGCAGCTACTGCGGGAACTGCACGACGGCGTCGGCCCGACCCTCGCCGCGATCACGCTCGGCCTGCGCGCGAGCAGGCGCGCGATCGGCGAGTCCGCGCCGCCGGCGATGCTGCTGGCGAAACTGCAGGACGCGCTCAACGGGGCGAGCACCGAGATCCGCAGGCTCGCGCACGGGCTGCGCCCGCCCGCACTGGAGAAGCTCGGCCTCCGCGCGGCGATCGAGGACTACATCGGCACGATCGGGCACGCGCCCGGCCTCACCGTCTCCTACGACGCGCCGGAGGAACTGCCCGCCATGCCGCCCGCGGTCGACGTCGCGGCGTACCGGATCGTCTGCGAATCGCTGGCGAACGTGACGCGGCACGCGAAGGCGAGCAACTGCACGGTGACCTTGAAGGCGGGCACCGATCTGGAGATCGAAGTCAGCGACGACGGGATCGGCCTCGACGAGCACAGCGCGCCGGGGTTCGGGCTGGCGTCGATGCGCGAGCGCGCCGCGGAACTCGGCGGCCGGTTCCGCGCCGGGCCGCGCCCCGGCGGCGGGACGACGGTGTCCGCGGCACTGCCGCTGCCGCCGGAACTTCCCGGCCACCCGGCGGAAGGGGCCCGATGAACGAGGAAGGGATGCTCCGCGTCCTGGTGGTCGACGACCACCCCCTGTTCCGGTTCGGGGTGTGCACGATCCTCGCCGGGGAGACGTCGATCGACGTGGTCGGCGAGGCGGCGAACGGCGAAGGCGCGATCAGCGCGACGGCGGCGCTGGCGCCGGACGTGGTGGTGATGGACCTCAACCTGCCCGATCTCAGCGGGGCCGACGCGACGAAGCAGATCGTGGCCACCCACCCCGGCACGGGGGTGCTGATGCTGACCATGTCCGACGAGAACGAGTCGGTGTTCGCGGCGATGCGGGCCGGCGCGCGCGGGTACCTGCTCAAGGACGCCGAGCCGGACGAGATCGTCCGCGCGGTGCGGGCGGTCGGGCGGCGCGAGGCGATCTTCGGTCCCGACATCGCCAACCTCGTGCTCGGGTTCTTCACCGAACCCCAGCCGCGGGCGGCCCCCGCGTTCCCGGAACTGACCGCGCGCGAACGGGAAGTGCTCGGCCTGATCGCCACCGGGTCGAGCAACACGGTCATCGCGAGCACGCTGTGCCTGTCACCGAAAACCGTGCGCAACCACATTTCGAACGTGTTCGCGAAACTGCGCGTCGCCGACCGTGCGGAAGCGATCGTCCGCGCCCGCAACGCCGGGCTCGGCGACTGAACGGGCCGTTCGCCCCGCGCGATCGGGTGAGAAAAGGGGACCGGAGTCCCATGCGCCTGGGACACCCTTTCCGCGAAAGTGGGAGCACCGCAAAACCGAACGAGGGGAAGCCATGCTCGGTTCAGCCCGTACCCCGGTCATCGTCCGCGCCACCGACCCGATCCTTCGCGACGGCATCTGCATGAGCCTGCGGACCAGGGATGACGTATGGCTCGTGCGAGAGGGCCAGAACGACGGGGACAGCAGAGAAAACACCGACGGCCTCGCCGACGGCGGCAGAACGGTGGCGCTGCTGGTCGCCGACCGGCTCGACTCGGCGATGGCGCGGCTGCTGCGCTCGTTGCAGGCGAAGGGGTTCACCCGGATCGTGCTGATCGCGGGCGAGATCGACGACAACGAGGTGCTCGACGCGGTGGAGCACGGGGTGTGCGCGGTCGCCAGGCGTTCGGAGATCACGCCGGACGTGCTGGTGCGGCTGGTGCGGGCGGCCGCGGCCGGGGAGGGCGCGCTGCCGCCGGACCTGCTCGGCAGGTTGCTGAGCCGCGTCGCCAGGCTGCAGCGCCAGGTGCTCGAGCCGCGCGGCCTGCACCTGACCGGGATCACCTCGCGGGAGACCGACGTGCTGCGGCTGGTCGCCTCCGGGCTGTCCACGCAGGAGATCGCGGACCAGCTGTGCTATTCGCAGCGCACCGTGAAGAGCATCCTGCACGACGTGACCAACCGGTTCCAGCTGCGCAACCGCTCGCACGCGGTCGCGTACGCCATGCGAGAGGGCCTGATCTGATCATGATCCCCCAGGTCGACGACGCGCTCTGCCGCCTGTTGGGGCCGCACCTGCCGCCGGGCACGGTGGTGCGGGTGGACCCGCCGAAGCCGACGTGGCAGAGCGACGCGCCGTCCAGGGTGGTGAACCTGTTCCTGTTCGGGCTCGCCGGTACCCCCGCGCCGGGGTGCCGGCTGTCCTATTTGGTCACCGCGAAGGCACCGAAGGTGCGCGACGAGCACATTCTCCTCGACGCGGCGCTGCGCGCGGTGGCACGGCCGGAGCCGCTTCCCGGCGAGCTCCGGCCTCCGGTGGCGCTCGCGGTCGGCGACGTGGAACCGGGCCTGCTGTGGACCACGCTCGGCATGCCGGCGCGCGCGGCCTTCGTCGCCATCGTCGACGTGCCTCATTCCTGGGAAAGCACGATCGCGCCGACCGAGGAAAGCGCGCTGCCGAAGAACTCTTCCCACTGAGCGGTGGTGCGGGGCGACCCCGTTTCCAGTCCCGTCCACGCCGCACCGACTTCGAGGAGGTACGACGGCTTCCCCGTGATCTCGGCGTCGCCGAGTGAGAACGCGACGTGGCAGGCCCCTTCGAACACCATGGCCGACGGCGCGCGGAACAGGTGTCGCGTTTGGACGAACCGGTGCCCGGCCGCGGCCTCGACCGAGGGGGCGGCCGAGTCGATCCCGCGCACGTAAACCCCTTCGGCTACGGCGGCGAGCACGTCACCCCGCGGCTCGCCGGTGACCAGTAGCGCGCCGCGCAGCGACAGCGCCACGGCGACCGCCACCTTGCCGAGCACGGCCGACGCCACGGCGACCGGCTCCTCGGGGAGCGGAAAGTACTGCGAGGGGACCTTCACCGTCTTACGGTACGCGGTGAAAGCCGTTGTGACACCGTACTTTCGGGCGTCCCTTGGTACCTGTCTCACGGCCGCGGCCTCGCACCATGCCCCGAAGGCGCCCTTGAGGGAGTGTGACGCCGCGAAAGGCGCCTTCAGGGACTTCGACGCCGCGAATGCGCCCCTCGCCAGCTTTCCCCACTCCCGCGCTCACGCGCCGAAGGCGCCCTTCAGGGAATCTGACGCCGCAAAAGGCACCTTCAGAGACTTCGACGCCGCGAATGCGCCCCTCACCAGCTTTCCCCACTCCCGCACTCACGCCCTGCTCCCGCACACATCCCCCGAAGGCGCCCTTCAGGGAATCTGACGCCGCAAAAGGCACCTTCAGGCCATCAACCCCGACAAGCACCCCACCGCGAAGGCCGAGAACGCGGCGTCAGATTCCCCGAAGGCGTCCTTCCGGGACCAAACAAGACGATCGCCCCTTCGCGCAGCGAGCCTGCGCCCGAAGAAGCAAGGGCCTACTCGTGGGAGTTGAACGGGACGCCGTCCGGCTTCGCCTTGTCCAGGTTCGATTCGAACGCGCCGTCCTTGATGCCGAGCGAGGCGTGCCCGAAATCGGCGTTGACGAGCTTGTCCCTGATCCCCGGCGGGTAGTTGTTCCAGCTCACCAGCGCCGGGTACTGCCATTTGCCGTAGTCGTTCTCCGGCTGCTCGTCCTTGCCCGCCAGCCGGAAGCAGTGGGTGCTCGCGCCGTCCTTGTGGTACACGATCTTCGCGTGCGTGCCCTCCCAGCCGGCGTCGGACGCGGGGTGCGCGGTGTAGCCGCCGTGCGCGGAGGTCGAGACGTACTCCGCCTTGTCGTCGTGCACCCACACCACGACGTGCTCGATGTCGTGCCGGTGCCCGAACGCGTCGTTCACGCCGTCGAGCGCCTGGTCCTTTTCGAAGTACAGGTCGTAGAGGTAGGCGCACCAGCCGTTCGCGTTGCACTTGGCGCGCGCGTAGGAGTTGGTGTTGTCCAAATCGGACTTGTCGTGGCAGTTCCCGTTGAGCGCGCCGGAGGGGTTCAGCCCGCCGTTCAGCGTTCCGTCCGGACCGATCGCCGGGGACGAGTAGCAGCCGTCGCCGTCGTAGTCGAAGGCCGGTTGCCACTTCCCGTCCGGTTCCGCCACGCTCGACGGCAGCGCCCTCGGCGGATCGGCCCATGCGGACGCCGGGAGGAACCCGACCACCAGCGCGGCCGCGCCGAGCACGACCGGCCACCGCTTTCCCTGCCGTCCGGCCGATTTCACCGGAACGCTGTCGGTCGCCTCGATGCTCATCGCCAAGAGCCCCTCGGTTGACGTGCTGGGACGGTTCCGACCGTAACGACCGGACCGCGCCCCGAACAGGATCGAAGGCGCGCACGGGAGCCGATCACGCCCGAAGGGGCAACTACCGCGGCACCCGTTCCGCGGGCCAGCGCACCTCGGCCACGTCACCGGGCCGCGGCACCCGCAGGAAGAGGCTGAACACCGCGGGCTGCTTGCTCGACAGCTCGAGCCGCCCGCCGTCCGCTTCCGCCAGCGCGCGGGCGAGCGCGAGCCCCACGCCCGTCGAGCCGCCGCCGGAGAAGCCGCGCTCGAACACGTGCGGCGCCAGCTCTTCCGGAACACCGGAACCGGTGTCGCTGACCTCGATCACCACGGTGCCTTCGGCATCACCGCGCCGGGCGGTGAGCGTGACGGTGCCACCGCCGTGGCGCAGCGCGTTGTCCAGCAGCACTCCGACGACCTCGCTCAGCCTGCCGGGCGTCGCGCGCGCCATCAGCCCGTCGCCGACCTTGAGCCGCAGGTTCCTGCCTTCGGCGCGCAGGAGCTGCCGCCATTCCTCGCTCATCACGGGCAGGCTCTCGGCGAGCCCGATCGGTTCCGCGCCGACCTCCCGCGCGGCACGCGCCGCCGCCAGCAGTTCGTCGAGCGCCTCGGCGAGCCGATCCGCTTGCTCCTGCGCGGCTTTCGCCTCTTCGACGGCTTCGGCGTCGGGGAGCATGGTCAGCGATTCCAGCCGTAGCTGCAACGCGGTGAGCCTGCTGCGAAGCTGGTGGGACACGTCCCCGACGAGCTGGCGCTCCCGCTGCACGAGCTGTGCCAGCGCCGTCGCCGACGCGTCCAGCGCCTCGGCGACCATGTCGAGCTCGCCGACGCCGTACCGCCCTGGATCGGGGCGGAAGTCGCCACCGCCGAGCTTCGCCGCGCGGTCCGCGACGTGCCGCAGCGGCTTGGCCAGCCTGCGCGCGGTCACCGTCGCCACGATCGTGCCGGTGCCGACCGACAGCACCACGAGCAGCAGCACCGCGACCGTCACCTGCGTCTGCCGCGACCGCAACGGCCCGCGCGGGATGGCCAGCTCGACGGTCCCGCCGCTGGCGATCGGCACCACCTGAACGAGCGCGTCACCGGTCGGGAACACGCCGGCCACCAGGTCCGGTTTGCCGATCTGGCGCACCGTGAGCGAGCCGTCGTTCGGCACCGCCACCCGCAACTGCTCCATGTTGACCGGCTCGCGGTTGGCGAGCTGGCTGTCCACCGTCGCCGCGATCGGCTGCGCTTGCGACGCGAGGCTTTCACTGGCGAGGTTCTCGACCAGCACCCACGCGGTCACGCCGAGCGGGATGCCCAGCGCGACCCCGGTGACCGCGACGGCGAGCAGGATCGCCAGCAGGATTCGACGGCGCACGGCTCACTCGGTGTTGAAGCGGAAGCCGACACCTCGGACGGTCGCGATGCGCCGCTCGCCGTCGGAGGAATGGACCACCGCGCCCTTGCCGTCCCCCGCGATCGCGAGCTTCCGGCGCAGCCACGACATGTGCATGTCGAGCGTCTTCGAGGTCTTCGATTCGAGGTCGTTCCACACCTCGGACAGGATCTCGTCGCGGCTGACGACCTGGCCGGCGCGGCTCATCAGCACCCGCAGCAGCTCGAACTCCTTGTTCGCGAGCTGGATTTCGTGGCCGTCGACGGTGACCAGGCGCGCGCCGAGGTCCATCCGCACGCCCCCGGCGTCGAGCACCTCCGGCACCCGCCTGCGCAGCAGCGCCCTGATCCTCGCCATCAGCTCGGCCAGCCGGAACGGCTTGGCCACGTAGTCGTCGGCGCCCGCGTCGAGGCCGACGACGAAGTCGACCTCGTCGGTGCGCGCGGTGAGCATGAGCACCGGGATCTCGGCACCGCCCGCGCGCAGGCGGCGGCACACCTCGAGCCCGTCCATCCCGGGCAGTCCCAGATCGAGCACCAGCAGGTCGACGCGCTGCGCGCCGCTCGCGTCGAGCGCGGCTGGCCCGTCACCCACCACGGTGACCTCGTACCCCTCTCGCTGCAGCGCACGCGACAGGGGATCGGCGATGGCCGGATCGTCCTCGGCAAGTAGCACCATGCTCACCTGGTCAACTTTACGGCCGAAGGGCGTGAAACCATCGTCACCGTGCCCAGCCACACCGCAGACCTGCGCCTCGCCGCCCGCCTCGCCGACGCCGCCGACTCGATCACCACCGCCCGGTTCGGCGCACTCGACCTCGCCGTCGAGCGCAAACCCGACCGCACCCCGGTCACCGACGCCGACACCGCCGTCGAAGACGCGGTGCGCGCGCTGCTCGCCGAAGAGCGCCCCGACGACGGGGTGGCCGGGGAGGAACGCGGCGGCACGACCTCCGCGCAGGGCCGGACCTGGGTGCTCGACCCGATCGACGGCACCAAGAACTTCCTGCGCGGAGTACCCGTCTGGGCGACGCTCATCGCGCTCGTCTCCGACGGCACCCCGGTGGTCGGCATGATCAGCGCACCACTGCTCGGCCGCCGCTGGTGGGCGTCGGAAGGCGAAGGCGCCTGGGTGCGGGACGCGGCGGGCGAACGCCGCATCTCGGTATCCGGCGTGAGCGCGATCGAAGACGCCTACCTGTCCACCACGCACCTCGGCTCGTGGACCGAACACCACTCCCGCGAGGCCTACCTCGCGCTCACCGACGCCTGCTGGGAGAACCGCGCGTTCGGCGACTTCTGGCAGCACTGCCTCGTCGCCGAGGGCGCCATCGACATCGCGGCCGAAGCGATCGTCAACCCGTGGGACGTCGCCGCGGCGCAGGTACTGGTCACCGAAGCAGGCGGCCGGTTCAGCGACCTCAACGGCGAACCCCGCTACGACCAGGGCTCCGCGCTGTCTTCGAACGGCCTGCTCCACTCCGTCGCGCTGCGTCTTCTATCGGACGGCAGGACTCGCGCTGCCAAGGCGCGGCACTCGTAGCAACCCGCCGGGTAGGCGCCCTGCACTCGGAGGAGTGGGCGAGGGCGGCCGGTGCAGTTCGCGGGCTAAACGTCGCGGGGCGGCGAGCGGGCCGAGGTGGGGCGCGAAGTGCGTTTAGCGGGCTAACTGTCGTTGGGGGCGCCTTCGGCCAGGGCGGTGGCGACGCCGTTCAGGAGGCAGGTCAGGCCGAACTCGAAGCGGGTCTCGTCATCGGGTTCGCCGGATTCCAGGACGCGCCACGAGAAGTGCGGGTAGCGGCCGGACTCGACGACCTGCCGCACGTACTCGCCGACCGACTGCTGCCATTCCTCCTCGGTCATGCCGGTGCCGCGCTGCGCTTCCAGCTCGGCCAGCTCCGTCGCGGCCGAACCGAGCACGTAGGTGTTGACGGCGCTGACCACCAGGTTCGCCCGGGTGGCGTCGTCGGTGACCGAGGCGACCACGCCGAGCGCGTGATCGGACTGGTCGAGCACGTTCGGCCCGAGCGCGGGGCGCCGCGACATCTGCTGCACCAGCCACGGGTGCCGCAGCAGCGCGCCGCGCAGCACCCTGGCGCTCGCGGTGAGCCGCGCGCGCCAGTCCCCGGCCGCCTCCGGCCGCGGCACCTCGCCGAACACCGCGTCGACCATCAGCTCGATCAGCTCGTCCTTGCTGGTGACGTGCCGGTACAGCGACGTGGTGCCCGACCCCATCTCGGTGGCGATCCGGCGCATCGACAGCGCGTCGATGCCCTCGGCGTCGGCGATCGCGATCGCGGTGCGGACGATCCGCTCCTCGGTGACCGCGGGGCGCCCGCCGCGGTCGCGGTCGCGCATCCAGACGAGTGCGGCGGGCTGTGATCCAGGCGGCATGACGCCCAGTGTAGAAGTTGGGTACAGTGTTCCCACAAACGGGTACAGCGTTCCCAAACTCAGGGGGTTCCCATGTCAGACGTCCCGGTCGTGATCGTCGGCGGCGGCAGCGTCGGCCTGTCCACCGCGGTCTTCCTCGGCCACCACGGCGTGCGGTCGCTCGTTCTCGAACGCCGCGCCGCACCGTCGAACCACCCGCGCGCGCTCGGTGTCAGCTCGCGCACGTTCGAGTTCTTCCGCGAAGCGGGCCTGCACGACGAGGTCAACGCGGCGGTCGTCACCTCCACCACGCAGTGGAAGGCGAACGCGCGCACGGTCGCCGAAATCGACCACAGCCAGGCACCCGCGCCGTCGGCAGCCGCATCCGTGGTGTCGCCGGAAAGCCCGAGGGGCCACTGCCCGCAGGATCGGCTCGACGCCGCGCTCCTGCCCGCCGCGCGCGAGCGTGGCGCGGCCGTCGAGTTCGGCGCCGAGGTGACCGCCGTCGGTCAGGACGCCGACGGCGTGACGGTGACGCTCGCGGACGGGCGCACGATCAGCGCCGACTACCTGGTCGGTGCTGACGGCGTGAACACCAAGGTGCGCGGCGCACTCGGGATCGGCACCACGGGGCCCGGCGAGCTGGGCGGCACCGCGATGAACATCCTGTTTTCCGCCGATCTCGTCGGCCACTTCGGTTCGATGCCGGTGATGGTGGAGATCCAGCACCCGGACGTGTCGGGGATGCTGCTCGCGGTCGGCGAAGGCCGCTGGGTGATCCACGTGCCCCTGACCGACGGGGAGGAGCCGACCGAGGAGCGCTGCCTGGCGTGGATCCGCACGGCCATCGGCGCGGACGTGCCGGTCGAAATCCTCAACGCGATGCCGTGGCGCGCGACCATGCGGATGGCGGCCGAGTTCCGGCGCGGGCGGGCGTTCCTGGTCGGCGACGCGGCGCGGGCGATCACTCCGCTCGGCGCGCTCGGGCTGAACACCGGCGTGGCGGACGCGCACAACCTGGCGTGGAAGCTGGCGATGGTGCTCGCGGGCACCGCGGGCGACGGGCTGCTCGACACCTACCACGACGAACGGCACGCGATCGCCGAACTGGTCACCGAGCAGGCGGCGCTGCGCTGGGAAAACCCGCCGCTGCACTGGGATCCCGCCGCGGCCGCCGGACGCGCGGCGGTGGGCATGTGGAACGCGCCGGTGGTGATCATGGGCTACCGGTACGACTCGACGGCCGTGGTGGACCCCGTCACCGCCGTTCCGTCCACTGAGGACATCGTGGCGTGCCTCAACGGCGACGCGGGATCACGGCTCCCCCACCGCTGGATCGGCCCCGGGAAGTCCACTGTGGACCTGATCGGCCCCGGGTTCGCGGTTCTGACGGGGCCGGGTGGCGAAGCCTGGTGCGAAGCGGCGCGGGAGAACGGGCTGCGGGCGACCGTGCTCGACGCGGACTGGACGTCCTCGGTCGCGCTCGCGGAGGACGGCGCGATGCTGGTACGCCCCGACGGCTTCATCGCCTGGCGCACCGGCAGCGGCGCCGACACCGCGCTCCTCGGCAAAATCCTCGCGATGGTGACCAGCCGCTAGACCGTCGGCGATGCCGTGGAGATCGCGGTGCTGATGGGAATCCGACGCCACATACTCGGCCCTCACGGCGCACGAGCATGGTGATGCTCATGCCCCGAAGGCGTCCTTCGGGGCATCCGGGTCCCCGAAGGCGCCCTTCAGCCATCTGTGTCCCCTGGCGGGGACGTCCTGCCAGGGGTGAAAATACGGGCGCGCGCCTCCGCTGGAGCGGCGATCTCGCTGTGCCCGGCGAATCTGCTTATTTACGAGCCAGGGCAGGCGAACCCGAGTGCTAGGAGGCTTTCGGGGTCAGGGCCAGTGCGCCGCGGGCGACTTGGCTCCACGCGAGGCGGCCGAACAGGTAGTGGCAGGCGACCTGTTCGTTGGTGAACCGCGCCCAGTCGTACCGGTTGCCCTGTTCGCGCCAGAAGACCTCCCACGCCGGGGCGCCGTCTTCTTCCGCGCGCAGCAGGCACCACGCGTTGTCGGCTTCGGTGCCCACCGAGATCACCTCGGTGGGCACCCCGATGGTTTCCAGCCAGCGCACGATCGACTCGACGTTCACTGCTCTCCCCGCTCCCCGAAGGTGATGTCCGCCAGGTATCCCATGCTGACCAGTTCGTCCGCCGAATACTGCGCGCGGTACCTGGCGCCGCCCGCGAACCACATCGGCACCTCCCGGAGCACCCGGTAGCGCCGGTAACCGGATTCGACGGCCTCCGGCGGCAGGCCCCGGCGCGCGAACGGTGTGCCGTCCGGCGAAAACATCCTGCCGAACGGTTCGCCGAACCGGTCCAGCACGACACCGGCGGCCAGCATTTCGGCTGTCTCGCCGGAAAAATCGGGAGGATCGACGGCGGCGTCCGCCGTCACGGACGCGGGCGGTTCACCGGGCGGTGTCGGCAAGCGGCGCCAGCCGCCCCGCACCCGCTCGATCGCCTCCGCACTGTCCACTTCGGACGCACGAGGGTGGTCGTGCGGTGCGAAACCACCGGGGAGCTGCCGTTCCGGACGGTCCGAGGCGACCGGGAGGTGTCCGATCGGGAACATGTGGACCACGAACATCGCCACGACGCCCTGCCGCTCCTGCGTCGGCGCACCGACCGGCGGCGCGGGCGGCGTCACGACCATCGGCTGCTGCGCGTACGGCGCGGCGGGCCACGGCGAAGGCTGCGGATAGGCCGCGGGCGGCTGAACAACCGGCGGCACGACAGGCTGGGCCACGGGCTGAACAACCGGCGGCGCGTGCGGGAACGCGCCGCCGTGCTCGCCGGGGTAGCTCGACACGGCGGTCTGCCCAGGCACCGCGGCAGGACCGCCGAGCGGGATACCGGCCGAGGGGGTCGGCACCTCGTCGAAGGTCCGCCCGTCCAGGAAACCGCCGTACTGCGACGGCGCCTGCGGCAGCATGATCGGGCCGGTGCCGTCGACGACCTCACGCGGCACCACACCGGTCGCATCAGGGTCCACTGTGGACGCGAGCTCGGGCGGCAGCCCGGTGACCGCGGCGACGAGCCCGCCCTGCCCGGACGGCGTGTACGCGCCGGGGTTCGGGTCGACGACGGGGCCCACCGTCGCGATCTGCGCGCCACCGGGCGATTCCACGGCCGCGACGAGCCCGCCGGAC
This sequence comes from Amycolatopsis minnesotensis, assembly GCF_039529815.1. Taxonomy (NCBI): domain Bacteria; kingdom Bacillati; phylum Actinomycetota; class Actinomycetes; order Pseudonocardiales; family Pseudonocardiaceae; genus Amycolatopsis; species Amycolatopsis minnesotensis. The sequence goes on along the minus strand of NZ_BAAANN010000055.1, from coordinate 23,716 downwards.
AACGACGCGAGGTTCGCCGCGCTGCCGTCCACGACGCTGCCGACTCCGGCCAGCGCCCACGGCTGCCCCGCCGCGGCGGCCGTTTCGGCTGCCTCGGTGTTCTTCGCGGCGTCCACGAGCTGGCGCACCATTTCGGCCTTCGCCGCGCCGATCTCGTTCGCGGCGTGCTCCAGCCGGTCCGCCGTCTCCCCCGCCGCGCGCATCGCCGCGGTCAGGTGCCCGGTGTCGGGCTCGACGAACCCCGACCACAGCGTGCCCGCGGAAGCGGCGAGGGACCCCTCCAGCGCACCGAGCACCCCGCCCGCGCTGGTGTCCGCGTCGGCGGCCAGCACGGAAAGCTTGCGCTGCGCGTCACGCCAAGCCGAAGCCTGCGCGAGCATCGCGTCTTCGTCGGCCTCCGGCCACTCCAGCCCGGTGCGTTCGGCGATCGCGCGCAGCTCCGGCGGCAGTTCGATACCCACTACTCCCCCGTTCCGGGAAGCCGGGCCGCCGCGTCCTCGTCCGCGGCCCGCAACCGGGTGAACGCCGCGCCGAACGACGTGCCCGCCTCGCCGAGCGAAGTGCCGAGCGCGCGGATCCGCGCGGCGGCTTCGGCCGCGCGATCGGCATGGGCCGCCTTGAAGCCCTCGCCGACAGCATCGGAGCCCCACGCCGATTCGGCGCCGTCGAGCACGCGGTCGAGTTCGTCGGCTATCGCGTGCGCGCGCCGCGAAAGATCGTCGAACTCCTTCGCCCGCCTGGCACCGCGTTCGGTGTCCGCGGAAAACCCGCCCGTCATCACAGCTCCTCGAGCCAGCTCTTGTCCTCGAGGCTCTCCTCTTCGACGGCGGGAGGCCGCACGATGTCGGAGGCTTCCAGGTCGGCCGTGCCGAGCAGGAGCGCGTGCGGGTCGGTGCCTGCCGGGAGCGACGGCGCGAGCACGTCCCCCGCCTCGCGCAGCGCTTTGACCGTGGCGCCCGCGGCCACCCGCACGATCGCGTCGGCGAGTTCCTTCGGCTGCAGGCGGCGATAGGCGTCGTCGGCGATCTCCAGCCCGGTGAGCGTGCCGCGCGGCCCGACGGTCGCGGTGACGAGCCCGTCGGCCCCGGTCTCCGACGCCGAGATCGCGGCCAGCTCGCCGTGCACGGCCGCGAGCCGCTCACGACCGCGCCGGTACCCGGCCAGCAGCTCGTCCACCCGCGCTCGGTGCTCCGTCACGGCGGCCTCCTCTTCCCACGGCTCGATCCAAGTACAGGGGCCCGCTGCCGGTCCGACGCACACCGCGACCGCCCGGTTCCGCGTCGCGGCGAACCGGCCCCGGATCGGGTGACGTCAGCCCGCGATCGCGTTGACCACGCGGGAGGGGCTGGGCCTGCCGAGCCGCCCCGCCATCCACGCGCTGGTCGCCACGAGCGCGTCGAGGTCGACGCCGTGCTCGACGCCGAGCCCGTCGAGCATCCACACGAGGTCCTCGGTGGCGAGGTTCCCGGTGGCCGACTCCGCGTACGGGCAGCCGCCGAGCCCACCGGCGGAGGAATCCACAGTGGACACTCCGAGGCGCAGCGCGGCGAGCGTGTTGGACAGCGCCTGGCCGTAGGTGTCGTGGAAGTGCACCGCGAGCGAGTCCACCGCGGTGCCCGCCTCCCCGAACGCGGCCAGCACCCGTTCGACGTGACCGGGCGTGGCCACGCCGATCGTGTCGCCGAGGGAAAGCTGCGAGCAGCCGAGGCCGAGCAGGCGGTTCCCGACCGCGGCGACCGTCGCCGGGTCCACCGCGCCCTCCCACGGGTCGCCGAAGCACATCGAGAGGTACCCGCGCACTTCGAGACCGGCTTCGCGGGCACGCGAGACCACCGGTTCGAACATCGCGAACTGCTCTTCGACCGACGAGTTCAGGTTCCGCTTCGCGAACGTCTCGGTGGCGCTCGCGAAGATCGCGATGTGCTCGACACCGGCATCGAGCGCACGGGTGAGGCCCTTGTCGTTCGGCACCAGCACCGGGTAGCGCACCCCGGCGCGCCGGTCGAGCCCGGCGAGGAGCGCTTCGGCGTCGGCGAGCTGCGGCACCCACTTCGGGTGCACGAAACTCGTCGCCTCCAGCGTGGTCAGTCCCGCGTCCGCGAGCCGGTCCAGGAACTCCAGCTTGACTTCGACCGGCACCACGGCGGACTCGTTCTGCAGCCCGTCGCGCGCGCCGACCTCCCAGATCGTGACCCGCTCCGGCAGCCCTTCCGCGGAACCGAACCGCTGCGGAAGGCCGGCTTCCCGCGCGCCCATCAGCGCCGGTTCCCGCGACGGGGAGCGCGACGGCCCTGGGGCGGGTACTGCTCCTGCGGGTACTGCTCGGTGTCGGCGTACCCCGCCGGGCCAGGCGGCGCCTGGCCGTGCTGGCCCGGGTGGTAGTCGTCGTACGGGTTGTCGTTGACCTCGCGGTAGATCACCGTGTGCACGCGCTCGACCTTCGGGATGTCGTCGAAGGTCAGCGGCTCGTCCGAGGCGGACTCGATGATCAGCGTGCCGCAGCCGAACACCCGGTCCAGCAGGCCGTGCTCGAACCGCACGCTGTTGATCCGCGACATCGGGATGTCGATCCCGGTCCGCTTGATCACGCCCTCGCGCGCGATGAGCCGGTCCGTGGTGACGATGAAGTGCGTGGTGCGCCAGCGCACGAACGGGGCCAGGAACAGCCACACGATGAGGGCGAGCGCGATCACGCCGATCGCGATGAGCGACACCGTGTGCCACGGCGGCGCGGCGTCCTGCGCCAGCACGGCGAGCCAGATGCCCGCGCCCAGCGTCACGATCAGCACCAGTAGCGGCCCGATCAGCATCTTGAAGTGCGGATGGTTGTGGATCACGACGTGCTCGCCTTCGCTGAGCAGATCGTCTGGATAGGCCACCTCGGACTCCCCGGATCGTCTGAGTTGCTGCGTGCCGGTTCGGCAGTCTCACCGTACCGGCGAGCGGTGCGGACGAGGCGGGCGAACCGGCTTTGCGCGGCGGCGCCCGCCGTCAGTCGTCGGCGCCGACCGGCCGCAGGTGCACCACGTCACCGGCGAAGACGGTGCGCACGGTGCCGTCGAGCGCGGTCAGGGTGAGCTGCCCCGCACCGTCGACCCCGGTCGCGGTGCCGAGCAGCGAACTGCCGTCGGGCAGCATGATCTTCACGTCCTGGCCGATCGTGGCGCAGTGGACGCGGTACCCGTCGAGCATCCCGGCGCGGGCGAGGTCGCCCGCCGCCGCGCGCCAGCGCGCCTCGCGCTCGGCGAACGCGGTCAGCAGCTTCACCGCGATCTCGGTGCGGTCGGTGACCGCGGCGCCCTGTTCAGCGAGCGAGGTCGCGGCCAGGCCGCCGGGCCCCGAGGGGACCCGTTCGCCGAGCGGCAGCACGTTGAGGCCGATCCCGAGCACCACGGCGAACTCCTCGCCCGCGACGGCCTCGGCGAGGATGCCCGCGCATTTCGCCCGATCCGGGCCGGCGAGCACGTCGTTGGGCCACTTCAGCACCGCGTCGACCCCGACCGCCGTGGCGGTGTCGTGCACCGCGAGGCCCGCGACGACGGCCAGTGACCCCAGGTTCGCGAAGGACACTTCGTGCGGCCTGAGCAGGACGCTGAGGTAGAGCCCGGTGCCCTTCGGCGAGCTCCAGCGCCGCGCGCGCCTGCCGACGCCCGCCGTCTGGGTCTCCGCGATCAGGACGGTCCGGTCCGCTGCCGGGTCGTCCGCGGCGGCCGCTTCTCTCAGGTCGGCGTTGGTGGAACCGGTGCTCGCGACGACGTCGACCGCCGCGTAGGCACCCGCGTTTCCGGTCAGCTCAGCGCGCAGCCTGTCCACGTCGATCCCGGTCATGGGGCCAGCGTAGTGAGGTTGTGCGTAATTACACGCTTTCGGGTTCGTTGTGTAAGGCATGGACGCCGATCCGTGTTCTCTAAGGTGGCCCGTGTGACCCCTTCTGAGCAGCCGAAGCCTTCCCCCACGCCGAGGGAAGAGCCCACGCGGCCGTCCGCGCGGTCGGCGGGTCGCGCGGTGGCGGGACGCGCGCTGATCGCGTTGATCCTCGTCGGCGCGCTCGTCACGTGCGGCTGGCTGCTCATCTCCGACCCGGGGCAACCGGCGCAGGCCCCGGTGGCGGCCGCGGAGTCGTCGCCGAAACCGGTGCCGCCGGGTGGCGGCGCGGGTCCGTCGGTGCTCGAAGTGAGCGCGCCGGTGCAGGCTCAGGCTCCCCGCCAGTCTCCGTCCGAATTGGACAAGTGGTCGGCAGGCCTTGCGACGGCGCTCGACATCCCGCAGCGCGCACTGATCGGGTACGCGACCGGGGAACTGGTGCTGCGCAAGGAAAATCCGGACTGCCACCTGTCATGGGTCACCCTCGCCGGGCTCGGCAAGGCGAGTTCGGACCACGCCAGGTTCGGCGGCTCGACGCTGAACCCCGACGGCCGCACCGCGAAACCGCTCGGCCCGGTGCCCCTGCAGGGCGCGGCCGGCGAGCCGGCCGGGGAGAAGCGCGGCGGGCCGATGCAGCTCACCCCCGCCGAGTGGAAGCGCACCGGACACGACATCCCCGCCACCACGGACCCGAGCCTCGACGACATCGACGACGCGGCGGTCGCGGCAGGCCGCGTGCTGTGCGGCGCCGGAGCCGATCTCGGCGCGGGCAACGGCTGGTGGAAGGCCGTCGCGGCCTACCGCGACTCGGACCTCTTCCGGCAGCAGGTGCTCGGCAACGCGCAGCTCTACGCCACGCTTTCGCTCGCCCCGGAAGCCGCGGCGAGCCATAGCGCGCACGCCGTCCGGTTCGCACTCGACCAGCTCGGCCTGCCGTACGTGTGGGGCGGCAACGGCCCGGACGGCGGCGCCGCCGGGTTCGACTGCTCGGGACTGACGAAGGCGTCCTACGACAGCGCCGGTGTCGGCCTGCCGCGCACCGCGGACAGCCAGTACCGCTCGACGCCGCCGGTGCCGCTTTCGCAGGAGCCCAAGCTCGGCGACCTCGTGTTCTACGGCAGCCCCGCGCACATCCACCACGTCGGGCTCTACCTCGGCAACGGCCTGATGATCAACGCGCCGACCGAGGGCCAGGCGATCCAGATCCACACCTACCACACCAAGGGCGACGATTACGCTGGCGCGGGCCGCCCCGCCTGACAGAGGTCCCTGACGGGCCACCATGACGGCACCGGACGCCCGAAACCCGGCCTTCGCGAGGGCGCGCCTTGGACATACTGGTGCCGGAATCGTGGAGCCGCCGGGGCTTCGTCCCTGATGGGCGCCTTCGGGGAATCTGACGCCACAATCCCGCCCCTCGCGGCATGTGGCGCGGCGACGCTCAAGCTCTGAAGGGCGCCTTGGGGGACTCAGATGCCCCGAAGGGCACCTTCAGGGCATGGCAGGACCCCGCCCGGACAACGCGAGCCCCTACGAGGACGGAGTTCGAGGCGCTCAAGTCCCCGAAGGTCGCGGTGATGATGTGCGCGCGTCGATTCCGGCGAAGGGCTGACCGGACGCGCGGGTCTGCCGGAGACCCGCCGCATATCCCCGAAGGGCACCTTCGGGGAATCTGACGCCACAATCCCGCCCCTCACAGCACGCAGCACGGCAACGCCCATGCCCCGAAGGCGACCTTCACGGCATCAGATCCCCTCAAGGGCACCTTCAGGGCATACGCCCCGGATCCGGGCAGGCCCGCGAAAGCGATATCCGCGGCATTCAGGCGGCACCCGCCATGCCGAGGATGCCGGTGATGTCGCGCAGGCACTCCTCGAAGACGGGTTCCAGGTCGGCGTAGGCGAAGTCGAGCTGGTGCAGGACTTCCATGCACAGCAGGCCGTACAGCCGGATCCAGCAGGACAGGAAGACGTGCGCGGCCTCGGGCGGCAGGCGGCCGTCGATGCTCTCGGAGTAGGCGGTCAGCTGGTCGAGCTGCGCTGAGGGCAGGCCGTCCGGATCGGGCACCGGGAACGGGCTGGTTCGCCACAGCTCCGCGGTCAGATCGAGCAGCACCTGCTCGAACTGCTGCCCCGCCCGGTGGCGCGGCGAGTCCGGCTGCCGGTTCGGTGCGGCGACCGGGCTGGCGAAGACCCACCCGAACTCGGCCGGGTGCGCGATCGCCCAGGAACGCATGGTCCGGCAGACCGCCAGGATGCGCTCGCCGACCGGGGCGCCGTCGCGGGCGTCCCTGGCCTGCTCCATGGTGGCGGTCAGCTCGCGGACGAAGTCCGCGGTCACCGCGCCGACCAGCTCGTCATGACCCGCGTAGTAGTGGTAGAGAGCCGGGCCGCTCATGCCGACCCGCCTGGCGACCGCGTTGATCGTCACCGCGGCGGGCCCCTGCTCGACCAGCAGCGTGCGCGCGGCCCCGTGGATCTCCTCCAGCGCGGCTTGGCGCACCCTCGCCCGCCTGCTGCTCGTACCCGCGGCCATCGTCACCTCTCTCATCAGTCCGTTGACATCTTACATTGTCTATGTTTACTTAATAGCTCTAAACAAACTTAGACTTACTAAGGAGACCCGGTGGAACGCTGGTGGCAGGTCCTTTTCGTGGTCGTTTCGCTGACCGCGGCGGTGTGGTGGCGGTCGTCCAGAGCCGCGCATCCGCGGCGCGAGCGGGAGGACTCCTGGCGATGAAGGCGCTCATCGTGGGCGGCGGTATCGGCGGGCTCGCGGCGGCCGTCGCCTTCCACCAGCGCGGCTGGGAGGTGGAGGTGCTCGAACGCGCGCCCGAGTTCACCGAGATCGGCGCGGGACTGTCGATCCAGCCCAACGGCCTGCGCGCGCTGGACGCGCTCGGCCTCGGCGAGGCACTGCGCTCCGGCGGGCTGGCCGACCCGCCGTCCGGTATCCGCCGAACGAACGGGAGCTGGTTGATCCGCAACGACGTCGCCGACCTGAAACGCCGGTTCGGCCAGTGGGTGACCGTGCACCGCGCCGGACTGGTCGACCTAGTGCTCGCGGCGCTGCCCGCGCGGGCGCTGCGTCCCGGCACCGCCGTGCGCCAGGTCCGGCCCGACGGCACCGTGCTGCACAGCGGTGGCACCACCACCGCGGATCTCGTCGTGGGCGCCGACGGCGTGCACAGCGCGACCCGGCGGTCCCTCTGGCCGGACGTCCCCGGGCCGCGCTACGTCGGATACACCGCGTGGCGCCTCATCGCCCCGCCCCAGCCCGTCGACGGAAGCGCGGAAACCTGGGGAAGGGGCCAACGGTTCGGGCACGTACCGATGCCGGACGGCCGCGTCTACTGCTACCTGATGGCCAACGCCCCCAGCGGTTCCCGCACCGGCATGGCGGACCTGCGCGACCGCTTCGCGCGCTGGCACGACCCGATCCCCGCGCTGCTGAACACGGCAAGCGAGGACTCGGTGCTGCAACACGACACCTACGAGCTGCCGAACCTGCGCACCTACGTCTCCGGCAAGGTCGCGCTCCTCGGCGACGCCGCGCACGCCATGACCCCCAACCTCGGGCAGGGCGCCTGCCAGGCACTCGAGGACGCCGTCACGCTCGCGTCCACAGTGGACACTCTCGGCGTGCGCGCGGGGCTGGCGGAGTACGACCGCACCCGCAGGCCGCGCACCCAGCTCGTCGCCCGCCGCTCCCGGCAGGCCGGCGGTCCCGCGCACTGGACCTCCCCGCCGCTGACCGCCCTGCGCGACGCGGCTCTCCCCCTCCTGCCCAGCTCGCTCTTCGAACGCTCGATCACCCCCGCCTACACCTGGGCGATCTGACCACCCCGAAAGGCCCCGTCGATGGCACTCCCCCGAACCCTGATCGCCGTGGTCGGCGTAATCACCACGGTCAGCGCCGTGCTGGCCGATCTGGTGATCCCCGAGCTGGCGGCGCAGCACGCCTTCAACCCCGCGTGGCCGCCCCACGCCAAGTTCCACGACGCCCAGTACCTGGTCATGACGGTGCTGCTCGGCCTCATCGGCCTGGCCCTCGTCGTGCGACCGACCCGGAACAGGGTGCTGTGCGCCACCGCCGTCCTCGCCACCCCGTGGCTCGGCATGACCGGGGCGCTCCTGTTCCCCGGCACCGCCACCTACGACCCGGAGTTCGCCGGGCGGACCCATTTCGTCCTCGGCCTGCACGGGCAGGTCTTCATGGCGATCGTGCTGCTCCTGGTCCTGCTCGGCGCGGCGGTGGCGGCCTGGGCCCGGCCGGCCCCGATCAGCCGAGCTCCTCGGTGAGCCCGACCATGACGCCCTCGGGGCCGCGGACGTAGCAGAGGCGGCAGAAGTCCAGGTACCGCACCACTTCTCCGACGAGTTCGCCACCGTGGGCGCGCAGGCGGGCGACGACGTCCTCGATGTCGTCGACCACGAACATGAGGCGCCCGATGCCCAGGGTGTTCACCGGCTTCGGCCCGGCGCCGGTGGCGGCCGGCGTGTGGAACCTCGTCAGCTCCACCTTGCCGTGGCCGTCCGGGGTCTTCAGCATCGCGATGTCCGCCCGTACGCCGTCGAGCCCGATGGTCCGCTCCACCCACGACCCCTCGACCACCGTCCTGCCCTCCAGTTCCATGCCCAGTTCCTGGAAGAACGCGACAGCGGTGTCGAGGTCTTCGACGACGACGAGGACGTTGTCCATGCGCTGGATCGCCATGCTCGGTCTCCTTTGCCCGGTGCGGCCCCGGTGGCCGCATCCGCCACGGGGACGGAGCGGGGACGCCGTTCTCGACATCCCCGCCACGAAAAATCAGGAGCGCTGCCGGTAGCTGCGGCGCACGCTGGTCCCCTGGCTGAGGTCGGCGCCGTAGACGTGCAGGGTGATGGCGACCGTGTCGCCGGTGTTGTGCACCTGGTGGATGTCGTCGGGTGGCGCGACGCCGCTGACCGACCCCGCGGGGCGCTCGCACTGACCGGTCCGGACCAGCCGGTCACCGTCGATGTCGAAGACGGTCTCCGTCTCGGCGCCTTGCAGGACGAGGAAAGAGCACCACACCAGGTGGTCGTGGATCTCGGTGAGCTGGCCGGGCCGCCACACCACGGCGGAGATCGAAAAGGCGGACTCGGCGTGCAGGGTGTGGCGGGTGTACCCGTCGGCGGAGCCTTCCCGTTCCGCCGCGGTGAGCAGGTCCGCGGTCGGGCTCAGCTCGGTGAGGACTTCGGCGACCAGCCGCGCGGTGGTGCGCGCGTCGGTGCCTTGCCGGGTGCGGTGGCGGATCTGCTCGATCAGCTCCGCGAGGCCGGGTCTTGACCGGGTGCCGGATGCGATGGTCATCATGCTCTCCTTTCCGTTCGCCTCCCATCGTGGTTCGCGGTTCACATGACGTCCAATGCCAGAATTCTGGCAATTACCTGAGTAACCTTGATGAATGCTGACCCTGGCCCAGCTCGCCGTGCTGGCCGCGGTCGCCCGGCACGGTTCGGTGACCGGGGCGGCGAAGGAACTGCACTACTCCCAGCCCGCGGTGAGCCATCACCTCGCACGGCTGGAAAAGGCCACCGGCGCGCACCTGATCCAGCGGGTCGGCCGCGGCATCCGGCTCACTCCCGAAGGGAAGCTGCTCGCCACCCGCGCCACCGAAATCGTCGGCCGCGTCGACACCGCCACGGCCGAACTGGCCGCGCGGGTCGGACTCCGGACCGGCCGGGTCCGGATGGCCGGGTTCCAGTCGATCCTGAGCACCATCGTGCCGAAGGCGGCCGTCGCGCTGGCCCGCACGCATCCCGGGATCGAACTGGGACTCGTCGACGAGCATCCGGTCGAAGCGCTGCGCCTGCTGCGCGCGGGCCGGATCGACGTCGCGCTGATCTTCCGGTACGCCGACACCCCGCGCGAGGACGACGGGCTCCGGCTGACCCACCTCCTCGACGACCCGATCTACCTTCTCACCCACGAACCGGGGCAGGCGATCACCGACCACCGCGACTCCGCCTGGATCGGCGGGTGCGCCCGCTGCCAGGACGAGCTGGTCACCCTGTGCAGGCAGGCGGGCTTCACCCCGCGCGTCTCACTGGTCAGCGACGACATGGTCGTCATGCAGGCGCTGGTCGCCGCGGGCATGGGTGTCGCCACCCTGCCGGGACTCGCCCTCCGCGCGCACCGGACACCCGGCATCCACGCCACCGAACTGCCCGAGAACGCCCGCCAGATCTACGCCGTCACCTACGGCGACCCGCCCGATCCGCCCGCCGCCACCGCGCTCATCGACGCCATCCAGTGCAGCATCCGAACCGGCGGCGCGTGGTGACCCGCCCGCGGACGCGAACCGCGTATCAGCCGAAAAGTCCTTCCGGGACAACCCTTTCCGCCGTTTTCCGGTCGGCGTGCATGGTCCAGAGCAGTTCGGCGAGGACATCCGGGTCGGCGGCGGGCAGGTCGGGAACCGGCTTTCCCTCGGCCCGTGCCGTCAGGAACATCGCGTCGTAAGGGGTTCCCGTGATGCGCGCGCCGACGTAGAGCATGCCGACGTACACGCCGTGCTCGGCGACCTCGGCCGCGAGGGACTGGAGGTAGTGGCGCTGGGCGGCGAGCACAGGCGTCCAGCCGCTCATCCGCGGGAGTCCCCGGACGGCGGCGGCCCCCTGTGCGCTGAGGATCGCGCCGTCGCCGCGCTCGATCATCGCGGGGAGGAATTCCCCGACCAGCGCGAGCAGGGTGTCGAGCGTCATCGGCATCAGCTCGCGCAGCCGGTCGGCGCGCAGGTCGGCGGCGGCGATGAACTCGGGGTCCCTGGCGGGGCCGTAGTAGAAGGCCGTGGGATCGCCCACCTTCGCACGGATCCGCGCGGCGAGATCGGGCACCAGATCCGGTTCGGACAGGTCGGCCGTCACCACGTGCGCGGTGATGCCCTCGGCGGTCAGCTCCCCGGCGAACTCGTCCAGCGGGCCTCGGCGGCGGGCGACCAGGACGACGTCGTACCCGGCTCTTCCGTACCGGCGGGCGACCGCCCTGCCGACGCCGGGACCGGTGCCGAACACCGCGATGGAGTTGTGCGTGTTGGTCATGCCCTGAAGCAAACCCCGGCACGGCCGGACGATCCATGGGCGATCGTCGATGATTGCTTTGCGAACGTCTAGCCTGTGCGCATGGACGTGCTGACCGATCTGCTGCACCGGGCCCGTGCGAGCACCGCGCTGGTCCGGCAGCTGATCCAGCGGCCGCCGTGGTCGGTCACCTACGCCGACGCTCCCCCGCTGACCGTGCTGACCACGCTCGGCGGGCACGCGTCGATCCGGCTGGACGGCTCCGGTGCCGAGCCGGTGCACCTCGCCGCCGGGGACATCGCACTGGTCACCGGGGGCGGCCGGCACACGATCGCCGACGACCCCGGCACCGAGCGCCAGTTCACCATCCGCGGCGGCCGCAAGTACCTGGCGAACGGACAGCCGGCCGCGGGCCACCCGAATCTGGCGCCGCGTACCTACGGCGACGGCCTGCCCGGCGCGACGACCATGCTCCGGGCCGCCTACGAACTCCACGGCGACGTCGGCGACCGGCTGCTCGCGCTGCTGCCGCCGCTGGCGGTGGTGCCCGCCGGACCGCGGACCTCGGCGGCGCTGGACCTGCTCGCCGCCGAGGTGTCCCGCGACGAACCCGGTCAGGACGCGGTGCTCACCCGGGTGCTGGATCTGGTGCTGGTACTGGCTTTGCGGGCCTGGTGCGCCGAATCGGCGATGCCGCCCGCCTGGTACCGGGCGCTGAGCGATCCGGCCGTCGGCGAAGCGCTGCGCCTGCTGCACACCGATCCCGCGCGCCGGTGGACGGTCGCCGGGCTGGGCACCGAGATCGGCCTGTCCCGTGCCGCGTTCGCCGCCCGGTTCACCGCGCTGGTCGGCGAACCCCCGCTCACCTACCTGACCGGCTGGCGGATGACGCTGGCGGCGGATCTGTTGCGGGACACCGAAAAGACGGTCGCGGCGGTGGCGGGCGAGGTCGGCTACGCGGACGCGTTCGCGTTCAGCGTGGCGTTCAAACGCGCCCGCGGCGCCAGCCCCTCGGCGTGGCGCCGGTCGCTGCCCCGCTGAATCCGTGTCACACCGGCGGATCGGTGCGCAGCAGGCTGTACAGCACGCCGTCCCGCCAGGCTCCGTCCCGCCACCAGATTCCGCGGAGCACTCCCTCGCGGGTGAACCCAGCCCGCTCCAGCGCCCGCTGCTCGGCGATGTTGCCCAGTTCGGTGTCGGCCTCGATCCGGTGCGAAGTGGTGTGTGCGAACAGGTATCGGGCCAGCAGCCGGTGCGCCTGCGCGCCGTGGCCCCTGCCGCGCGCGGCGGGCAGCAGCGCGATGCCCATGTTCCAGCAGTGCGAAGCCCGCGCGGTCCGCCGGCGCCGCCAGTCGACGAAACCGAGCCGCTCGTCACCGCGTACCACCATCAGCTTGCCCGCGTCGTCGCCGAGCATCCCGGTCTCGGCCCACTCCCGCCGGTACCGCCGCGGGTCGGACCAGCCGGTCCAGTCGTGCTCCCCCGCGACTGCCGGATCCAGGAGCAGGGCCTCGAGCACGGCGAGGTCGTCTTCTCGGAACGGCCGCAATCCCACGTCGTCGGTCATCGGACGATCATGCCCCGCCGGGTTCAGCGGCGGAGCGCGGTCTCCTGTTCCATGTGCGACAGCTTTTCGGGATTGCGCACGGCGTAGAGCCCGGTGATGAGGCCGCCGTCGAGGCATACCGCGACGACGGTGTCCAGCTCGCCGTCGAGCCGGATCGTGAGCGCGGGGTAGCCGTTGGCCTCCACCGCCCGCAGCGATGCCGTGGCGACCCTGGCCAGCCCGGTGGCCAGCAGGCGGGCCACCTTGCCGGCCCCCACGATGGGCTTCAGCACGGCCTGCTTGACGCCGCCACCGTCGCCGACGAGCACCACGTCCGGCGCGAGGATGTCGAGCAGCCCTTGCAGATCACCGGTTTCGACCGCGCGTTTGAACGCGTCGAGCGCGCCCCGGGTCTCGGCGGGCGAAACGACCTCGCGCGGTCGTCGCGCGGTCACGTGCTCCCGTGCCCGGTGGGCGATCTGGCGCACCGCCGCCGGGGTCTTCTCGACGGCTTCGGCGATTTCGTCGTAGCCGAGGCAGAACACCTCGCGCAGCACGAACACCGCGCGCTCGGTCGGCGCGAGCGTCTCCAGCACGAGCATCATCGCCATCGAGACGCTCTCGGCCAGTTCGACGTCCTCGGCCACGTCGGGCGCGGTCAGCAGCGGCTCCGGCAGCCAGGAGCCGACGTAGGACTCCTTGCGGCGGCCGAGCGTCCGCAGCCTGCCCAGCGCCTTGCGCGTGGTGATCCGGACCAGGTACGCGCGCTGGTTCTCCACGGTGCCGAGGTCGACGCCCACCCATTTCAGCCAGGTCTCCTGCAGGACGTCCTCCGCGTCGGCCGCCGAACCGAGCATCTCGTAGGCGACCGTGAACAGCAGGTTGCGGTGCTCGACGAACGCCTCGGTGGCGGGGCTGGGCTGGGACGGTCCGGCCATGGGGCGGCTCCTGTTCGCTCTCGGCGGGTAACACCACCAGACGCCGGTCACCGCCGTTCTGTGACACCGGTTCCCTGTGGCGCACACCACTCGGCCGCGGTGTCACAGGAACCGGGCCCCCGGCATCTGGTGTTCGTTCCAGACACCACGAGTGAGGACGAAGCCATGAATGCCCGTTTCAACATGTTCGAGAACGAACTCGCCTCGAAGTTCGGCAAGCGGTTCGCCACCACCGCGCAGGTGCTCATGCAATCGTCGGTGCCGGCGGCCACCCAGGAACTGGTGGCCTTGCGCATCAGCCAGATCAACGGGTGCGGCTTCTGCGCCGACATGCACACCAAGGACGCCACGGCGGCGGGGGAAACCGCGGTCCGGCTGAACCTGGTCGCCACCTGGCGCGAGGCCACCGTGTTCACCGAGGCGGAGCGCGCCGCGCTGGCGCTCGCCGAGGAGGGCACCCGCATCGCCGACGCCCACGAAGGCGTCTCCGACGAGACCTGGGCGCGGGTGCGAGAGCACTACGACGACAACGAGGTCGCGGCGCTGGTCTGCGCGGTCGCGCTGATGAACGCGGCCAACCGGATGAACGTCATCGTGCGCACGCCGGCCGGCTCCTACGAGCCCGGCATGCTCGCCGCCCTCACGAGCTGACCGGGGACCGCGCCGGGTCGTCCACTGTGGACGGCCCGGCGGGTGCGGTCCTATCCTTGCCCTCTCGACCACTGGGAGGTTCGCGATGGGCAAGGTCTTCGCACACATGACGATGTCGCTCGACGGGTTCATCGCGGACCCGCGGGACGGCACGGGTGAACTGTTCGACTGGTACGACGCCGGTGACGTGACGGTGCCGAGCGCCGACGAGCGCTGGTCCTTCCACGTCGACGAAAACAGCGCCGGGATGCTGCGCGAGGTACTCGCGAACGCCGGGGCGCTCGTGTGCGGGCGCCGCCTGTTCGACCACACGAAGGGCTGGGGCGGCACCCATCCCCTCGGCGCGCCGGTGGTCGTGGTGACCCACCGGACCCCGCCGGACGCCGCCGAGTGGAAGACGACCACCTTCGTCGGCAGCGTGGCGGAAGGGATCGAGACGGCTCGCGAGATCGCGGACGGCAGGAACGTCACCATCGCGAGCGCGAACATCGCGGGCCAGGCGCTGGACCTCGGCTTGGTGGACGAGGTGTACGTCAGCCTGGTGCCGGTGCTGCTCGGGGAAGGCATCCCCTACTTCGCCAACCTGACCGGGGCACCGCACCGCTTCGACGACCCGGTGATCATCCCCGGCAAGCGCGCCACCCACCTGAAGTACGCGGTGCGGAACTGACGCCGCGGGGTGCCGCGGGTGCGCTCTTCACCCCCGCACTCGCGCTGCTCCAGCGGGGTCCTGTCGTGCCCTGAAGGTGCTTTTCGGGGTATGTGATGCCGCGAAGGGGCACCTTCAGGGCGTGGCCGTCTCGCAGGCCGCCAAGGTGCCCTGCAGTGACCGCGCCGCACTTCCCAAGCTCGCCGCTCTTGCCCTGCTTCCGCGCCCA